>CAZSSA010000105.1:0-7417 GCA_964609375.1 uncultured Verrucomicrobiota bacterium | reverse complement strand
GCCAGGATGAGACCAAGCCCCAACTCCCTGAAGGCCTTCACCTGCTCCTCATAATCGCCGGCAAACCCCACCGAAAAATCTCGGGGGATGGGAACCGATCGCAGTTTCTCGCGGACATCGGCTATTATCGACCCCATGTCCCGGCCAATGACATTGGCTTCCACAAGCACAACACGCTCCTGGTCATTGCGCTCGATGCCAACAGGCCCGGCCCGCTCCTGCACATTCACGATATTCCTCAATACAACCGGCTCTCCACCTGCATTCGTCAGTGTCAAATCCAGGATTTCATCAATTGATCGCTGCTCGGCATCCTTTAGCTTCACCAGAATCGCATACTCATCACCCCCCTCCCGATAGTAACTGGCCCTTGTCCCGCCCAGCACCGTCTGCAACAGGCCGGCCACTTGGGAAACCGTCACCTTCATGGCCTCCGCCTTGGCACGATCCACCACAATCAACCGCTCAGGCTGACCACTATCCCGGCTTAACACGGCATCGCTGATTCCCGGCACCGTCTCAACAATGGCCTTAACCCGACGCGCCAGGGCATCCGCCGTATCCAAGTCATACCCCCGGACTTCAACCTGCAGACGGTCGGAACTGCCACTCGCCATCCGGAGAATAAACAACCCCCTCCCGGCTCGCGTCCGGATGGTCGTCCCTGGAATCCCTGCCAACTTCCTGCGAAGCACGGCGGCAATCTCCTCACTGGATCGCGTTCGCTCGCCAAGCGGCTTGAGATTGATCGTCATGTCACCCTTATGGCTTCCACCCGCATGCCAACGGGACTCACCCATGCTTGTCACCGTGCTCCTGGCCTCCGGCACCTCGCGCGCAACAATCGCCTCAATCGGCAGAAACGTCGCTTCCAACAGCGACAACTTCGTTCCCACTTCCATTTCCACGTTCACCCGCACCTCCCCCTCATCAGCGGTGGGCATCAGTTCCGTGCCAACCAGGGGCAGCATGGCAAGACTGACGATTAACAGGACAACACCGACAGCGACCACCCGCCACCGGTGATTCAAGGCTAGATGAAGCAGATTCACATACCGACTCTCGATCTGCTCCAAAAAACGCCCCGTCACCCGGAAGAGCTTGTGTGCGATTGTTTCGTTAACCGGTTTTTCCAGGCTGATCGGCAGGAGAAAGTTGGAAGCCAGCATCGGAACCAGGGTCAAGGCTACCCCCATCGAGCAAAGCAGGGCAAAACTGACAACGTAGGCAAGTTGCTTGAACATCACGCCGGCCATGCCACGTACAAATATCAGCGGGAGGAAAACCACAACCGTCGTCAAGGTGCTGGCCACAATCGCCTCTGTGACTTCCTCGGTCCCTTGCACCGCCGCCTCTCCGCCGCCCAGTTTGCGATTACTCTCGCGAATCCGGTAAATGTTCTCCAGCACGACAATCGCATTATCCACCAGCATCCCCACACCCAGCGCCAACCCGCCGAGCGTCATGAGGTTCATCGTGAACCCTCCGAAGTAAATCAGCAGAAAGGTCGCCATGATGGAGATGGGGATGGCCGTCGCGATGATCAACGTGCTTCTCACATTCCTCAGGAAAAAAAGCAGGATAAGAATCGCATACAGACCGCCGTACATGGCGGAACTGCCGACATTGGTGATCGATCGCTGAATGTAATCGGAGGTGTCCATGATGGTCGTAAGCCGGACCTGGGGAAGATCCCTATTGATGCGGTCAACCTCCGCGCGCACCGCACGGGCCACATCCACCGTATTCCGTCCCGACTGCTTATTCACGGACAGACGGACACCCGGCAATCCATCAACCCGCACCACGCGTGTCACCTTCAACCACGCATCCTTGATTTCAGCCACGTCCTTCAGCAGCACCGGCACTCCCTCGCGAACCGCCACCGTTGTCTCCCGCAGCTGATCCAGACTGGTGTACTCACCCGGGGTGCGGATAACGATCTGGTAATTCCCCGCCTCAAGGTTTCCCGCCGGCAGGTTCACATTGGCCGATTCGATCCGGCTCATCAGCACATCAAGCGGGATGCCGAGCGCCTTGATCTTGTCGGGATCCAGCAGGACATGGATCTCGCGTTCCTGCCCGCCCATCACGTCCAAGGCCGCCACTCCCGGCACCCGCTCAATCCGATACTTTATCTGATCATCAATCATCTTCCGCATCTGGACAGGATCCAGGCGGCTTGACGCACCCAACGTCATAATCGGAAAACTGGCGAGATCGAACTTCCGTAACGTCGGCCTCTCTGCTTCATCAGGGAGGCGCGGGATCACGCGGTCCAGTCGGTCACGAATGTCATTCGCCGCCGCGTCCAGATCCGTGCCCCACGTGAACTTGATCCGTACATTGCTGTTGCCCTCGGACGATACCGAGGACACTTCCTCCACTCCGGGAACCGCACTCATCGCCTCTTCAATGGGTCGGGTAATGAGTTCCTCAATCTCCGCCGGACTGGCATTCTCGTAACGCGTGGAAACGCTCAACGTGGGATAGGTCACGTCCGGCATCAAGTCAACCGGGATGCGATAAAGCGACACCCCGCCCAGGATGATGACGATAAGCGTCACCATGACTGTAAAAACAGGCCGCCGGACAGCGGATTGGGCGATGCTCATCGCGCGGCTCCGCCTTCCTTGCTCTTTTCTGCCGGTGCAGTCTGAGCAGGGGCGGCGATGACAATAGCCGCTCCATTCTCAAGGAGGTGCTGTCCCATCGTCACAACTTGGCCTTCGAGGGCTGGATCAATGACTTCTGTCACCTGGGAGTTCATGATGCCAGCCGTCACGGGAACGAACCGCGCCGTCAATGTCTCTGGATCCGCCAGAAAGACGCCGCTTTGCCCGTTGCGCTTCACCACCGCACCCGCCGGCACAACGGTCGCCTTCTCGCGTTCCGCAAACTGTATCTCGGCCCGTACAAACATGCCGGGCACCAGAAGGCCTTCCGGATTGTTGACTTCTATCTCCACTCTCGCTTGCCGGGACGATTCTTTAAGAAGAGGCGCCTTGCGCACGACCTTGCCATTGAAGCTTTTCCCGGGGAAGGCATCGGTAGTGATGGTCGCCACCTGCCCGGTCTGCAAACTAGGATAGTCCCTTTCGATCACAAAAATGGCCGCGATCACCGTGCCCACATCAAGAACGGACACAATGGGATCATTGGGGCGAAGCATCGCCCCTTGATCCACGTGGCGTTCACCAATCACACGCGTTGGAGTGCCATCAACCCACGCCACGTCGATTCGCGTATAGGACAGGCGAATGTCGGCCGCTTTCAAAGCGGCTTCCCTTTGCTTCACCTGAGCCAGGGCAACCGCATGCTTGGCCTTGGCCATCGTGTATTGCGCTTCCGCCTGATCCATTTCCGACTGGGAAGCCACCTGTTGTTTCCGAAGCTCCCTTACCCGGTCAAGTTCGCGCGTGGTAATATCCAATACACTCTGGAAATCAATCGCATTAGCCTGCGCCACTTCCAGTTCCGCTTTTGCCTGTTCAGCCTGCTGACGGTACTCCTGGCTGTCCAACAGGGCGATCAGATCACCGTTTTTCACTTCCTGCCCGATATTCACGAGCAGCGTTTCCAGCCGCCCCGCCACTTTGGGGGCCACCAGGAATTGCGATCGCGGCGACACCGTACCAGTAAATACCCGGACATCCCGAACCGTTTCCCGGCGCGCCGGTTGAACAACCACCGCCACGGCCTGGGTCTGGTTTTTACGACCCTGCCCTCCCTCACGCTCACGGGTCACCTTTTCAGTCACACGCCATACAAGGAGTCCAAGGATGAGGAAAACAACTATAAACACCGTCTTCTTCATAGAACCAAGTCTCCACTCTCGTGCGGCGTTTCTCCACCCGACCGTCCGCTCATTCCGTTACATCTTATTAATCAACAATTCCTTTTTCCGCTCGAACTGAATGACCACTTCCCGCTGGTACAACTCTTCACTCAGAAGCTGCGTCCTCAGTTCAAAGCCAACGGTGTAAACAAACTGTCGCCGGCGATCCTCCGCCTGGAACTTGCCGCTGGTCGTCTTGCGGTTCCAAAGGCTATCGGGAATCCTGGCCCATTCCAGAAGCCACGAAAACAGGAATGGCATGATCTCGGCATCAATATCTTCCAGGTTAATCTCCCGCACCGCCGCCGAGTCGCCGGCGGGAATCAACCGGAGGCGCACACCCGAAGGCGGACCAATCAGCTCCAACACCTCCATCGCATCATCAATGACCAGTTGGGCGTCTTCGGTTTCTATTTTCCGCATGTCCCGCTGCAGGGTCATTTCCGGAACCAGCAGATCGGCTACCAGTTGGCCGCCACAGGTTGCGGCCAGCGACACCTGCATTCCATTCGGGTAATCGTCGGCAACCTCATCCAATAGGCAACTCCAGAACTTGGCCGCCGTATTCTCATAGGGGAACCCGTTTATATGCAACGTCTTGGCGCCATAGGCACCTGATGCCGCCCCGTGTTGATCGTTATGGAGTAGTCCTGCCATCATCAACCTCAAGTCGAAAGTCTATCCCCTCTCCCCATTTCCCGCACAACAACCCGCTATCATTCGCCACTAAACAATCTGCTTAGCGCGGGGGCTTCGCGGATGGAGCACCCCGTCGGGGAGGCGTCACAATCTCGTACAACCGCATGGTCTTGGTGTCATACCAGTAGCTACGGTCACGCGATACGGAATATTTTTCCTTGAGGGTCTTGTCCAACCGGTCCATTTCCACCTGCTTCTCCCTAAACACTCGGCTGAACACCTGAAGTTCTTCGGTCGTGAGGCGCTTCCCCGCCGCCAGCCCGGCAAAATGCTTCACCTGGTCATCATCCTTGAGCTGCATATGAACACGCTGTTCAAAAACCATGGTGGTTTCCAGTCCACCTCCCGGGCTCGCTGAATCCGTCGCATTGGTGGTGGTGGTCCCGCCAGCCTTCGGAACCTGCTCATAGAGAGTCTTGGTCTTGGGATCAAACCGGTAACTTCCCTTGTCGGTCACACGGAAGGTCTTCATCAGCTCGCCGTCGAACCTGGCCATTTCGCGACGCTTTTCCTCGATCAACATGGAGAGAACCCGCGATTCCTCGCCAACGGCACGTTTGGCGGAAAAGAGCTGAAGCACTTCCTTTTCCGACGCCTTGTCCGGAACCAGCAGGTGATACCTCTTGGTAATATTCGTGGCGGGCGAATCGGTCTCCTCTTTTTTATCGTCGTCGCTCCAAGGCCAAGCCTGTCCAACCAGAGGGATCATTACCAACCCACACAAGACCAACCGTATGCAATGCTTCACGTTAATAGCCCTTCCGCCCAAGACATCCTCAGGCATAGTATCTTGCTATGACATCCCCGCAAGACCGTCAAGATTTTTCGCCTATTCAGCCGGCACGCCGGCACGCCGTTGAATCCCTTCAACCGCGCTTCAGCAACATGGCCAGTTTCGATTTCAACTTCTCCCGCGCAGGCTCAGCCTGAAGCAAAACATGCCGCACCTTGTCAAACTCCAGCAGATCCACGTTGTAGATCTCCGGCTTGATGTATATATCCGGTGGCGAAGCTTTCCGTTTCTCGGCAATGATCGTGTTTTGCATGATGTCGAACATTCCCATGATGGACCGGAACATATGGGGCCGCTTCTCTCCCCCATCCAAATAGCCCATCACATCAATCGCCACCACCGCATCGCAATCGGTAATGACATCATGGGGAACCGGGTTCACCCCGCCGCCATCCATCAAAACCCGCCCTTTGACGCGGATCGGAGTAAAGAGCCCCGGTAATCCCATGCTGGCGCGAATCGCCGGCACCAGCGCCCCTGCATCCAGCACAACCTGTTTGGACGCCCAGAAATCGGTCGCGACCACCTTCAGCGGTATCTTCAAGTCCTTGAAGTCCGTCACCCCCATTGTCTCACACATCCGTTGAACAAACCGATCCCCGGTAAAGACACCATGGGACCCCAGCTCAAAATCCTTGAGCTCAATCCATTTCAATATGGCCTTGATGTTCCGGAGTCCCTGCCGGGGCGCCATCTGGGAACCAACAATGGTGTTTACATGCTCCAAGATGGCCGAAGCGGACATCCCGGACGCATAAAGCGCCCCGATCACCGCCCCCATGCTAGTCCCGGCAATACAGTGGGGGCGTATTCCCAACTCATCAAAGACTTCCAACATCAGGATATGCGCCAACCCGCGCGCGCCACCCCCTCCCAATGCAATTCCAATCTTCATAAAACTCCCCTGTAGTCCATCGTCTGTTGTATTTCCCCATCCTGAACCCCGAACCCTGAACCCTACCCCGCCCCCTTCCCCACATCACACCGCGCCCTCAATGAACAGGCGGGACATCGGGGATTCCGCGGCGTACATAACGTCTGACCGAAGGCCACCACATAGCGATTCCATGTTTTCCAGTAGCGGAGGGGCAACAGACGCCGCAACGTCATTTCCGTTTCCTCGGGAGTTTTCGTTTTGATCAACCCCCACCGATTGCATATCCGATGCACATGGACATCCACACAAATACCGGGCCGGTCAAATGCTTCCGAGACCACGAGATTGGCCGTCTTCCGCCCCACGCCCGGCAGTCGGACCAACTCCTCAACCGTATCCGGGATTCGCCCCCCGAAAAGAGTATCCAGCGCATCAGGCAGTTGCTTCAATAATCGTGCCTTGGTCCGGAAGAATCCTGCGGGATGCAACAAGGTCTCCATCCGGGCCAGCGGAATACTCCGAAGCGCGCCGACGGTCGGCGCCGCCTGAAATAATCGCTTCGAGACAACCTCCGTGGTCTGGTCCTTGGTGCGTGAACTCAAAATGGTGGCAACCAACACCCGATAGGGATCATTCGTGCGCGACTTCATGAACGACGCCACAGGACTCGCCTCGGCTTCAAAATGCGCCTTCAACTGCCGATGCGCAAAGGGAATATCCCGTTCGTTCATACCACCACGATCCTGGCCTTGCCCCCGTTGTCCGGCTCAAGGGGCGATTCGCCCCGGGGACTGATCACACCGGAAAGAGACAGAATGATGATCCGTTCTCCGGTAACCGTGCTGATGTCGGTATGAAGGCTCTTGACGGTCTGGCCAGTGATCTCCCGGATGATGGCTTCGAGAAGTGGGCGCGCTTTCTCCAGCAGTTCCATCCGCACTTGCTTGATAAGGGCGCGGCCATGCCCCTCCGCGTCGCTTCGGGCCAGTTGCCGCTCGGCTGGTGTCAACACGCCATGGAGTCGCACAATGATGAGGTCGTCCAGCAAGTACGTTTTCGTCTCTTCCGGGCCGCGCCCCATGTACTCGCGTTCGAACTTGACGACGGCATCGCTGATTTCCGCCTCCATCTGTCCCTTGGTCTTCATGAGGAGACACTGTAGCATGGAACATGTGCCTGCACCATCGGGAAACGTCTTCGTCAATCGCGG
>CAZSSA010000104.1:0-7477 GCA_964609375.1 uncultured Verrucomicrobiota bacterium | reverse complement strand
TCCCCTCCCCGCACTGCCGCGCGAGAGCAAAGTCAGCCCACGTCAACGCAAAACATGGTCAGTTCTTTCAAAACACTGGCCCGTTTCGCCGAAGCATGCGGGAGCCGATTGCAGGTGCAGGTGGTTCGCGATTCTGGAGTCAAATATGGAAAGCGTTGAAGGGGAACATTAAGGCGGCCGATACACGCGAGTTTTCGCGGGCATAGACCATGCATGATAACTCAAAAGCAAATCAAAGACTTTGGACAGCGGCAGGAGCGCGAATTTAAGCCGAAAAAAAGTTGTTCTATTCGGCTCATACGCCTAACGATCAATAAATTATCCGCAAATAAATGAATCGATATTCTGAGGTTCCTTGCCGAAGATGTTGGCAAAAATCTGAACGAAGTCCTCGACGCCATCCTTCGAACCCTTTTCCATCGCCGGAATCATTCCTGAAAACTCCCCTCCCTCCCCGCATTGACGCGCGGGAGCAAAGTCAGCCTCCCCCCCCGTTGACCCCTGAAGAGATTTGCAGAACCACAACACCCTGTGATAGTTTTTCCTTTTGATTAACCACGGTTCAGCATTATGCATGGCCGTTCGGGAGTTTGGAATGTTACCGCTCATCTTTCTTGTCGCAGCAGGTCTTTTCGGAATCGCCTACATCATTTATGGGCGGTTTCTCGATAAGCGCTTTGACGTGTCCGATGACCGCCCCACCCCCAGCCATTCAGACTACGATGGCATCGACCGCGTCCCTGCCCACCGAATGGTTCTGCTGGGACATCACTTTTCCTCCATCGCCGGCGCAGGCCCCATCGTCGGCCCCATCATCGCCGCCACCGCCTTCGGCTTGGCCCCCGCCTTCTTGTGGATTATTTTCGGCGCCATCCTCATCGGTGGCGTTCATGATTACTCCTCGCTCATGGCCTCGATCCGGCATAAAGGACGATCCATTGCCGAAATCGCACGGGAACACCTCTCTCCCATTTCCTACAAACTCCTCCTGCTATTCATCTGGCTCGCTTTGGTCTATGTCCTGACCGTCTTCACAGACCTGACATCAACCACTTTTGTTCAGGACGGCGGGGTCGCCACCTCGTCCCTCATGTTCATGGCGCTCGCCGTCGGGTTCGGTCTTTGTCTTTACCGCCTGAAGTGGAGCCTGCTGAAATCTTCCCTCATCTTCGTCCCTCTCGTATTTCTCGCCGTGGGAGCCGGACAATTGCTCCCGCTATCCGCCTCGACAATCCCCTGCCTGATCGGGAACGATCCCGCCAAAACATGGGATATCGTCCTCCTGATCTACTGCTTTATCGCCTCCGTCACTCCGGTGTGGATTCTGCTGCAACCCCGCGACTACCTCTCTTCATACCTCCTTTACGCCTCCCTACTGGGAGGGTTGGCGGGTATTCTGTTAGGGGGCTTCGCCCTCAACGCCCCTCTCTTCATCGGTTGGTCCGACCCAAAACTAGGCCCCCTGTTCCCCATCCTCTTCATCACCGTCGCCTGTGGCGCCTGCTCTGGCTTCCATTCCATCGTGGCTTCCGGCACATCATCGAAACAACTGAATTGCGAATCGGATGCACGCCCCATCGGCTACGGCGCCATGCTCATCGAAGGACTCGTAGCGGTCATCGCCCTCGCCACGGTCGCCATGCTCCCGCGCGACAGCACACTATTTTCCCAAGCCCCCCTTCAAATCTATGGCGCCGGCATGGGCAAGTTTCTGGCTGTCTTCGGCCTCCCGGAAAAAACAGGCGTTTCCTTCGGCCTGCTGGCCCTCTCCACCTTCATCCTCACCACACTGGACACAGCCACCCGGCTCAGCCGCTACATATTCGAAGAGTTCTTTGGAATGACAGGCAAGTACAGTCGTTATGTGGCTACACTCGCTACCATTGCCCTGCCCGCCTTATTCGTCCTTATCACATTACGGGATGCCCAGGGGAACCCCATGCCCGCCTGGAAGGCCATCTGGCCTGTCTTCGGCGCCACCAATCAATTGCTGGCCGGCTTGGCCCTGGTCGTCATCGCTGTCTGGATGCGCCAGACAGGGAAACGGTTTGGCTTCCTGATCGTACCTGTCGTGTTTATGATAAGCATGACCCTTTGGTCGCTGGTGATCCTGATCCGGCAATACAGGCTCTCTCTCATCGGCATCATCGCCATGGTCTTGATGGTTCTGGCCATCTGGGTGACCGCCGAAGCGGGCCGGGTACTCTTCAAAGCTCGCACGAGAAAGACCTCTCTACAACAACCACAAACCATCCCCCCGGCTGGAGACCTCCCATGAATACGATAAAACGCGCCAAGGAAATTATCGATCTCGAGATCGAAGGACTTCGCAAAGTCCGGGATAACCTGAATTCAGGATTCAGCCAGACTGTTGAAATCATCATCGCCGCCACCCGCTCGGGCGGCAAGGTGGTGGTGACCGGCGTCGGCAAAAACCTGCACATCGGCGAAAAACTATCCGCCACTCTCGCCAGCACCGGCACCACCAGTGTCATGCTGAATCCCACACAAGCCATGCACGGCGACCTGGGCATTGTTTCCAAAGGCGATATCCTGCTGGCGCTGAGTTACAGCGGTGAATCTGATGAACTCCTCGCGCTCATCCCCATGGTCAGGCGTTTCGGAGTCAAGGTCATCACCATGACCGGCGTCCTCGATAGTTCCCTCGCCAAACTCAGCGATGTCGTGATCCCCGTCACTGTGGACCGCGAAGCCTGCCCGTTTAACATGGCTCCCACCACCAGCACCACCGCCACCCTCGCCATGGGCGATGCGTTGGCCTTGGTCCTGCTCGAAGCCCGCGGCTTCAAAGTGGAGGATTACGCCAAGCTCCACCCCGGTGGCGCCATTGGCCGCGCCCTGCTCCTGAAGGTATCCGATATCATGCGCAAGGACGACCGCGTCGCCGCCGTCAACTCCGGCGCCAAGGTCAAGGATGCCATTCTCGCCATGACGCGTGCCCGCACTGGCTCCGCCGGCATTGTGGATGCCCAGCGCCGTGTTCTCGGCATCTTTACCGATGGCGATCTGCGCCGCCGCCTTCCCGACCACCCCGGCCTGATTGACGCCATCGTGGATACCGTCATGACCCGTAACCCGATCACCGTCTCTCAGGATTGCCTCGCCATGGACGTGCTTCGGATTTTCGAGGACCATAACATTGACGATCTTCTCGTGGTGGACACCAACAATCATCTGGTCGGCGCTGTGGATATTCAGGACCTTCCCAAATTGAAAATCATGTAACGGGAATCACCATGCCTCATCATCCCCGCTGGAGTTTGCCGCTGTCATTCTGTTTGGTCGCTTTGGCATCCAGCCTCTTACTCGCGGCTCCCCCCCCCTCCACTGCCGATTCCTCACCATCGGAATCGGCCATGCCCTGGCCCAAAGCCATCATTCTCGGGCTCGTCGAGGGCCTGACCGAATTCCTTCCGGTGAGTTCCACGGGGCACCTGATCCTGACCCAGCGCTTACTAGGCATCGGACAAACGGCAGACACCTCCGAAGCGGCCGAAGCCTATGCCATTTGCATACAGGCAGGCGCCATTCTGGCTGTGATCGGCCTCTACTTCCGGCGTCTTCGGCAAATCTTGAGGGGGTGCCTTGGCGGCGATACGAATGGGCGGTCACTCGGCATCAATCTTGTCATCGCCTTTCTCCCCGCCATCGCCATTGGCCTGACAGCCGAATCATGGATCAAACGTTACCTTTTCGGTGGCGACGCCTGGGGATTGTGGCCAATCATCGCCGCTTGGCTCGTGGGCGGCATCGCGATCCTGATGATCAGTCGCTGGGTTGAGTCCCATCGTGACACCCCTCGCCGTCCCCTCGAATCCATGACCTGGAAAATGGCACTGGTCATCGGGCTTATCCAATGCCTCGCCATGTGGCCGGGAGTCAGCCGCAGCCTGGCGACTATCCTTGGTGGATTATGGGTAGGATTAAGCCTTCCCGCCGCCGTGGAGTTCAGCTTTCTGCTGGGACTGATCACCTTGGGAGCCTCCACTGCCTACGATGCGCTCAAATCCGGAGAGCTAATCCTCGCTCAGTACGGGTGGATCACCCCTCTGCTCGGCCTTGTGACAGCGTTGATTTCCGCGGCCATTGCCATCCGCTGGATGGTCCGCTACCTGGAAAAACACCCTTTATCCATATTCGGCTATTACCGTATCCTGCTCGCACTCCTCGCCTTGGCTCTGATCTGACCAGGGGCTTCCATCAACTCCACACTTGAATCAGATTCATCAACGCGCCATGATAAGTCCTGATTCGAGGGGCCAAAACGCTATGGATAACTATCGCCGCCATCTTGAGGAACAATACTCGCCGAAAACCTCCGCCCGAAAACTCCAATACATTGAGTACAACTTCGGCAAATTCCTCAAGCCCGGTCTGACAGTCCTTGAAGTGGGTCCCGGTTTCGGCGAATTTCTCGAAGCCCTCAAACGACACGGAATAACAAAGGCGGATGTGATTGACCGCGATGAAGATATCCTCCAGTACGTTGCCGCCCGATACACCATTCAAAATGCCTGGGCCACTTCCATTGAGCAGATCGCCACCATCGAAAGCTCGCTCCGGAAATATGACATCATCTATCTCTCGGAGATTCTTGAGCACGTTCGCAAGGAGGCAATCATCGATGTCGTGCGCCGTCTTTATGCCCGCTTGAATCCCGGTGGCGTCATTCTCATTGTAGCGCCAAACGCAGGCAATCCCCTATGCGCCGTCGAACTGTACGCCGATTTCACCCACGAGATGGCCTTCTCGGTCAACGCCTTCCGCCAGATTGTTGATGCGGCCGGAATCTCTCCCGGCCACCTTGCCGTTTTTGGTTACCGCATCCCGCCCGTCACCCCGCTCAACCTGCTCCGAATCGCCCTGCAAAAACTGTTGCACCTTTGCCTCCTGTGGATCATGGTCATCAATGGCGCCAATTATTCACGGATTCTCCAGCCCAATCTCTGCGCCGTCATCCGCCGCCCCCTTCCTTGAATTTTCCCTCTTCCCCTTGCATGCCAAATCGCTACAATCACCGCCTTTTCCCGCCCCAGTGAATGTCTTGCTTTTTATTAACCGGAGAACATCATGGTCGCTGAACTTGATCAAACAGAATCGCTCGACGCCTCCTCCATCCCCCGTCTCGCCTCGGAACTCAACATCGCCCCGCGCCAAATCCTGTCCGTTGCCAAACTGCTCCTCGAAGGCAGTACCATCCCCTTCATCGCCCGCTATCGCAAGGAAGTCACTGGCAATCTCGACGAAGTCCAAATCGGGAAAATTCAAGAGCGACTCCAGTACTACCGCGAGTTGGAAGACCGTCGCACCACCATCCTGGACTCGATTGAGGAGCAGGGCAAACTTTCCGACGCCTTGAAGTCGAAAATCCTCGCCTGCACCACCAAGAACGCGCTGGAAGACCTGTACCTGCCCTTCAAGCCAAAACGGCGGACCCGCGCCATGATCGCCCGCGAAAAGGGACTCGAACCCTTGGCAAACCTCATTCTCCAACAATCGCTTACCCTCATTCCCGAGGACGCCGCCGCTCCGTTCATCAACACGGAAAAAAAAGTCACCTCCGCGGACGAAGCCCTTTCCGGTGCCCGGGATATTGTGGCGGAAATCATCTCTGAAAACGCTGATATCCGATCCTGGGTTCGCCAGTCATTCGCCATCAACGGAATCGTCGTTTCCGAGGCTGTCAAGGAGACCACCAAGGAGCCGACCAAGTTCGAACTCTATTATGATTTTAAGGAAAAGGCCGCCGACATCCCTTCACACCGTTATCTGGCCATTCGCCGTGGCGAGGCCGAGGGATTTCTGCGCCGCTCCCTCGTCGTCGAAGCCGATCCCATCCTGAAGCGGATCGGTCAACTGATGAAAATAAACGAACGCTCTCCCTTCGCCATTCATCTCATTGCGGCCATTGAAGATGGCTACAAGCGCCTGATCGCCCCCAGTGTTGAGACCGATGTCTCCGTGGACCTGAAACTGAAAGCCGACCGGGCTGCCGTTGAAATCTTCGCCAAAAACCTGCGCAGCCTTCTCCTTGCGCCCCCGCTGGGTGGACGACCAGTCATCGCCGTCGACCCCGGCATCAGAACGGGCTGCAAGTGCGCCGCACTCGATGCCACCGGAAAGTTCCTCGCCAATACAACTCTTTTCCTCAATCAGGGTGATCGCGCCGAAATGGAAGCTCGCCTTGATCTGGCAAAATGGATTGCCAAGTTTCAACCCGCCGCCATCGCTGTCGGAAACGGCACCGCCGGTCGCGAAACTGAATCCTTCATCAAGGACACGTTGAAGAAAGCCAATATCCGGAATGTCATCGTTATTCAGGTCAACGAATCCGGCGCCAGCATCTATAGCGCATCCGAAGTTGCCCGTGATGAATTCCCCGATCTGGACCTCACCGTCCGCGGCGCCATCTCCATCGGGCGTCGCCTGCAGGACCCGCTGGCTGAATTGGTTAAACTTGACCCCAAGTCCATCGGCGTCGGGCAGTACCAGCACGATGTTCATCAACCGTTGCTGGCCCAGAAGCTCGAGGATGTCGTGGTCAGTTGCGTGAATCACGTCGGGGTGGAACTGAATACCGCCAGCGCTTTCCTCCTTGCCCGTGTCTCCGGCATCGGCGGCAGTCTCGCCAGGAAGATTGTCTCTCATCGGGACAAGGCTGGCGCCTTTCATAGCCGCTCGGAACTTCTCAAAGTGTCCACCTTGGGGCCCAAAGCCTTTGAACAGGCAGCAGGCTTTCTCCGTATTCGCGGCGGGATTCACCCGTTGGACTCCTCTGCCGTTCATCCGGAACGGTACGCCTTGGTCGAAGCCATGGCCCGTGACCTGAATGTTGAACTCAAGGACTTGGTTGGTAATCCGATCTTGGTGGACAAGATAGAGTTCCGGAAATACATCAGCCCCGACGTCGGGGAGCCGACCCTCAAGGACATCATCTCTGAACTCAGGAAGCCTGGACGCGACCCCCGTGAAAACTTCGAGGCCCCCGGCTTCCGTGATGATGTTACCACCATGGAAGATCTGAAGCCCGGCATGGAACTCATGGGGATCGTTACCAATGTAACGGCATTTGGTGCCTTCGTTGACATTGGCGTTCATCAGGATGGACTGGTGCATATTTCAGAGTTAGCCGACCGCTATATCTCCGATCCTGCCGAAGTGGTGCAAACCGGTGACCGCGTCAAGGTACGGGTGATGGAGATAGATATTCAGCGCAAGCGCATCGCGCTCAGCGCCAAGAGCAAGTCTTCTGCAACGACCAGCGGGGTCCCCGGCACGACTCGTCCCTCGGACCGCCGCCCCTCCGCTCCCTCGAGTTCATCAGCCCGGCCCCAATTCAATTCCAATCCATTCGGCAGCTTGAACTTGTAGAGCCTGTTTTGGGCATCCTTCGCTCTGCGCCCCATGGCCTGCCATCCGTAGCTCAAGCCCGCCACGCGGGCGCAGAGCGAAGGAT
>CAZSSA010000103.1:4751-7496 GCA_964609375.1 uncultured Verrucomicrobiota bacterium | reverse complement strand
AACCGAAAGATTCTGCAAATAAAACAAATCATACTCCAGCTTGGTGCGGGAATCCTCAATGCTCGCCCCGTAGGGATACCGGATCTGCGCCCACCCCGTCAGACCGGGCAGAATGTTCTCTCGCTCCCGGTAGTACGGGATCTCGCGCGCCAGTTTTTCCACCAGTTCGGGACGTTCCGGTCGCGGCCCCACCAAACTCATCTCCCCCTTGATCACATTGATCAATTGGGGCAATTCATCGAGCCGATACTTGCGAAGAAAACGCCCCAACCGGGTAATCCGCGGGTCTTTATCACCGGCCCATACCGCCCCCGTTTCCTTCTCCGCATCCGGATCCATGGAACGGAATTTGAGGATGCGGAAAATAGCTCCAAACCGCCCGACACGCTCCTGCCTATACAACACCGGATGCCGGGGCGCACTAAGCTTGACCAACAAGGCTACGATCAATGCCACCAAGGCCGCCGGCACACCAAACAAGATAATGATCAGCAGATCCATTAACCGCTTAAACCGCATGGCAACCGGCGTAATGAACCCTTGACTGGCCTGCATCAACCAATGCTCATCAACCAGATTCAGCGGCGCCTTCCCATCATACGTCTCCGCCACGTTAAGAGGCGACAGGACGGATACCCCCTCAAACCGAAGCCTCCTTAACTGCGGATACATCCCCGCCAACTCCTCATCGCGATCAACACCAATCAGCACAACATCAACCCCAAGGGACTTGAGCGTCGTTGCCACGTGCGATAAACCGCACTGGATGATTGCCGTCTCTCCCCGCTCCCCCTTCACCACCTGTCGTCCATCTCCCGCTCTCTCCACCTGAAGCAGGGCCACGACCTTATGGGCAGGACGGAGATCCTTGTTTTCCACCATCGCCAGATATGCACGCGCACGGGATCCTGCCCCGATAATGGCGACGCGATATCCAAAGGATTCCTTTTTGAAAAGACAGTTAAAGATGAGCAGGCGTAACGCCAGCCACATGATGGAATAAATGACAACAGCCAAGGCCAGCACACCACGGCCAAGCGCCATGTCCAGCCAGGCATATGAAGTGGCGCTTACCACCAGTAACGCCATGATCACCGAAAATACCCAGTTCACCGCCATATTGAAGCGGGAGAGCCGCAGCTCAAGTCCATAAGCCCCGGCAATATAATTGGAGATGATAACCGTCAGCAGGAAATAGAGCCAACCGGATGCATTGTAAAGGACATACTCCTCAAGGGCCGGCATCCCCAGACGAAAGACAACGCCGCCAATGATCCCCACCACCAGGCAAAGCGCATCCAGCAATGCCATCCAGATAATCTGTTTCTGCAGATAACTGCGATGTGTAGCCATATTGCTTTATTCCATTGGCGTAAACGTGTGACGCATCCACCTCGCCACCGTTTTCCGCATGGTCGTCAACGGTCCGTATGTCACATGCCGCCCATGCTCGTCATACAGGTCATAATTATATCCATACCGATAGGCATAACTGTAATAGGCATAATTGGGATATTGATACGCATAATACAAACTGCTGATGCGATGCATTTCGATACTGTTGACAATCATCCCGATGATGTGCACGTCCCCCAGCATATCCAGGGAATATTTAATCACGGGTTTCGACGTGCGATTGGCATGCGCCACATAGATCACGCACGCCAGGGGACAGCCGGCAAGGATCACCGTGTCGGTCACACGCAACACCGGGGCTGTATCCATGAGAATATAGTCGTAGTCATTCAGCACTTCGCCCAGAAAAGTCTCCATGTTGGTGGCATGCAGCAATTCGGATGTACTCTTGTCCACCGAGCCTGCAGGAGCAAACCAGAGGTTTTCGTGCGGCGTTTTACGAATCACCGTACTCAAGGGTTGCTTATCCCTGAGCACATCCACAATCCCCGGCGTCCGCTCCAATTCAAATGACTTATGCAAGACGCCGCGTCGTAAATCCATATCCATCAATAGAATCCGCTTGCCCGTCTTGGCCGTCATAATGGCCAGATTCAACGCCGTCAGCGTCTTCCCCTCCTTGGAGTCGGCACTGGTAATCAACATCACTTTCTTCCCGGCTTTCTCGACCGCCATCATCACATTGGTCCGCAAGGCCCGATAGGCTTCTGCCGCCCCGGAACGGTGCTCATCACTGACAATCGGGCGGATACGACCCACCAGATCACTGTGCACCCAAAACGGCACCCCGCCAAGGAACGGAACGCCCACTGCCGATTCGACATCCACCACCGACTGAACCTTGTCATCGAAAAAGTACGCCAGCATCGCCAACGCCAACCCGGATCCAATCCCCGCCACCAGCGCCGCAATCAAAATCTTAACAGGATCCGGCCATGCCGCCTTTTGATCAGTCCGAATTTCGCGAAGGACGGAAAAATACTCCCCCTTGATTTCCTGCTCCACCCGCAAATCGTTTAACTTCTGGAAAAGCTGGGAATACATCCCGTCAAGGCGGGTAACCGCCATCTGCAAATGCCGGTAATCAGCGCCCTTCTTACTGGCCAACAGATAGGAGTTTCGCCACCGGCGCTGCGCCTCATCCAAGGCCTCAATTTGCATATCAATCGCCGTGGCACGCTCCTTGACTTTCGCATATTCCAAATCCGCATGAAGATTAAGCTCCTTCCGCAGAACAGCTATTTCATCATCGATCGCCCGCAGCTTCGGGTTGTCAGGCTGCATGAAGGCAGCGCTTTCCTTGCGCTGCGCTTCCAAACGATTCAGGCG
>CAZSSA010000103.1:0-4651 GCA_964609375.1 uncultured Verrucomicrobiota bacterium | reverse complement strand
CCTTGCCCCGCCGTCTTCCCCATCTTCGGTAGGGCGTGGGCAGCCTTGCCCCGCCGTCTCCCATCTTCGGTAGGGCGTGGGCAGCCTTGCCCCGCCGTCTCAGAAAAAGGACAGTTTCCTGACCGGCACTACCACCCTGTCTCCTGATTCCAGGATGACATCATCATCCGGATTGCCGCTCTTCATCAAGGCATCACCATCCACAATAAATGTCTTTTCGCTGCCATCCTTCTGACGACGCACAATCTGAATGCGATCACCCTTGGCAAAACGCGGCAAGCCACCAATCTTGAACAACAGGAACATCAGCGTACAGGGATCGTTCTCGCCAAATTCCACCACCCCGCGCCGCGGCACTTCTCCAAGCAACACGATCCGCTTCCCGCCCCCGCCTGTCGACACAACCCCATCCGCCGACGGGGCCTGCGCCGAAAACACATACACGAGATCATTGTTCCGCAGATACACCGCTGGAACCCTCATCTGCCCGTCTTCAGTCACCAGAGAGAACAACTCGCCCTCCGCCACAGGCCCAAATGGATTCCGCAGCCCACCCCGTATGATCTTGACGCGATTACTCTCCCGGCCACTCCTCAGGCCACTGGCTCGGCGTAACGCCTCCGACAACGTAATCGCCGCCCCGGGGCCGATCTTGATCTCCCCGGGCATCTCCACATTCCCCAAAACCCCGACAACATCGTAGGACGCCTTGGCAATTTTGACAGTGACTGTCGCCAGATTCAAATACCGCCCAATCAACACATTCCTGATGGCCGCCTCCGCCTGCGTCGCCGTCATATCCTGAAGAAACACCAACCCCACATACCCGAAATCAATGGCCGATGAATTATTGACCACATAACGCCCGTTCAAACTCGGATCCTCGGCAACAGAAACCCAGAGCACGGTGTCCGGCTGAATGGTCGGCTCCGCAGGCTTCAATGGCGTTGTTATCGTCGCCGACGCCATGGCGTCCGCAGGCACAGGCGTGGTTGTCGAGGCGACAGGCACGGAAGAAGTCGATCCCGTCTCCCCTACGGAAATCACCCCGGGCTCGGGCGCCGGCACATCAGGTTTCGTCGCCACCGGCTGTGTATCCATCACAACGGGTGCAGCCCCCCGCTGAATCGTCGGCGCCATTCCACCGGAACCCGCCGATATAACTCCAGAAGGAGTAACCGATACAACCGATGGCACGCTCACAGAAAGAGACGATTGACGTGCTCCCGGCGTCGATGACACCACCGGAGGCGCTTCCACTCCGGATTCCTTCATCGCCTCCGCAAGAATAGAGGCGACATAGTCATCCTCCCGCGTGGTCGCACAGCCGGAAACCAAAGCCAAGCCAATCAGGATCACTCCCCATAGTGGCGTTGTCCCCCGTTTCCGCCGCAATATATTCACTACCTCGCCTCTCCGCATTGGCAAAACTCCCTACCGTCGTGAACAATCCCCTTCAGGCACAAAAACCTTACCCCTTTCATCGATGCAAAACGATGAACCGTTCGTAAAACGCCAAGCAAGCACCCCTCCGCCAACCGCATTGACACTCATCTCCGCCGTTAGCCAATAACACAACCTTGACATTTGTACCCCATATTTCGCGCCAATGTCAATTCAACGCTTCAAAAAAAAGCAAGGCGTGTCGTAGGGGCGACCTACGGTAGGGACGCCTCGTCAAATAAACATCGTCACGTTGGACTGATCAGCCTCCCCCAGGAAACTGGCCACCCCGCCAACCTCAATCCCGTCGATCAGCTCCTCCCGGCGGATTCCCATGACATCCATGGACATCGAGCACGCCACCATCTTCGCGCCGCCAGCCTGGGCCGCCGCCATCAGCTCCGGCAGGCTCTCCACCCGCTTGCTTTTCATCACATGCTTCATCATCGCCGTTCCCATCCCCATCATGTTCATGTTCGACAGCGTCAGCCGGCTCGCCCCCTTGGGCATCATCCATCCGAACATCCAGTCGAGCATCCCCTTCCCCGCCGCCTGCGGAGCCGCCTTCCTTAACGCATTCAGCCCCCAGAACGTGAAGAACATCGTCACTTCATTCCCCATCGCCTGCGCCCCGTTGGCGATCACAAAGGCAGCCATCACCTTGTCCAGATCGCCCGAAAACACAACAAACGTCTTCTTGTCTTTTTTCACAGCCTGCGCCTCCGCTCCCTCCACCACAGCAACTCCCTTCCGGATCTTCACCAGAACCACAGGGCCCTGATGCCCGATCTCCACCATCTCGTGCCCCTGCCGCCTGCACCACGCCACCGCATCCGCTTCAAACCCCGGATCCGTTGCCCGCACCTGCAACAGATCCCCTGCCGCCAGCCGGTCCATCTCCTCCTTCATCCGCTTGATCGGCCCCGGACATTGCAGTCCCGTGCAATCCAGCTCCACCATCGTCCCCCGGGTGGCATTCGCCGTCCCGGCGACTGCATTCTCCCGCCTATCGCCAACACCAACTCCCGTGACCGCCACCGCCTCCTCCGCATAAGGCAGCACCGCCGGTTCCGGGGCCCCCGTACATGACCCGGGATCCTGATAGCAGCAGAAGGTCAGCATCCCTCCCGCCAGTGTGGCCACCCGCTCAATCCCCCTCTGCCGCAACACCCGGTAAGCCAGGTAACTCCTGAA
Organism: uncultured Verrucomicrobiota bacterium; assembly: GCA_964609375.1. Taxonomy (GTDB): domain Bacteria; phylum Verrucomicrobiota; class Kiritimatiellia; order CAIKKV01; family CAITUY01; genus CAZDUS01. Next base: position 2,014 of record CAZSSA010000103.1, on the reverse strand, counting down.
CCCCACCTTGCAATAGACCAGCACCGGCTTATCCCGCGGAATCGTGTCGAGCTTGCTTCGCAACTTGCCCAGCGGAATATTCACCGCGCCGGGAATATGGCCCAGCTCGTATTCCTGCGCCCCCCGCACATCCAGAATAAACGCCTCCGCCGTTCCCGCCGGAAACTCCTCCGCATACCAGAACTTGACGTCACCCTTGAGCAGATTCGACCCCACAAACCCTGCCATATTCACCGGATCCTTGGCCGACCCGTATGGAGGCGCATACGCCAATTCCAAACGCTCAAGATCATGAACCGTCATCCCTGCCCGGATCGCCGTGGCAAACACGTCCAACCGCTTATCCACGCCATCATATCCCACCACCTGCGCCCCCAGCAGCTTCCCGCTTCCCGGCTCGAACAACACCTTGATATGCATCGGCGCCGACCCCGGATAATAACCCGCATGCCCCGACGGATGCAGGTAGATCTTCAGGAAGTCACGCCCCGCCCGCCTGAGCCCCTTCTCCGTGGCCCCCGTCCCTCCCCCGGTCATATCAAACACCTTCACAATCGCCGTCCCCTGGGTCGACGTATACCTCGTGGGCCGCCCGCCCATGTTCTCGCCCACAATGCGCCCCTGCCGATTCGCCGGCCCCGCCAACGGGATCACCGCCGGCGCGCCCGTCACCCAATCCACCACCTCCACCGCATCCCCCGCCGCATAGATATCCGGATCAGAGGTCATCATGTGCGCATCCACCTTGATCCCGCCTCGCGCCCCGATCTCCAGTCCGGCCAGACGGGCAAGCGTGGTATCCGGACGCACACCGGCAGAAAGAATGACAAGGTCCGCGGTCAACGCCTCCCCCGTCGTCAACTCAACGGTCACCCGCCCGCCATCATCCCTGAACGCCGCCGCCCCGGCGCCCAGATGCAACCCCACCCCGTGCCGCCTCAGATGAATCTCCAGGTCGCGCGCCATTTCCCGGTCCAATGGCGGCATGATCTGATCCACCATCTCCACCAGATCCACCGCCAACCCGCGCTCCCTCAGGCTCTCCGCCATCTCCACGCCAATATAGCCGCCGCCAATCACCACCGCCCGGCGGGCACCCCCGTCAACGGCGCTCTTGATCTGATCCATATCATCAATATTCCGCAGGACCCGCACACGCGGATGATCAATCCCCGGCAGGTTCGGACGCAGTGGCGTCGCCCCGGGGCACAAGGCCAGCTTGTCATACGACTCCTCGTAATCCCGCCCCGTTTCCAGATCCGTCACGTGTACCGTATGTTTCTGACGATCAATCCCCCGCACCTCATGCCCCACCCGCACATCAAGATTAAGGGAGGCCTTCAGGCTCTCCGGGGTTTGCAGCAGCAATTGATCCCGCTCCTGAATGCGTCCGCCGATATGATACGGAAGGCCGCAATTGGCAAACGAGACATGCCGTCCTTTCTCCAGCACCACGATCTCCGCTGTTTCATCCAGTCGTCGTGCCCGTGCCGCCGCCGACATTCCCGCCGCCACACCGCCAATAACAACAATTTTCATGATTTCCTCTTCTTCCGTATGCAATCCAGAATGGTCAACACGCTTGGATCGGCAATTTCATACCAAACCTCCTTGCCCCGCCGGATGGCCTTTACCAGCCCCGCCCGCCGCATCTGATTCAAATGCTGGGACGTGGCCGCCTGAGGTTGCCCCAGCTCCTCCATCAAGCCATGAACCGGCATTCCGCCCTCCCGCTGGAGAACGTCCACAAGTTTCAGCCGGCACGGATGCGCCAGCACTTTCAAGGCGGCCGCCATTCGTTCCAGCAATTCCAACGGCAACTCGCCCATGCACCCTGTATTCGTTTTCATGAAAAAGAAATGTATCATGATATATCGATATGTAAATATAAAAAACGCATTGATTCCCTGAAAAGAGTTGGATACAGTCCTGCCCTTACTTTCATCGGCCACTGGGCCGAAGGGAATTCTCATCATGGCGTGGTAGCTCAGCTGGTAGAGCAGCGGACTGAAAA
>CAZSSA010000102.1:2171-7604 GCA_964609375.1 uncultured Verrucomicrobiota bacterium | reverse complement strand
GCCACCTCTCCTGGAGGGCGGGCGTCCTCGACCGCCGTTTTGGTGCACCTAGGCATGCGGCGGCTGGGGACATCCGCCCTCCATGCGGCCAAAATGAGAATAGCTGAGTAGCCCGTGTCCCTGTCCCACGGGCGCGTTCAAATCTTGACATGTCGCCGCCGGCATTGAAAATGCCCCCATTGCATGCCATTTTTTATCAACCATGCCGATGGGAACGGAGACAACAATGCAGGACACTGTTTATTGGATGGACTTCAACTCCTTGGAACAATTCATGGTGGATGTCTTCCGCGGCATAGGGGTCCCCACGGCCGATGCACGCATCTGCGCCGATGTCCTCATCACCGCCGATAAGCGCGGTGTGGATTCCCACGGGGTCGGCCGTCTGAAGCCCATCTATTATGACCGCATCGTCCATGATAAAATCCAGAACCCGGTAACCAACGTCGACGTCGTTCGCGACTGCCTTGCCACAGCCGTCGTGGATGGCCACAATGGCATGGGCATGGTCATCGCCAAACAATGCATGGAGCTGGCCATCGAGAAAGCCCGTCGTCACGGACTCGGCATGGTCGTGGCCCGTAACTCCACCCATTACGGCATTGCCGGCTATTATGCCATCATGGCCTGCGAGGCCAACATGATCGGTCTTAGCGGAACCAACGCGCGCCCATCCATCGCCCCCACCTTTGGCGTGGAAAACATGCTGGGGACCAACCCCCTCGTCTTCGGTGTGCCTACCGACGAACCCTTTGCCTTTACCAACGACTACGCCACCTCCATCACCCAGCGCGGAAAAATCGAGCAATACGAACGCGAGGGGATCCCCATGGCGCCCGGCCTCGTCATCGACCAATTCGGCCGGACCAAAACCGACCCAGCCGAAGTCCTCCGCGACCTCGTGGCAGGCACCGCCGCCCTGACTCCGGTCGGCGGAATCGGCGAGGAGACCGGCGGCTACAAGGGCTACGGCTTCGCCACCGTGGTGGAAATCCTCTCGGCATCGCTCCAGCAGGGCGCTTTCCTCAAGCAACTCAACGGGATGGAGGATGGACTCAAGGTCCCCTACCGTCTCGGCCATTTCTTCATGGCCATCAACATCGAGTGCTTTACTGACCCCGCTGCCTTCAAGAAAACCACCGGCGACATCCTCCGCGAACTCCGCGCCTCAAAGAAAGCCCCAGGACAAAACCGCATTTACACCTGCGGCGAAAAGGAGTACCTGGCCTGGCTGGACCGGAAAGACAAAGGGGCCCCTCTCGACACCGTCCTCCGCAAACAGATGATCACCATGCGAAATGAACTGGGCCTGACCCAATACCACTTCCCCTTCGAGTAAGGTTACCGATGAGCAAAACCCTCGCTTCAAGTAAATCAACCATCTGGCTGCTCATTCTATTCGGCCTCCCATTCCTGGGCGTCGGCCTGGGCGTCCTCATCTGGGGTGGAAAAATGTGGGCGCTCTACCACCAAAGCCAATCATGGAGCCGGGTCCCCGTCACCATCCTCTCGACTGATTTCAAAACACATCACGGCGACGACTCCACCTCCTACTCAGTGGAGTGCCGCTATTCCTACACCGTCGCGGGGCGAACCTATTTTGGCGACCAAGTGGGCGTGGAAGGAGGCGGCTCCAGCGACTCCTATCACTCCCGCCGCCACTCGACCCTCGTTCAACACAGGGATTCTAAAACCCCCTTTGAGGCCTGGGTAAATCCATCAAATCCAAGACAGTCCCTCCTGTTCCGCGAAAAGACCACCACGATTTACGTTCTGCCTTTATTCGGTCTCGTCTTCGCCCTGGCCGGCCTCGCCGTCTCCTCATCGGGTATCTTTATGTCTATCAAGGCCGCCATCGCTCGCACACGCCAGAATCAGAATCCGGGAAGACCCTGGCGCGCCAACCGCCACTGGAACACCTTCCGCATCCACGATAACCCGGGCAAAAAAATCGCAGGCTCGTTAGTCATGGCCATCGGCACAGGACTCTTTGCGTCCATATTCGTTTTGACATTCGGCACGGATAAGGCGGCACCCCTGTTTGCCAGGATCATCGTCGGCTTCTTGACATTAATCCCGGTCGGAGCCTTGATCAACGCCATCTACCACGCCTTGCGCTATATCAAGTATGGCAATGCCTCCCTTGTTTTCCGGCAGTTGCCTTTCGTGATAGGAAAGGAAAACAGCGCCATCCTGTACGCCCGTGAACATATCGCCGCCACCGATGGCACCGAACTGACCCTGCAGTGTTTCCGGAAGGAATGGGTCAAGCACGGCAAGGAGAACTCTCTGGCGGAACGGGAAATTTACAGCGATAAACAGACCGTCACACACGATTTGGCAGAACGAACAGGCCGTGGATCCGCCATCCCGGTTCAATTCATCATCCCAACGGGACAACCGGAAACATTCACAGCAGAATTTCCAAACTTCATCTGGCGTCTCAGCGCCAAGGCAGCCACTCCCGGCGTCGATTTCAGCGCCCAGTTTGAAATCCCTGTCTATAACGTCACCGATCCGTCACTGATCGATGTCAATCCTCTGGCAGCCACACAAAGGCATTCCTGAGTACAACCCAAAAGTGGATGCTGAATTGTGGGGCCTGTGCTATCGTTGGGAGCATGAAAACAGAACACCATCTCATCGTTGGAATTCACATCACCGATCGCATCAAGCATGCCGGGGACGTCCAGAATATCCTCACCCGCTATGGAGCGAACATCAAAACCCGCATCGGCCTGCATGATGTGACGTCAGAATTCTCCTCGCCCAATGGCATCATCCTGCTGGAATTGGTCGGCGATAATAAACATTGCCTCTCTATTCTCAAGGCCTTGGATGGCATCAAAGGCGTGGAAGCCAAAAAAATGGTTTTCAGGCACTAACCTCTGGCACGTTTCAGTCTTCCATACAACCCCAACAGGAAATCCCTGTTGTCCGCGCACAAATACTTCATCTCCCCGCCCATGCGGCTGAACGTCTTGCAGTACCGCAGGTAGTACGCCGGGTTGTCCATCGGCGGCTCACCATCCTTCTGCCAATCCCAATTCGACTCGGCCAGATCCACCACCGCCATGAAGTGGCGGTCAATCCGCCGCCCTTCCTGAATCGCCAGGTTCTGCGACATCGATAGCGCCTTCTCAAAAATCATCGGCGACATCACAGCCGAGCCAACCGACAGATACACTCCATCCTGAATCCGGCTGACGGAATCGGAAAACGCCAGGAAATCCCTCAGCGCGGTCCGGCCAATCGCCGCACCATGATTCATGGGGTGGTTGTAAATGATGTCATGCCCGATCATCGGATGCCCGGTAAACGGAATCCCCAGCCTGAATGCCGCCGCCTGCGCACTGTACTGCTTGAATGGATGTGAAACCGCCATCCAACCCGGCTTTAGAGCAAAGGCCTCGATAACGCCCATCAGGTCGGCCGCCGCCGCCACCCGATCCCACGTCTGCCCGTTTGCCGTTTCACCCTTCACCACATCAGCAGCCGGAATGTCCAACCCCTGCCGCTCAATCATCTTCCCCACGGATTCCCCATACCCCAACCCTTCATAGGCGCCGATAATAATGGCAAGATTGATCAGAAATCCCGTCTCCTGCCAGACGCCAAACTCACCCCTCGCCACATTCCCCTTCACATCTTCGCTGCTGGCACCCTGAAAAGAAAATTCCCAGTCATGAATAATTCCAGCGCCATTCGTGGCCAGATGGGTCACCCATCCTTCTTCCATCAAGCGAATCAGAACCGGCCCAAGCCCGTTCTTGATGGTATGCGCTCCGAAGGCAAGCATCACCGGCCGATTTGCTTTCCGGGCCATCCGTACACGCGCCGCAATGCCATCCATCGCCTGTTCCGCCGCCGGCCGCATCACGCGAGGCTTCTGATCAGGATCCACATGATCCCTTTCAATCATCTGCTTGTTCGGGCGTTGTCGGAGCGACTTGATCACCAATCGACTTCGGTTTAATTGCTCATGTGGCATACCCGTCCCTCCTTCTTCATCTCCGCTCTCACTGTGTCGTTAGCGATGTTGATCAGCAAGCGCCTGCTTTGCCTGCTTTACCAGTTCGATATTGCTCAACAGGTCAATCGCTGTCATGGCCATGCCTTTCGCCGCCTGAATCATCCCCGCATGCCCCGCCGGCGAAACAGCCGCCTCACGGAATTCAATCGTATGCCCCGGCATCCCCTCAGGACCAATGGCGATATACGGATGCAACGATGGAACCACATGGCTGACGTTCCCCATGTCAGTCGAGGCAATTCGTTCGGTGGGCCGCGGTTCACTCACCGGCACACCCAGCGCCCGCCAATTGTCGGCAAATAATGACGCCAGCACCGGGTTCGGCCACATCTCCGCACATCCCGGAATCGTCTCGTGCTTTAATGGCGCACCGGTCGCCAGCCCGGCCGCTTCTGCACAGACAATGACGCGCTCCACGATCTTCTCGGCATACTTCTGCGTCGCCGCACGGATACTGAATGTCGCGGCGGCATAATCGGGAATAACGTTAACCGCCGAGCCGCCGTTCGTAATAATGCCGTGTACGCGCGCATCTGACCGCCAATGCAGGCGCATGGCGTTGATATTGTTGAACGTCAGAATCACCGCTTCAAGCGCATTGATGCCTTCATCCGGCGCAGAAGCCGCATGCGCCGCGCGCCCCCGGAATTCAAGATTCAGATTCATCGACGCCAGCGAACGGCGCGCAACAAAGGTCCGTGCCGACGGATGCACAATCATCGCCGCGTCCACATCGGCAAAAACACCGTTCTTGATAAGGATGCCTTTCCCCCCGCCTTTTTCTTCCGCCGGCGTTCCGATCACAACGACGCGGCCCGGCAGTGCTTCCATGACGGCCCTCAACCCTATAGCCGCTCCCACCGCCGCCGCGGCCATGAGGTTGTGGCCACACGCATGTCCAATCTCAGGCAGCGCATCATACTCGGCAAGAATCGCTATCGTCGGTCCTTCCCCTTTGCCGCCCAGCTCCGCGCGGAACGCCGTTGCCAAGGTGCCGACTCCACGCCTCACGGCAAACCCGTTTTTCTCCAGCACATCACAGAGGAGTGCGGACGCCTTGAACTCCTGAAAGGAAAGCTCAGGATTCGCGTGCAACGTCTTGCTGATGGCAACAAACTCGTCCCGCCGCTGATCCATGACATCGAGGGCTCGTTTTTTTAATGCGGCGCCCGTCATTGTCATGAATTCCCGGCCCCTTCCCTCACAATATCCGCGCCCAATGCCCGGAGTTTCTCTTCCACCCGTTCGTAACCGCGATCAATGCTCTGCGCATTGTGAATCACGCTTTCGCCCTTGGCGCACAGCGCCGCCATCAGGAGCGACATCCCCGCCCGGATATCCGGACTGGCCATGTGAATGCGATGCAACCGCGAGGGGCCCGTCACCAGCACACGATGCGG
>CAZSSA010000102.1:0-2071 GCA_964609375.1 uncultured Verrucomicrobiota bacterium | reverse complement strand
TCCAGCGTGACAACCTCATCGGTCAACACACACGCCGCCAGCATTGGCAGAACGGCATTTTTATTGCCGCCCGGCACAAAACTGCCGCTCAATCGCTTTCCGCCATGAATGATGAATCGGGACATTGGAATCGTGCTTCAAATGGTTGTTTGTTTGAAGGGGTGAGACTGCCAAATCACGACAGGGCAGGCAATCAGAATGTCGACATCAGAATGTCGAAAGAATGTCGAAGAATGTCGACATCTGATGGCGACCTCGCCCAACATCTGACGCGGACATTATTGCGTGCAGGCTAAAAAACGGCATTCCCATCGACACACGCTGAGGCCCTGTAAAGTCCTCTGGAAGAAAGGCAGGAATGAAGTCGTTATTACCATGCACACCGCTGGCGGCAAGGCCGGCGGTTTTTCACCCTCCGTTGTGGCAAAGGGAAACAGCCGGGCCATGCAGGGCGGCCGGCCGGATACGGTCATGAACGCCGACAAATTCCCCTGTGGCGTCCCACCAGAAGGTGGCATGACCGGAGTGTTTCCTCCGTGGAGTGGTCAGCCTTCAGACTTTGATGATACGGGTTGCAGGGTTGCCCTGCTGAGCTGAAGACGAGGTAAGGTATGGCTCTGAAGCATAACTGGCGAGATTCCTGAATTCTTCCAGAAGCCGGCTAATGTCTTCAAAAGCTTCTTCCATGTCTTTTATGATCTCAGGAATTTTCTCTGGCTGTGGCTTATTTTTTAGACAGAAGAGACACATGCCCATTACGGAGGAGGGTTGTCCGAGATGGTGGCACATCGCGCCCATGCTTTCAACCATGACACGCTGGCGCTCCGCCTCCAATTCAACGGCATGGCGGCGTTCCAATAAAAAAATGCGGTCTTCCGCCAGTTTGACAATGCGCTCCATGTGGCGCTGGACGGCCGCCAGATCATCCTCTTCTTCCGTGAGGGTCACCTCATCAGGAATGCCGCCAGCAGCAAGGGTGTTCAAATAGCGGCGGAGCCGAACGACACTGACGGGATACTTCATGAGCAGGGCGTAGCCCAGCACGATGAAAAGAAGGCTGCCGACGGCGGCTATCCAAACAGTACCCGGCGGCACCGCAGCGCTATCGAGACAGCCATTCCAGATCCAAACCAGGATCAGCGCCGGCAGAACGGTGATCAACATGGCCGCCACCACCACCTGCCCCCACGCCCCCCGTCGCGAAAGGGACAGCGATTTACACCCGATACGGTGGCGCTTGCAATGCGTGAATGTGCTCATAATAATCCATTATTGGGAGACAAAATATCTCCGCGCGTTTATTCGCCGCAGGTAAGGGGAACCAATCCGGCCTTCCTGGCATAGTTCACCAAGTCCCGGTCGTTGTGGGCATTGAGTTTATTGCGTATGTTCCGCCGATGAGTGGACGTGGTGCTGGGCGAAATACCCAGGCTTCTGGCTATATCCTCGTCGTTGCGCCCTTCTGCCACCAGGATAAGCACCTCAATCTCACGGGAGGAGAGGATTTTCTGATAAGACTCGGCGTGATGGCGCAATTCAATCTGCACCGCATCGAATGCCTTGGAATAAATCGATTTCCCACCCAGGACCATTTTGATGGCTTCATAAAGCAAACTCAGCGCCCCCCCCTTATCCACGAAACTCTCCACTTTCAAACAACTCAGTTCATGAACCGTATAGGGCTCGCAATGGGATGACACAATGATAATACGCGTTTGGGGGAGTTCCTTCCTAAGTTGACGAGCCACATCCAGCCCGCTCTGGCCCGGCATTTCAATGTCCAGCACCACCAGGTGCGGCCTGGTTTCCAAGCACAATCGCACACCGCTTTCCCCGCCATGGGCAATCCCGACAATCTTCACATCCGGCAGCTGCCCGAGACAGGCCTCCAACATGTTCGCAACAAGGACTTCGTCCTCGATAATCACCGTCTTTGCCCTCATCCGGCACCCTCTTTCAACATGGAATCGATCAACCTGGCCAGGGCCAGCAGGTTATAGGGCTTGGTAATGAAGAGCCAGTTACGCGCAGTGATTTCCTCGGCACGTGACCTCTCGTCAGCATAGCCGCT
>CAZSSA010000101.1:0-7677 GCA_964609375.1 uncultured Verrucomicrobiota bacterium | reverse complement strand
AGCGGTTGATTTGATTGCTGATTTGTATTGCTTTGATTTTTGCCTCGGGTAACTTTACCGACAACCCCTTAAATGGAGAAAATAACATGCAATGGTATTACGCCGTAAATGGACAGCAGGTTGGGCCGGTGGAGCAGGATGTGATGGAGGCCTTGGTGCGCGATGGCAAGGTCAAGCCTGACGACTTGGTGTGGAATGCCAGCATGGGGACCCAATGGGTCAAGGCCTCGACGGTGCCGGGGCTTGGAATCCGACGCGAAGGAATTCCGGGCGTTACGGAGCCGCCGCCCATGGTGGAATGGTCCGACGCGGCGACATTTGTCAGCCGGACGGCTAATCGCGATTTGATGACCCAGGCGCGGGATTGCCTGAGTGGCAACTGGGGATTGGCCGTGGGAGTGGTGGTGGTCGGCGGCATTATCAGCATGGTGGCGCAGTTTATTCCAATACTGGGGATCCTGATCTCCCTGGTGATTGGCGGCCCCTTGGCGTTGGGAATAGCGACGGTGTTTCTGACGATTGCCCGGTCGGAAGGGGCGGAGTTCGGGATGCTGTTTGACGGGTTCAAACGGTTCGCAACGGCGTTGGGCGCCTATTTGTTGATGTTGCTTTTTACATTGTTGTGGACATTGCTTTTCATTGTTCCCGGCATTATTGCGGCCATCGCTTATTCGATGACCTTCTTTATTCTGCGGGATGATCCGACCGTGGGGGCTTTGGATGCCATTACGCGGAGCAAGAAGATGATGATGGGGAACAAGTGGAAGTATTTCTGTCTGCAATGGCGTTTCTTCGGGTGGGCGTTGCTATGTGTTTTGACGTTAGGGATTGGTTTCTTGTGGCTTCAGCCCTATATGATGACCAGTTCAGCCCGGTTCTACGAGGACCTGAAGCAGGGGCAGCAGGGGGCGTAAGGGGTTGATATTGATCGCGGTGAGGCTAAAAAGCTTTCCTTGTTTCCCGGGGCGAGCCAAGTTGCATTTTTGCTGAGGAGGGGTTGACAAACGAGTCCGATCCCCCTCGGCACTCACTCCGTCCGCCTGGAAATCCCTCCCGGCCATCACTCCGTTCTTGCCGCCCCACCCAAACCCGAAACCATGCCCATACTCCTCTTTACTAATCGTCCCAAGTAGGAATTCCCGTTTTGAAAACTACGCGACGAGGGCTGCGGGAGGGCTTGATACGGGGCGGTGGGCGTGGCACAATACCCGGCTATGACAGGTGAGATCGAGACCACGGTGCTGGTGCCGCTCAACGTATGGGGCTTTGACCTGAGCATTACCAATGAGGTGGTGCTGGTATGGCTGGCGGCACTTGTGACGTTGCTGGTGTTGTTGCCGGTGTGTCGTCGGCGCAGTCTGGTGGCGCGGGGGGGGTATCAGAACCTGATGGAAGGCCTGATCGAGTTTGTGGAGAAGGAAGTGGTGTTGGAGGGGATTGGCAAGGAAGGCCGGATATGGGCGCCGTTCCTGCTGGCGATGTTCTTTTTTATCCTGTTTGCCAATTTGCTGGGGTTGATGCCGGTGCCCGGATTGTTCAAGGCGGTGACGTCGAATGTGAATGTGCCGGCGGCCCTGGCGTTGGTGGTGTTTCTGTTGACCGTGTGGCTGACGATCCGGCAGCGGGGACTACTGGGATTTCTGCGGGGCTTCCTGCCGGCGGGAGTGCCGTGGTGGATGGCGTTTCTGGTGGTGCCGATAGAAGTGATGAGTTGGCTGGCGAGGCCGCTGTCGCTGGCGGTGCGGTTGTTCGCCAATATGATGGCGGGGCATGCGCTGGTGTTTGTGTTCATCGGCATGGCGATGGGGTCGGCCTGGATATTGAAGCCCGTTCCGTTGATCGGGGCGGTGGTGATGAATGTGTTTGAGGTCTTTGTTGCGTTTGTGCAGGCGTTTATTTTTACAATGCTGGCGGGCATTTACATCAAGGATGCGCTGGGCGAGGAAGCTCACTGAGAAAGGGATCACGATGACACCACAAGGATTGGCATGGCTTGGAGCTGGATTGGCAATCGGGTTGGCGGCGCTTGGCACGGGCATCGGGATCGGCATCCTGGTGGGCAAGAGTGTGGAGGCGGTGGCGCGGCAACCGGAGATGAGGGGGACGTTGCAGCGGTTGATGATCCTCGGGATCGCGTTTGTGGAGGCGTTGTGCCTGTATGCGCTGGTGATTGCGATCATGCTGGTCAGCAAGGGAGCGGAATGACATGACTCTGGGCGTGGACCAACGATTGCTGGTGTGGACGCTGATCACCTTCGCTGGCTTGGTGGCTGTTCTGGCGAAGTTTGCGTTCAAGCCGTTGCAGCAGTTGCTGGCGGAGCGTGAGAAGAAGATACAGGACTCCCTCGATGAGGCGCGGAAGGCGCGCGAGGAAGCGGAGGCGATCCGGCGCCGGGGTGCGGAACATCTGGATGAGGCGCGGGAGGCGGCCCGGAAGATTATTGAGGAGAGCCGCAAGGTGGCGGCCGATGCGCAGGACGAGGGGCGCAAGGTGGCCCGTGCGGAATCGGAGGCGATGATCAAGCGGGCGCGGGAAGAGATTGAGCGGGAAGCGCGGCGGAGTGTGGATTCGTTGCGGGGGACGGTGGCGCATATTTCCGTTCAGGTGGCCCGTGAGTTCATCAAGGAAAACTTGAATGAAGCCCGGCAGGGTCAATTGGTGGATGATTACATCCGGCGGCTGAAGGAGGAGCATGGAAACCCGGCACCCTGAAGTGGCGATGGCGTATGCGGTGTCGCTGTTTGATTTGGGGACGGCGGCGGGGGACGGATTGCGTCTGGGGCGGGAGCTTGGGGAGGTTGCCGATCTGCTGGACAAGGAGAGCAGGATCAACGATTTTCTGGCGGATCCCGGGGTGGAGCCGAATGGCAAGGGGGAAGCCGTGCGGCAGTTGCTGGGTGAACGCCTTCATCCGGTGATGATGCATTTTTTGCTGATTGTGCTGGAACAGGGTCAGTGGCGTCGATTGCGAAGTATCGCCGAGGCGTATTACGAGTTGGCGGGTCAGCGGTTGACGCATACAGCGGCGGAAGTGACGACGGCGATCCCGTTGACGGACGCCCAGTTGATGGAATTGGAGCAAGTGTTGACGGTGACGTTCAAGCGGGCGGTTAAATTACACGCGCGGGTGGATTCGCGGGTGATTGGCGGCGTTATGACGCGGGTGGGTGATGTCATTATCGACGGGACGGTGTCCCACCGGTTGGAGCAGATCAGGGAGGCTTTGTTAACGGCATGAAAAGTTGGAAATTCAGGGTGGGGTTGATCGGCGCGATGGCGCTGGTGGCGGCGGGCAGTGTGGCCTTGTGGCAAGTCGGTACGGCGCAGGCTTCGGTCAAGGGTGTATTGGAGCCCGACCCGCAGGCTTCGGTGGTGGCGCGGCAACTGGCGCGGGCCATTCCGCGTCTGCATTTGTCGCGGGAGGAGTTGACGGAGACGACGGCGGTTGAGGCATTCAAGAGTTTTATCAACACGCTGGATTATGACCGGACCCTTTTCCTGGCTGCCGATGTGGAGGAGTTCCGAAAGGAAACGCCATTGTTGGCGGAGCGGCTTGAAAAGGGAGATGTCTCGTTTGCCTTCCGGGTCTTCGAGCGATTCCGGGAGCGGGTGCGGGACCGGGTGGCATATACGGACAAGCTGCTGAGTGAGGGTTTTGACCTGACGGTCAAGGAGTCCTATGTGTGGAAGCGCAAGGAGGCGCCCTGGGCGGCTACGACGGAAGAATGGAACGAGCTGTGGCGCAAGAAGATCAAGAATGAGTATCTGGCCCGGGTGGTTGCGAGGCGGATGACGGATGAGGACAGTACAAACAAGGTGGCGAAGACCGAGGGGGCTGTTGGCGTTGTTGTGACCAATGTTGCGGTGACCAACCTGACGGCAACCCATCTTGTGATGGCCGCCGTTGATGCGGCTGCTGTCGCCGCGACGAATGCCGTGGATGCGGCACCTGCGCGAGCATCGGCGGCTGATGCGTTATTGGCGCCGGACGAATTTGTGCGTAAGCGATACAAGCAGTATATGATCATGCTGGACGATAGCGACGCTGACTTTGTCCTGCAGCGATACTTCACGGCATTTGCGCAGGTGTATGATCCGCATTCGGAATACATGACGCCCAGCACGAGTGAGGATTTTGACATCGGGATGAAGCTTTCGCTGGTGGGGATCGGGGCGTTGCTTTCCAGCGAGGACGGGGCGGCGGAGATTGAGCAGATCATCCCCGGCGGGCCGGCGGCGCGGGATGGAAGGCTTAAGCCCGGCGACCGGATTATTGCGGTGGCGCAGGACGACAAGGAACCGGTGGATATCCTGCATTGGCCGCTATACAAGGCGGTGCGAATTATTCGCGGCGAGAAGGGCACCAAGGTGGTGCTGACCGTGATTCCGGCGGGGGATATTTCCGGAACACGAACGGTCAAGATAGACCTGGTTCGTGACGAGGTCAAGCTGGAGGGGCAGGCGGCCAAGGGCGAGGTGCAGGATGTGACGGCAGGGCAGACGAACAAGATCGGGGTGATCCGGTTGCCGGCCTTCTATGCGGACATGAAGCGGCGAGCCAACGGGCGGGAAGAGTACAAGAGTTCGTCGCGCGATATTGCCATGTTGCTGAACGACATGAACACGCAAAAGGTTCAGGGGTTGATTTTGGATTTGCGAGGGAATGGTGGCGGTGCGCTGGCGGAAGCGGTTGAAATGACGGGGTTGTTTTTGACGGCGGGGCCAGTGGTGCAGGTGCGGGAGTCGCGCGGGATTCAGGTGTTGAGCGATCCGGACCCGGATGTGCAATTCACGGGGCCAATGGTGGTGCTGGTCAACCGGCATAGCGCCTCGGCGTCGGAGATTCTGGCGGCGGCGCTGCAGGATTACGGGCGGGCCATTGTGGTGGGCGACTCCAAGACGCACGGAAAGGGGACGGTGCAGTCGTGGCAGAATCTGGATGACCGTAACCCGAAGCTGGGATCGTTAAAGATCACGACGCACAGTTTCTACCGGGTGGCGGGTGGCTCCACGCAACTCAAGGGCGTGGTTCCGGATATCGTGGTGAGATCGCCGCTGGATGTGATGGAGGTGGGCGAAGAGTTTCTGCCGCATGCGATGGGTTGGAGTGTGGTCAACATGGCCCGGTACCGGCCGGTGGCGGACTTGAGTCAGTACATACCGGCCTTGCGGGAGAAATCGCTGGTTCGCCGCAAGGGAGATCCCCGGTTTATTGCGCAGGGAGAGATGATTGAGCGGCTGAGGAAATTCCAGGACAAGAAAGAGATTTCGCTGAATCTGGAAGATCGTCTGGCGTTGGTGCGCGAGGAGAAGGCCATTGCCAAAATCGAGGATGAGGCATTGGGTGGTGGCGAGACGGACGGTGAGGTCGGGCAGAAGGAACAATCGAAGGATTTGGTCTTGATGGAAGGGGAACGCATCCTCGAAGATCTTATCGAATTGAGCAAGAAGGAGAAGGAGTCCACGAATGAAGATCGCGTTTTGGAAAATGCATGGGGCAGCAAATGATTTTATTCTGGTGGATGACCGCCAGTTGACATTTCCGGCAGCGGACAAGGCTTGGATGGCGGCAGTGGGCGCACGGCGGACGGGGGTGGGGTGCGAAGGGATTGTCCTGATCCAGCCGTCGACACAGGCCGATTTTCGGATGCGGTTTTTTAATCCGGACGGCAGTGAGGCGGATATGTGCGGGAATGGGGCGCGTTGTGTGGCCCGGCTGGCGCATGATATCGGTGTGGCTCCGGCGCGGATGCGGTTTGAGACTGGCGCGGGAATGATTGCGGCGGAGATGGTGGGTGACCGCGTGCGGCTCGAAATGACGGCGCCGAAGGATTGGAAGTTGAACGCGACGCTGGCGCTTTCCGGCGGTGCGCGATCTTATGGGTTTGTCAACAGCGGGGTCCCGCATGTGGTGATGGAGGTGGATGATCTGGACAAGGTGGATGTGGCGACGGTGGGCGCGGCGATCCGGTATCATCAGGATTTTTCGCCGAAGGGGACGAATGCCAACTTCATCAAGGTGACGGGTCCGGATTCGCTGAAGATCCGGACGTATGAACGTGGGGTGGAGGCGGAGACACTGGCGTGCGGGACGGGGATGGTGGCGGCGGGGTTGGTAGCGGGGCGGATGGGGCGGGTCAAGGCGCCGGTCAAGATCACCTGTGCGAGTGGTGATGTGATTGAGGTGAACTATACGTTGTCGGGCGAGACGGCGGTCGACGTGACGATGCTCGGTCCGGCGGCGTATGTCTTCACGGGCGAGTTGAAGTATTAAGGGCCGCATGATCATTGCCACGTTTAATGTTAATTCCATCCGGTCGCGGCTGGAGATTGTGCTGGAGTGGTTGAAGGAGCGGCGGCCGGATGTGCTTTGTCTGCAAGAGACAAAGGTGGTGGACGACTTGTTTCCCGTGGGGCCCCTGAAGGAGGCGGGTTATCATGTGACCTTTCGCGGGGAGAAGGCGTATAACGGGGTGGCGCTGTTGTCGTTGGAGGAGCCGCTGGAAATTCGATACGGATTGGATGATGGTGGGCCGGCGGATGAGGCGCGGCTGGTGGCGGCCAAGGTGGGGCGGGTTTATGTGGTCAACACCTATGTTCCCCAGGGGCGCGAGATAGAGCACGCCATGTACCAATACAAGTTAAAGTGGTTCGACCGTCTGCGTCGGTTTTTCGAAAGGCATTATTCGCCGAAGGGGAATGTGGTGTGGGCGGGGGATTTGAATGTGGCGCCGGAGGCGATGGACATTCACAACGCGGAACGGCAGATGAATCACGTATGTTACCATGTGGATGCGAGGGCGGCGTTTGCGAGGACCGTGGAATGGGGGTTTGTGGATGTGTTTCGCCAATATCATCCGGAACCGGGGCAATACACATTTTTTGATTACCGGCAGAGGGATGCGGTGGGGAAGAACCAGGGATGGCGGATTGATCACATCATGGCGACGCGGGGGTTGGCGGGGAAGGCGGTGGGGGCGGGGATTGACCTGGGGCCCCGGATGAAGCCGACCCCGTCTGATCATACGGTGCTATGGGGGGAGTTTGGGGTGTGAGGGAGAGGGGGGAGGGTTCAGGGTTCGGGGTTCAGGATGGGAGGCATTCAGAAGGAGTCAGAATGGGAAAGCGCATATTGAATTGGATGTGCTTGGTGGGTGTGGCGGTGATGGTGGCGGGGTGTATCAGTACGCCGGCGAAGCGTATTGCCAAGAATCCGGAATTGTTCGGATCGTTCCCGCCGGAGATTCAGGCGAGTATCCGGAAAGGGGAAGTGGCGATCGGTTTTACCCCGGAGATGGCGCAGATGGCCTTGGGTTCGCCGCATCGTGTGGTTGAGCGCAGCACGACGGCGGGCGAAACGGAGTTGTGGTTATACATGGGAATGGCGCGCGATACAACGATGCAGCCCGTTAGCAGCTCATATATGTATCGAGACCGGTATGGGCGATTGCGGCAGGCTTATGATACCCACTGGGTCAGCGTTGATCGTACACGCGAGTATCCGGTGTTGCGTCTTGAATTTGAGGCGGGCCGGGTAAAGTCGATTGAGAAGATCAAATAGAGGGGTGCTTTGGGGAGATTTATCCGCCGATGAGCGTAGATAAAGAAGAGGGGGGATGGGGTTCGGGGTTCAGGAATGATGGGGTTACCGGCGGGTGATATTCAGGACCACGGTG
>CAZSSA010000100.1:0-7842 GCA_964609375.1 uncultured Verrucomicrobiota bacterium | reverse complement strand
CCGTGGACTCGGTGATCGGCCCGAACGTGACCGAGGTGATCCAGAACAGCGGGACCTCGCCGCTGGTTCTCGGCGGGGCCAACACCTACACCGGCAACACCACGGTGGTCGCCGGCACGCTGGCGGTCAACAACGTCAACGCCCTGCAGAAGAGCACGCTCGACACCGGCGCCGCGGGCAGCCAGCGGGTCACCTTCACCGTGGCCGGCAACAACACCTACAATCTCGGCGGGCTCACCGGAAGCGACGTTGTGGATGTTGGCGGGAACACGCTCGGTGTCGGCGCCAGTGGGGCGCTCGCGCCCGGCAGCGCGGGGGTTGGAACGCTGACGGTCACCGGCGCGGTGACGCTGGTCGAGGGAGCGGTGTACCAGTGGCAATGCCAGAACGGCGTGGGCGATCTCCTGGAACTGAAGGGCGCCAGCGGCACGCTGACGCTCCCCGCCGTGGCGACGGTTCAGGTGAGCCAGATTTCCGGCGACCTGCCGTCCACGCCCACCCTGTTCACCGCGGCCGCACTCAGTGGCCCGGGCGCCGCGGACCTCTCCGGTTGGACCGTCAGCGGCCTTGACGGCTACACGGTGCATAGACAGGGAACGAGTGTCATCCTCGGGTACTCAGCGGGAACCATATTCCGTTGCAGATGAACCGTCGAGGCAGAAAGGCAGAAAGCGCGGCTCGAGATAGCGGCGGGGACAGGCAACGGGTGGGGCTAAGGTGTGCAAGCCCAACATCTATACCCCGCCGATATCGGTCTGCTCACGGATCGCGTGGGCGGCGGCAAGGTGGTGGTGGAAGTGAAGGAGGGATCGGTGTTCAAGTTTAGATAACCGACTCACCCCAAGGCGGGCTATCGCCCGCAACCCAATGGGAGGGCGCGCATGATGCGCGCCGAGGACGGCGACACGCCTGCCGGACAAGCCGTCAAGAGAGCTGGAAAAGGACCTGTCCTGCCGCCTGAGTTCCGAGTTGGGGTGAATATCTGTCGTAAGTTATTGATTTGCAGGTAGGCGATTACGGATTTGGGTGTCCCGTCTTGGGACTCAGGAAATAGTTCGATGGCCCCACCATCCGGCCTCCGCGATAATTCAAATCAGGATTCACCACCCGCCGAGTACGGCTAGAGGCACCGAGGCACGGAGTCTACTCCGCCAATCTACGAAGGCCGGAAAAGAAAAGACAATGTGGCGAGAATCTCATCCACGGAAATACCGTGGCTGAGATTCTCGCCACGTTTTTCGAAGGAACACATAGAGGGGGAGGAGAAGTCCGGTTTTGATTATATTTCGGCGCCGCCATTGAAGTACATAAGCATTGGGGACCAGGACTCTACGAGGAGATTTACCAGAAAAGCCTCTGCCGGGAATTAATGCTGCGAATGATACCCTTCGTCAGCCAAATGCCATTACCCTTGATCTATAAAGGTGACCCGGTCGGTGATAACCTGCGCCTGGACCTTATGGTTAACAATGAAGTTATTGTTGAGATCAAGGCCGTTTCCTGTTTGGAGGAAATTCACTCGGCTTCTCCCCCTCTTTATCTTCCTTCAAGAGGGGTTTCGCGTAGTTTCCGGAAACGGTACTCCGCTTCCGGAAACTACGCGAAACATTATCTTCTATGGCCACCTTGGCGAAGGCTGCTCCGTGCCTCGGTGCCTCTAGCCGTACTCGGCGGGTGGTGAATCCTGATTTATGTTACTGCCCCCTGAGCTCAGAGTTTTTGGGAAGATCAGTTGCAAGTCGTTGATTTGCAGACAAACGATTACGGATTTGGGTGCCCCGTTTCGGAACCCAGGAAGAGAGCTGGAAAAGGACCTGTGCTGCCGCTATTCTCAATGCGGCTTGGAGAGTCGGTCCGGAAGCGACGCCACGGCATAGAGAGGGACATTGGCAATGCGTCCGTCAAGACATATTGCGGTTCATGCGAGCAACCATAGGGCGACGACAGACGGAAGTCAATATATTGTATCAATAAAAGCCGGATATGGCTCAACAATGAACGAATACGAGCCTCAAGTGGCCGGGAAAATTGCATCGAGGACCCTGCCAGGTTTGCATTTGTCCGTCGGCGGTAGGCTCAAACGTTCTCGCAGGGCCTGTCCCGAATGGCGCTTAGTTAAGGTCGTTTTCCGCACAACCCACCCCTAACCCCTCCAAGGAGGGGATCATCATAAAAGCCAGAACTCAAGCAACGGGGAAACGATGTTGACAGCATCGTTCTGCTTTTTATAGTCTATCAATACTAGATGACAAAGCGGGGAGACGCTTGAAAACGGCTAACCTTGGCGAAGGTGTTCATCATGGACGGGGGGGCGGAGCCTCCTCGGGTGGAAAAGGCAAGCGCGAGGCGGAGGGCGCTGGAGAGGATGTGCGTAACAGGATCATGGACAGCAATATGACACGAACCATCTCCATCCTGCGCGAGCCGGGACTGCCGGCTTCCGGCGTACCGGACGGCTTCACGCCGGCCTGGGTCGGCGAGGCGCTGGGCGGATCGTGCCGGATCCAGTGGCTTCCGGCGGCCGGCCTGTCCGCGCTCGATCCCACGGCGACGGATCTGCTGATCCTGCCTTACGGCGACGTCTTCCCGGCCAAGGCGTGGAAGGGGCTCTGCCGTTTCGTGAGCTGGGGCGGCAACGTCATGACCACCGGCGGCGCGGGCTTCGGCCGGATGATGGAGGAGCGGAATGGCGGCTGGGAGCCGGTCGGGGGCGCCGATCCCTGCCAGGATGCGCTCGGCGAACTGGGCTTCAAGTACTACCAGCCGGATGTGGCGCCGAGCCGCTGCATCGCCGATACGGCCTTCCTTCCCGAACTGCCGGCCTCATGGCCGGGCGCGGACACCGGTCCCTGCGTGACCGTGAACACCGGCGATGGCCGTCACTACAGCCACCCACCGGCCGGCAATGTCTTTCCGGAGCGTTACCCGGTCCGCGAGGGCATCCCACTGGTCAGTGGGACGGACCGCTTCGGCCGGGTGTTGAAGCATGGCGTGCACCTTGTGAAGGACTGGCAGGGCGGCGGCCGCTGGGTGATCGTGTGCATGGAGGGCGAGGCGCACGCGCTCGACCCGCGCCGGAAGGATGCCGCGGCACTCCTGAGTCGACTGGTGGGTCTGGCCTGCCATCCCCTCACTCTTCATCGATTGGAGACCGACCTGCCCTGCTACCGGGACGGCGAGACGATTCGCATTTCGGCCCGGGTGCGCAACCGCGGCGGGCGGGATGTGTTCGCTGCCCTTTTCCTGGCGCTCAAACAGGAGGGACGCGTGCTCAAGGAATGGCGGCTGGACCTGCGCGTCGGCGCCTCGGCCTGCGAATGCGTGGCCGTGGAGTGGGCGGTTCCCGGTGCGGGGGACGATTTCCGGGTCGAAGCCAGGCTGGAGGAGGGTGGCGCCACCGTGGACCGCGCGGGCACGGGCTTTCTCCGTTGGAATCCGGGTCTCGCCTCCCGCGGGCGGCTTATGGAGCCGGGCAACGGCTATTTCCGTAGCGCCGATGGTGGCACGGAACTGCTACACGGCATGAACTACTACGAGTCCCGCGTGGGTGAGCTGATGTGGATCCGCCCGGATCCGGCCAAGATCGACGCGGACCTGGCGCAGATGCGCGACCTCGGCATCCGCATGCTGCGGCCACACTACCATCACAGCAAGTGGTTCCGCGACTACAGCCGCCGTCACCTGGCAAACCGCCCGCTGCCGTTCGATGACTACTTTTCCGTCTGCGCCAATGACCCGCAGCCCGGAGAGCGCGACTGGCGTGTCTTCGATATGTTCGTCCAGCTCTGCCACAAGCACGGCATCGTCTTCCATCCCGACCTCTTCACCCTGGTGCCCGAGGAGATGGGCAACCCGAAGGGATGGTGTGGCAAGGACTGCCAGGACGCGGCGACCTCTGACCCGGCGCGCATGGCCGAGCAGGACCGCTTCATCGCCGCGCTCGCCGCCCGTTACCGCGACTGGCCCGGCCTCTTCTGGGACCTCTGGAACGAGCCGGACGCAAACCATCCTCGCATGCGGGACTGGGTGTCGGAACGGATCGCCGCCTTCCGGGCCGCCGGGGATCGGCATCCGATCCTGCTCGGTTCGTTCATCGAACGGCTGGACATGCCTCGCTCCGTCGCCGCCAACTCCATGCACGGCGACAGCTCGCTGGTGGTCCGCGGCCTGCTGCCTTACTTCTCCCATGAAGTCTGGAACTCCCATGGCTGCGCGGCCAGCCAGGAGGATCGCCAGCGCCGCAAGATGATCCGCCTGCAGCACGCCTGCTACGGCGGCGGCGCCTGCGGCTTCCAGCCCTGGGGCTGGACCCGGCAGGCGCGCCTGCGCATCGACATGTGGGGCGGCGAGCGCTGGGACGACGAATTGGGCGTGGGGACCCGCGATGACGGCGTCCTCAAGCCCAGCGGCCGGGCCATGGCCGACGGCATCCGGCTTTTCGACCGCCTCGGCCTCGTGGATCCGGAGCGCGAGGCGGTGCTCGTGGCCTATCCCCGCCGGGATTGGGACATGCTGTTCAACATCGTGCAGGCCTTCGCCGGCCTCCTGCAGAATCCCCTCGTGGTGGACTACGCGGACCTGGCCGAGGGGCTGGAGAAGAGTCCGCGCCTCGTCTGCCTGATCGATCCGCCCGCCGACCTGCTGGCGCCCCTGCGCGAGCGGCTGCTGGCGCATGTGCGCGCGGGCGGCGCGCTCTACCAGTCGGGCGGCGCCCCGCTCCTGGCCGAACCTGCGGCGGCGAGCGAACCCACCTTGGCCCTGGGCGGCAAGGCCGTCGAGGTCTCAGGCTGGGAATGGGCCTTCGCGGGCGATATCCCGCAGGATCTCATCACCAACGAGGTCCGCGTTGACGACCTCAGCGACCCGGCGATCACGGTCTGGAATCCTTGCCGGTCTGGCGAAGCCTGGGGTCTGGTCCGCGACTCCTTCAACGCCGGCATCCGGCCGGGCGCGCACTACCTTCTGCGCGCCACTGTGGAGTTGCCCGGCCACTGCGGCGCGCTCGGCATGGAACTGCCGCTCGGCGTACTCTACGTCCGTGGCCCGTGCGGGGAACAAGGCATGCCCCGCACGAACCTCTGGGTCTACGTGGACGGGCGGTTGGTCGGCAGCGCCTACGGCTGGGGTGAGTCCTACGTCCTGCCTTGCGACCTGCCGGCCGGCCGGCACGAGATCCTGCTCGTGGTCCTGGACCTGCGCGGCCACGGTGGCGTGCTTGGAACCTTCTCGTTCGGCGAGGCGGCCGAGGGTGTGGCCAGCGCCTCCTGGCGCCTGGGTCGTGGCACCTACGTCCACGCACCGATCCGGCCCGAATCCCGTGACCGGCGCCTGCTGCCCCCTCTCTACCGCCGGCTTCTCACGGCGGCGGGCGTGGAGCCGCCCGACGCCGATCCGCAAGACAGCGAGGTCTTCTGCCGGCCGACCTCCCGCGGCACGGTCTGGATTGTCGCGCGCGAGCCCGATCTCGGGCCCGCAGAGACGCGCATCGGCCCATGGCGGTTGACCTGCGCGCAGGGCGGCATGCTGCACCTGGTGGAGGGACTTCCGGTGCTCGTGGAGGCCATCACGCTCTCGAATCGCGACGGCGTGGCGGTGACGGGCGAGGGCGGTACCGCGCTCGTTTACAGCGAGGACGGCCGGCCGATCGAGCGGAGTGCGCGGTTGAAGGTCAAGCTGAGCGAGGGCGCTGGCCGCATCGTCCTGCGGCATACCGGCCGCCTGCGCGGCGCGAGGCTCGTCGATGGGGAGGGCCGATCCCTGGAGACGGCCAAGGCTTCTCAGGCAGGCGACCGCGTGAGTGTGGAGCTCGACCGCGAGACCGTCAACTACTGGTGCGAACTGGATTTCCAAACATAACATGAACACTGCCAAAACAGACTCATCCGCCGTCCCCTGGTTCCAGCGCTCCTGGCGCCGCATGCTGGTGGACATGCACATCGCTGATTGGCACCCCGGCCTGCTCGCCAAGTACGACCCGGCGCGCATGGTCCGTCTCTACGCGCAGGCCGGCCTGGATGCCGTGATGTTCTACTGCCAGTCGCACATCGGCCTGTGCTACTGGCCCACGAAGAGCGGGAAGATGCACGCAAATCTCCACGGCCGTGACATCGTGGGGGAAATGCTGGGCGAACTCGGCCGCCGCGGCCTGGACGCCATCGCCTATTACAGCGTCATCTACAACAACTGGGCCTTCCTGGAGCGCCCGGAGTGGCGCCAGCAACCGCCCGGTGACAACGTGAAGGACCGCCACGACATCGGCAGTTTCTCGGGCAGCCGTTACGGCCTGGTTTGCCCGAACAACCCGGACTATCGGGACTTCGTTCGCCGCCAGATCGAGGAACTGGTCGGCGGCTACCGCTTCGCCGGGCTCTTCTACGACATGACCTTCTGGCCCACGCTGTGCGTCTGTCCCCACTGCCGCGACCGGTACCGCAAGGAGACCGGCGCCGAATTCCCGGATACGGTGGACTGGTTCTCCCCGGCCTGGTGCCGCTGGCAGGCGGCGCGGGAGGCCTGGATGGCGGAGTTCGCCGCCATGCTCACCTCGCACGCCAAGGAGGTGCACCGGCGCCATCATCCGGGCTCCCCCGAATTGACCGTCTACCACAACTGCGCCATGATCATGGCAAGCTGGGCCATGGGCACGAATCTGGCCACGCTGCGCGCCAGCGACTTCCTGGGCGGGGACTTCTACGACGACCCGATCTCGGGACTCTTCACGTGCAAGATGCTGACCAACCTGACCAACCGGCGGCCGATCGAGTTCATGACCAGCCGTTGCCTCAACCTCGGCGACCACGAGCGCACCAAGCCCGCCGGGGAGATGGAGCAGGAGTTCTTCGCGGCCACCCTGTTCTCCGCCGCCTTCCTGGCCATCGACGCTGTAAACCTCGACGGCACGGTGAACCCGCCCGTGTACCGGCGCATCGGAAAACTGTTCCGCAAAACGAAGGCGTACGAGCCGTTCCTTGGCGGCGAGCCGATCGAGGACGTGGCCGTGTACTTCAGCCCCGAGTCACGCGTGGACTTCGCGGAGAACGGCCGCCCCCTGACCAAGGCGGACTTCGGCGGGCGGAACAACCCGCATATGCGCTCGGTGCGCGGCTTGTGCCGGTTGCTCCAGCAGCGCCACATCTCCTTCGGTGTGATCGCCAGGAACCGCCTGGGCGATCTCCCCCGCTACCGGGCCGTGCTCCTGCCGAACGTGCAGCGCATGGACGACGCCGAGATCGCCGCCTTCCGCGCCTACGTCCAGGCCGGCGGCCGCCTTTACGCCAGCGGCCACACGTCGCTCGTGTCCACGGAGGGCGTGCGCCACCCGGACTTCCAACTCGCCGACGTGTTCGGCTGCCATCTGGCCGACGACGACCTGGGCACGGTCAACTACCTCAAGCCCGTCGGGGCGGGGCTGACCCGACTGATCGAGCCGCAGCGCAACTTGAGTCACTTCGGCCTGCCGGGAAAGCCGGGCGAGGGCGCGCACACCCTACGCCTGGCCGAGGGGCCGGCGGGCGAGGCCCTCGCCACGCTCACGCTTCCCTACCACAAGGACTGGGGCGGCCTGGGCAACCAGAACTGGGCCAGCATCCACAGCTCCCCGCCCTGGCGGGACACGGCCGCGCCGGTGGTCGTGCTCAATCGCTTCGGAAAGGGAAGGGCGATCTACTCCGCCGCGGACCTCGAGGTCATGCCGGGCGAGGCCAACGACGCGTTCTTCCACCACCTGCTCGGCCTGCTGCTCGACGGGCCGCTAAGCCATGCCGTCGAGGCCCACCCCTGCGTCTGGGTGCAGGCCGCGGACCAGCGGGAGCATTCCCGTATCGCGGTCGGTTTCCTCAACCG
>CAZSSA010000099.1:5564-7932 GCA_964609375.1 uncultured Verrucomicrobiota bacterium | reverse complement strand
ATACCCCGCCACCGCATCAATCCCCAGCCGATAGCTCGCCGGGCCAAACCCGCAAATCTGCCCGATACAGGCCGCCGCCGTCAGGCTCACATGCCTGAAATTTTCCCGTGCATGAATATTCGACAAATGCACCTCCACACAGGGAATGGCCACCCCTTGCAGCGCATCTCGGATCGCCACGCTCGTATGCGTATAGGCTCCCGGATTCAATAGCAGGCCATCCGCCTTCCCCCGGCTCTCATGGATCGCCGAAACCACGCCGCCTTCATCATTCGACTGAACCCACTCAACCGCAACCCCCGCCTTCTTCCCATGCTCCTGCGCCATCTTCATGATATCGGCCAGCGTGCTGCTCCCATAAACCCCGGGCTCACGCGTCCCCAGAAGATTAAGGTTTGGCCCATTGATAATTCGGACTTTCATCAGCGTTTCTCCTTGTTCCTCGCGCGTTTATTATCCTCGTCTTGCACCACATCCACACTGCCGCCGTCATACTCAATCACACGCCCATCCGCCGTACGGACCTTGACTCGCTGCCGCATGATATCCTTGTCGACCATGCGGCAAACTCCTTCAGCACACCGGACCATGGCCCCGTCAGGCGGCAGCTTCTCGCCCATGCTCCGGTAACACTCAAACTCGTATTTCAAACAGCATTTAAGCCGCCCGCAGGCACCGCCGATACTGGCGGGGTTCAAGGCCAATCGCTGTGCCTTGGCCATTTTCACACTGACCGCCTCAAACTCCTTTAGAAAGGCCTTGCAGCAAAGCGTGCGCCCGCAAACCCCAGTCCCTCCAATCAAGCGCGCCGAATCACGGGCTCCTATCTGACGCATCTCAACATGCGTCCTCAGTTCAGTCGCCAGGGCACGGATCAATTCCCCGCATTCCACGCGATCCTCACTCGTATACGTAACATGCAAAACCGCTCGGTCGAAACTGTATCGCACCTGGACAATATGCATCGGAAGTTTGGCTGCCTCCATTCGCTTGGCAACCGTCTTGGCCGCCATATGCCCAACCACTGTGTTTTCCCGCGCACGCGCCTGATCCTGTAACGTCGCCCGCCGCAGCGCCATATAATGATTGCCCTTCCCGGGCATGGCACCTTCGCACTCCTTGAGCGCCACAATCGTCCCGAACTCCGGCAAATGATTGCACTCAACTACGCATTGGTCCCCCGGATGAAGAGCCAGCTCTGCCGGGCTGACCGCCTTCAGCACCGTTTCGTCTTCAAGCTGTAGTTTAAGTACCCTGTACATGATTTTGAATTCTTCTCTCTCACACCGTCAACTGGCTCATCGCATTAAAGACCACCGCATCCTGACTGATATTCCGCTCCAACTGCCGCTGCACGTTCTCAATCGCCCTCACATTCGACAGCGCATCGCGATAACTGACTCCCGCTGCCACCCGCGCCACATCCTCGCCCCGGTCGGCATGATACAACGCCGACCCTTCCGCTCCACACGCCAGCACCAGGACATCGCGATACCATAACAGCATAGCACGTATGACCATATTCCGCATGCCTCGATAACGCGCCTCCAGGCGGGCCTTTTCGGTGTCCTCATCCACCTCATCATTGTCCGCCCGCTCCTTTTCATCGGCAGCCGCCTGCTTCTTGATGTCATCCAACAATGCCCCAAGTGCCGCCGCCCGGCCAAGACGCGTCACCTGCCCCCCGGTCAGTGGATTGGACATGATATCCAGCAGGATCGTACACCAAGGTTCCGGCAGCGCCTGCGACTCGGTGGATAACACCATCCGCTGACAACGGGAAAGAATGGTGGGCAAAATGGATTGTGGCGTATCGGTAAGCAACAGGAACAAACACCGTGCCGGCGGCTCCTCCAACGTTTTCAGGAAGGCGTTCGCCGCGGAATCATTGATCCGGTCCGCCCCCACCAAAACAACGGCCTTCCAGCCCCCGGCGAGAGACGTTTGATAAACCAGCTTCTGCAACTGACGAATGCGCTCGACGTCAATAATGCGGGATTTCTTCTCCGGCTCAATCCACACGGCATCCGGGTGCCGCCGCGTTGCCAACTGTGAGCATGCGGAACAACTTCCGCACGGTTTGATTGCTCCCGCGCAAAACAGCCGCCCTAAAACAGCATCGGCAAAGGGCACCCCCTGCCCTGCCACGTTACCAACAATTAGATAGGCCTGGGCAAGTCGTCCCGATGCCACTGCCGTTTCAAACGAAGCAACCGCCTGCTCCACAACGTCGCCATCCATCCAATCCCTATCGCTTTCTCCCCTCCCGGAAGGGGTCAGGGGTGGGTCGTCTTCTTCTGCTCCCCTCCTTGGAGGGGTCAGGGGTGGGTCGTCTTCTTCTGCTCCCCTCCTTGGAGGGGTCAGGGGT
>CAZSSA010000099.1:4624-5464 GCA_964609375.1 uncultured Verrucomicrobiota bacterium | reverse complement strand
GGGTCGCCAATGCTCATGGCCTCAGCGCCTCGCGGACCACATCCCATACCATCATCTCGACCTCTTCCTCGGCGCGCATGGCATCCACAATACGGATCCGCTCCGGCCACTTGTGCGCAAGCTGCAGGAAACCAGCCCTCACCCGTTCGTGGAACGCTCTCGTTTCACGCTCAATCCGGTCATGCCCGGTCTTATCACGCTGATTCCGCCCTTCCAATCGGACCAACCCCTTTTGCGTTTCAATGTCCAGAAGCAACGTCAAATCGGGCTCGCAACCTGCCACCGCAAAGTGGTTAATCCCCAAGACCGCCTCCACATCAAACCCGCGCCCATATCCTTGATAAGCCGTTGTGGAGTCCATGAACCGGTCACATAATACCCAGACGCCCTTCTCCAAGGCAGGCTGTATCACATGGCGAACGAGCTGGGCGCGGCTGGCTTCAAAAAGCAGCAACTCGGTTTCAGGACAAATCGTCTCTCCAGCCGCATCATGCTGGAGTATCTGCCGGATAGCCTCGCCCGTGGGGGTCCCCCCTGGCTCACGCGTAACTAGCACCTGATGCCCCACCCCCTCAAGCCGGGACGACAATCGACGGATCTGGGTGGATTTCCCTCCCCCTTCCGGCCCCTCGAAAGTGATGAATTTGCCTCGTGTAGTCATGCTCCACAAGAATTCAGAAGTCAGAATCCAGAATCCAGAATAATACCGCGAACAAGCATGTTAATCCCACGACTCTTCGCTTTTATTCTGAATTCTGACTCCTGAATTCCGGATTCACTCCTTTATTTCCTCTTCAACTTCGGCCCCTGCGGGGTATCTTGAATGATCCATCCCAAGGC
>CAZSSA010000099.1:1860-4524 GCA_964609375.1 uncultured Verrucomicrobiota bacterium | reverse complement strand
ATTTCCTCTTCAACTTCGGCCCCTGCGGGGTATCTTGAATGATCCATCCCAAGGCCGTCAGTTCATTCCGCACACGATCCGCTTCCGCCCAATTCTTGCTCTGGCGCGCCTGCTGACGTTGCTCCAAAAGGTTCAACGCTGCCACCGGGACATCTTCCGGCGGCTTGGCCAGGAAACCAAGCACCTTGTCAAACCCTTCGATCACTTTAATAACCGCGCCCGCCTGTTCCGCCGTCACCACGCCCGCATTCATTGCACAATTCCCTGCATGCACCATGTCAAACAGGGCGCCCAGCGACTCGGCAATATTCAAATCCTCGGCGAGTCCCGCATCAAACTTCTTCCGGGCCATCTCCGCCCAGTCAGGCAGAACCCACCCCTGCCCCTCCAAGGAGGGGATCAATTTCTCCTGCTCCCCTCCCTGGAGGGGTCGGGGGTGGGTCGTCTTCTCCTGCTCCCCTCCCTGGAGGGGTCGGGGGTGGGTCGTCTTCTCCTGCTCCCCTCCCTGGAGGGGTCGGGGGTGGGTTCCCCCCCCCGCCGCCACACCCCGCAGCCGATCCTGAAACTCATCCAAACGCTGAAGCGAAGCCCGCGCCGCCTCCAACGCATCAAAGGAGAAATTCAGCGATTGCCGGTAATGCCCCGCCATCAACACATACCGGGTTTCCCGTCCGGAATACCCGCGTGCCAGCACATCCCGCAGCGTATGGAAATTCCCGAGCGATTTCGACATCTTGCGCCCATCAACCACCAGGTGGGCACAGTGCATCCAATACCGGACAAACGGTTTCCCGCTGGCCGCTTCGCTCTGCGCAATTTCGTCCTCATGATGCGGGAAAATATTATCAACACCCCCGGTATGCAGATCAAAGCTCTCGCCAAGATACTTGGTCGCCATCGCCGAACACTCGATATGCCACCCTGGCCGGCCCCGCCCCCACGGGGAATCCCACGCCACATCGCCATCCTTCTCATCCCATGCTTTCCACAGGGCGAAGTCGGCAACATTCTCCTTCTCATATTCATCGTGCTGAACCCGCGCCCCGGGTCGCAACCCCGCCATATCCAGATGCGCCAGTTTCCCGTAGGCAGGAAAACTGGAGACGCTGAAATAAATCGATCCATCGTCCGACTTGTAGGCGTGCCCCTTTGCCAGAAGCGCCTGAATCAGGGCGATCATTTCCGGCACATGGTCGGTCGCCGCCGGATACCGCTCTGCCGGCTCAATACTTAACGTCTGAAGGTCGGCAAAAAAAGCATCCTTGAACGTCTTCGTGAAGACATCCAACGGCACCCCGGCCTTGATGGCGCCGGCAATGGTCTTGTCATCCACGTCCGTCAGGTTCATGACCTGGTACACCTCATACCCGAAGTGTTTCAACGTCCGCCGCAACAGATCCTCAAAGATGTAGGCCCTGAAATTGCCGATGTGCGCGTAGTTGTAAACCGTCGGCCCGCAGGTATAGAGTCGAATGCGTTTACCATCCAGAGGAACCAGTTCCTCAACCCGATGAGTCATTGTATTGTAAATGTTCATACCTTCTCCACCGTCGCCACCGCCATCACGGCAATCCCCTCCGCCCGCCCAATAGCCCCCAACCCCTCCATCGTCGTGGCCTTGATGGACACCTCTTCCACCGTCACTCCCAGCACAGGCGCAAGCCGCTCCCGCATGGCCATAGCATGGGGCATCACCTTGGGCTTCTCCGCCGTAATCACGGCATCGACATTCACTACCCGGTATCCCTTGGCCGCCACCCGGCCAACCACATGCCGCAGCAACTCAACACTGTCGGCATTTTTCCATTTCGGATCCGTGTTCGGAAAGTGCTGCCCGATATCACCATCGGCAACCGCGCCCAGCAACGCATCCGCCAGCGCATGGCAAAGCACATCCGCATCGGAATGGCCATCCAGTCCGACCTCGCAGGCAATCTCAACCCCGCCAAGCACCAACCGGCGCCCCTTGGCGAAGCAATGAATATCAAATCCTATGCCAGTTCGAATCATCAGAATAAATCAGAATCCAGAATTCAGGAGTCAGAATTCAGAATGGCAGCCGCAGATCCAGATTCAGGTCCCTGCATTGCCTTCAACACTTCCGCATCCCACCTGTCTCTCTCCCGATATGTTTCTTTGCTTTTTATCAAATCTGTCCGCGCTAAAAAGGGTATTTCAACGTCATCAATAACCACAACCCTGCGACGACGCCAGACCTCACTCCACTCCAACTTCCAAACCTCGGCCGCCACATCGACAACAAACTTATCGGCAATTCTAACCACAACATTTTCAATCACATCATCAACTGTCAATTCGGCGGCGTATCCATGACCCCATTGCCCAAGTGTCTCCAAAACCCGCCTGATATTTTCGCGGTCCGATCCCACATACAAGTCCGCATCGCGCGTCATACGCTCATGGCCATGTAGCAAGCAAGCCAACCCGCCATACACAACATACCGGGCTCCCTGTCCATTCAGCAGCCTGCATAAGGCCACCAGATCAGGAACCCCTACTTCAGGCGCAAGCTCGCCATCTTGATTTGTTGTCGGGTCCACTCGGCCTCCTCTTCCCAAGTCTTAAACTTATACACGCCAGGCTTAAACCATTTTCCGCAAAGCGGGCTTAACTTTAACATCGAACTATTCCATCGCAGAGCAG
>CAZSSA010000099.1:0-1760 GCA_964609375.1 uncultured Verrucomicrobiota bacterium | reverse complement strand
ATGTTCAACTTGATGTGCAATTCCCTCAACTGTTTCTCCGTTACCGTATTGGGCGCATTCATCATCAAATCCTGCGCCCGCTGGTTCATCGGAAATGCAATCACTTCGCGGATATTGCTCTCCCCTGCCAGCAACATCACCATGCGGTCCACACCCGGAGCAATGCCGCCATGCGGCGGGGCCCCCAGTTTGAACGCGTTGATCATGCCGCCAAACCGCTTGTCCACCTCGGAGGGCGGGTACCCGGCAATCTCGAACGCCTTGTACATCACCTCCGGACTATGATTCCGGATCGCTCCACTGGAAAGCTCAACCCCGTTGCAGACAATATCATACTGATAGGCAAGAATTTCCAGCGGGTCCTTCTCACACAGCGCCTTCATCCCGCCTTGCGGCATGGAGAAAGGATTATGCGAGAATCCGACGGTCCGGGTCTCCTCATCAAGTTCAAACATCGGGAAATCCACGATCCAGCAGAACCGGTACACATCCTTGGGTATCAGATCAAGATCCCGCCCCAATTTCGACCGCAAATCCCCGCAGATCTTGTTCACCGTGTGCACCATGTCGCTGATAAAGAACATCACATCGCCATCCACCATTCCCCCTCGGGTGGCCAAGGCCTTGATCTCATCCTCGGACAAAAACTTCATGATCGGCCCCTTGATCACCCCACCCTCCCAGACAAGATAAGCCAATCCCTTGCTCCCCAGCGACTGGGCATACTCCACCAATTTATCAAAGAAACTGCGCGGCCGATCGGCAATCCCCTTCACCGGGATGGCCCGCACCACGCCCCCCTTCTCAACCATTCCCTTGAAGGCATTGAACTTGGACGTGCGGAAAATGTCCGACACATCCTGCATCTCGATCGGAATACGGAGATCCGGCTTATCCGTCCCGTATTTTACCATCGCGGTCGCATAGGGAATCCGGACAAAGGGAGCCGCATCAATCGTCCATGTCGAAAACTCCGAGAACACACCATGAATGACGTCTTCCACCACGGCAAACACGTCATCCTGCGTCACAAACGACATCTCCATGTCCAACTGGTAGAACTCACCCGGCGACCGGTCAGCCCGCGCGTCCTCATCGCGGAAGCACGGCGCAATCTGGAAATAGCGGTCAAATCCTGACACCATCAGGAGTTGCTTGAACTGCTGGGGAGCCTGCGGCAGGGCGTAGAACCGCCCCGGATGAACACGGCTCGGCACCAGGTAATCCCGCGCCCCTTCCGGCGAACTGCTGGTCAGGATCGGCGTCTGGAACTCCGTAAATCCATGACCAATCATGCGCCGGCGCAAGCTGGCGATGATCTGCGACCGCAGGATAATGTTCTTGTGAAGGTGATCCCGGCGCAAGTCCAGGAAACGGTATTTCAGGCGGGTCTCCTCCGGCCCATCGTCCTCGATGTTCACCTGGAAGGGCAGCGGCTCAGCCATGCTTTCGATCGTGATTGACTCGGCCACCACCTCGATATACCCCGTGGGCATCGCCGCATTGATCGTATCCTCGCTACGAGCCACCACCTTGCCGGTCACGATGATCACGCTCTCATTGCGCACCCTCTGGCATTCCTCAAAGAACGACCGGTCAGGCTGAACCACAATCTGGGTCAGGCCATAATGGTCACGCAGATCAAAAAACAGCAACGAACCATGGTCCCGCTTCCTGAACACCCACCCGGAAACACGAACCGTTTGACCAACATGTTCAGCACGAAGCTGCCCGCAAGTATGAGTACGATATAAATGCAT
>CAZSSA010000098.1:0-7969 GCA_964609375.1 uncultured Verrucomicrobiota bacterium | reverse complement strand
TTGATCGCCGAGATGCCGGTCTCGGGGGCGCGTGGTACCGGCTGGGTCCAGATGATCTTGCCGGCGGCCGGGTCGAAGCCGTAGAGCAGGCCGCTCTTATCCTTCGCCATCGTGTAGCCCATTACCAGGCCCGGCAGTGCCTCGGTGATGTATCCAGGTGTGAACAGGCGCTCATCCTCGAACGCATGGATGACCTGCTGTTTGGTCGTGTCGTAGACAAAGATCCGGCCGCGTGGCGGCGTATAGTCGGGATTATTTTTGGAGGGAGCGGGTTTGGTGGAGCAGAGGATATAGCGGCCGCTAGCGGCCGAGCACATCCAGAATATTGGATAGCTGTCGAACGGTTCATGCAGGCCTCCGGCCTTGTTGGTGCGGGGATCCCACCAGCCGAGGCCGCCGCCATTGCCGATACGGACCACTTTTCCACCCACATACACGCGGCCGTCACCGCCGCTGGCCATAGCCATAGGCATATGTACTTCCGTAAATTCCTTAAGCGAGGTCACATGGGCCGGGTTGGTGTCGGGTGTGGCGGTCTTACGCGCTTTTGTTACCGTCTCAGGCGGCATCTCCAGGCTCTGGCCGGCGCTCCATGGCTTGGTTGGGTCATACACCCACAAAATTGAACTCGGATAACCACAGATGTAAAGCTTCTCATTATAACCCATGAGGGAATAGACGGATGTCGTTGAGCCGAGAGGCGTACGCTGGCGGGTTTTCGGGTTGAATGTCACTGCCCGGCCGTAGCCCTCGGTCAGGGCAAAAAGCGAGCCATCGGGCAGGGGGGCCATGCGCCGGATCGTCGAAGGGACGAATTTCACAGCCGGAAGGTCGATCCTCTGCCATATTCCCGTGGTCATGCCTGCGGCCTGCGCCATCGCATCATCACTGAACCGGTACCAGCAGCGAGCCTTGCCTTCCAGGTCAAGTGCCCCCCGGAAGACTTCCATTCCCTTGGGTGGCGTATCATTTTCGTCGAAGGCGCCCATGTAGTTTGCTCGTGGTTGTGCCCGTTTATCACTGAGCCAAGGGGGGGTAGGTATGACGTTGTTGCCCACCGGTTCGCAAGGGGTGAGTTCACCGTTGCGCAGCCAGAAGGCTTGCGTCTTGTCCTGCGGGCCGCCCTTCAAGCCGGTGATACTGACGTAGACACCCGGGTAACGGTTGTTGGAGAGGAAGCGGATGGTGTTCTTGTCGCCCATGAAGCGTTCGGTTTCGGCGAGTATTTTTCCCTGACGCGTTTTAACGTTCATGCCATACAGGCGCCACGGGCTGTGGCCGAGGGAGGCATAGAGCCAGTCGCCGTCCATGATGATGCGGCGATACTCCCAGGCGGCATTCGGGTTTTCCGGGCCGATGGTGCCCAGGAAATCGCCTTTTCCGGTAGCAGGATCGACGGTGTAGAAGCCGGGCTGCGTCCGTTTGGTGGTCAGGGGGCCGAAGCCGCCTATCAGTGTGCCATCGTCATTGACGGTGGCAAGTCCCTCCGTTCCGAAGATGACATTGTCGCTGTTCTTCGGGCCAAGGGGATATCCGCCGAAACTGAACTCGTTATTGGCGGGGTCATAGACAAAGCAAGAGAGGGGTCCAGACCCCCCGAAAATGTAGGCCTTTCCGTTAACCATATAGAAGCGATTAAGGTGAAAATCGAATTTGACCGTGCTCAGTTCCGGGCAATTGCTTTTCTTGAGTATCTTTGTGGCGGTATCGTAAATGAACACCTCGTTCGGGCCTGAGTATTGGGGGTAGTATAAAAACACCAGATCGTAAGACTTGCCGTCGGGGTTGGGTACCCACCAGAGCGGACCCTGCCAGCACGAATCAGGTCCATCGGCCAGATCTTCGAACTTCAACTCCGGTGCGCTCTCCAGTGCCGCCGCCAACCCCGGTTGGGCTACCGGTTTCCATTCTGCAGGTGCCGCACAGGTCACCCAATTCATTCCGATCAGAACCGCCGTCGCTAAACCGAGTCTATGTATTTTTTGCATCATGATTTTTTCCTATCGCAATGATACGTGATTGAAGCGAGCTTTTGTGCTGAGTTAACTTGCGTTATCATTTATAGTATACTATCATGGTTTTATCAATCAAAGAATTTCGACGTATTTAATAAGACAGGAGTCATTAGAGCTATGAAACCTTTGAATGCTAAATTTCTGACATTCAATTCCTATTTACGCAACGCTCCGAAGAACTTGGTGGCCGTGATGGATTTTTCCCGCGCGCTGGAGGACCTCGCGCATCCGGTGGTGCAGCCATGGTCTGTAGTGCCATTGGATGATGAGCAGACGCCTCCGACGCCCGAGGCGGCGCAGGGCGCGCCGCAGATCGTCATCGGCCAAGCCGGTACACCCATGCGTGCCTGGGTCTGTGCCCACCTGCGTGTTCCGCCGATTGCGGAGTTGGTGCCAGTTTCCCAGTGGGGAGTGTGGCGACTGCAGCTTGATTCCGATGGATTGGGGGATGTGTGGGCCAATGGACGGAAGGTGCACGAACGATTGTTCCTGCACGGTGTGGTGGATCTGGTTCCAGTAAGTGCCAGAGATCAACCGTGGATCTGTTACAGCCTCGATACGACCATCCAGCACGTTAAACTGGAAATGGCGCGGGCCTCGCTCTCCGGACTGCAAGAGATCAATGAACTGGTGCGCGATGTGGCACGCTCATTACGCACCGCCGCCAGCCTCCTGTCTACCGACAATCCCCGCGTCAACCGCTTCATGTCCGGCCAGGTCCAGTGCAACCGCTCGCCGGTGAGTGCCGAAGAACGGGACACGCTGACCCGCCAGCTTCTCCAGGCCGCGGCACGGGTGGATGTTTCTGCCTTCCTGAAAGGACAGAGGGATGCCTTTATCGACAGCCTCAAGTCCTGTCGCGACAGCCTGGCACCGCTGGCTGCTTTTGCCAAGCGCTTCCACCTCTTCCTCCTCGGGGTAGCCCACATGGATCTGGCCTGGAAATGGACCTGGGGCGAGAGCATCGAGGTCATGCGCGGCACGCTGGAGAACCAGTTCAAGTTCATGAAGCAGCACCCGGACTTCCACTTCCTTGAAAGCTCGCCGCCCGTGTGGCACGAGATGGCGAAGCGTGACCCGAAGCTGTATCGTGACCTGCTTAGGTACGGCAAAAAGGGGCAGTTCGAGCCGGCTGGCGGCATGTGGTGCGAGCCCGATGGCCAGATGCTGGGGGCGGAATCGTGGGTGCGCCAGTGCCTCTTCGGTCAGCGGGCCGCCCGTGAGTTGTGCGGCCAGCAGTCCCGATCCGGCCATAATACCGATGCCTTTGGCTTCTCCTGGGCGCTGCCGAAAATATACAAGCACGCCGAGATGGAGGCCTTTCTCACCCAGAAATTGCGCTATAATGAGTTCACCATTTTCGAAGACGTGCTCTTCTGGTGGGAGAGCGATGATGGCAGCCGCATCCTCGGGGTTCATACCTATCCCGACCACTATCAGGAGATCGATCCGGACGAAATGGCCCAGGCGGTGCGCATCTTTCACCTCACTAGCGGGGTCTGGTCGGCCGCACTGCTTTTCGGGATCGGCAACCATGGCGGCGGCCCGCTGCCCGATATGTTCGACCGCATCCGGGAGTGCCAGAAGCAGACCGTCTATCCCACGACGCATATGGCTGGTATGCATGAGTACCTTGATCACCTGAAGCGGTACGAGCCCGAGAATCTGGCAAAGTTGCCGGTCATCAAGGATGAACTTTTCTTGGAGTGCCACCACAAGACCTATACGGTCCAGGTGCGGACCAAGTTGGCGGACCGTGAAACCGAGCGCAGGCTGCTGGAAGCGGAGGCGCTGGCGGTGATGGCCGGCGTCAACAATACTGCCGCATTGCGCGAGGCCTGGAAGGTGGAATTGTTCAACCAGTTCCACGACATTTTGCCGGGCTCGAGTTTCCCCATGGTCTACCAGGAGGCTTCCGAAGATTACGAGCGGGCAAATGGGGTGATCGACGATGCATCACGTGCCACGCGTGCGGAGCTTATCAGCGAAGGTCGCGGACTTGTTGTTGCCAACACGCTGCCGTGGCGGCGTCCGGCCATAATTGAACTGCCTGCCAGCAAGACCGGCATGGCCCGTGATGATGCCGGGAATACCTTTGCCGTCCAGAAGCATGGTGGGTCTGAAGCAACGGCCATTGCGGTCCTGCCTGAGATGCCGGCCCTGGGGCTCCGCAAAGTTTCAATTGCGAAGGGTCGCGTGCGGACACCCAGGGACTTCACGTTCGGCAAGACGTGGGTTCAGAACCGGTTCTTCCGGGTCGCTTTCGACCCAAAGAAAGGGTATGCCACCAGTCTCAAGCTGGCCGATGGCAAGGAGCTGGCGGGCGGGGGAATCGGGCGGCTCGACCTGCTTGAGGATGATCCGGAAGGGTTCTACCAGACCTGGAACATGAATCTGACCGGCAAGGAGGATATTGCAAAGTGCGACTCCTTTGAGATGATTGAAAGCGGTCCCGTTTTTGTCCGCTTCCGCGCCAAGCTCTCCTACGTCGAATGGAAGAAGAAGAAGGAGTTCATGGTGCCGATCATGTGGAATACGCCGGGGGTCGATTATCCGACCTCCTTTTTTGACGTGGAGTACACCATCTACCGCGACCTGCCGTACATTGAATGCGTGATGAAGGCCAACTGGTGGGAGGACGACACCGACCTCAAGGTTGCCGCCTATACCTCGTTCAAGAAGACTCGGGCCTTTTATAGCATCCCCTTCGGCCAGATTGAACGGCCCACCAAACGGGAAACCCCGAAGGAGAAGGGCATGTACGAGGTTCCGGCGTTGAACTGGGCCGACCTGACGGATGGTAAGCATGGCGTGGCCATCTTGAATAAGGGCCTCCACGGACATGATGCCCTTGGCAACCGCCTCCGCTTGACCCTCTTGACCAGTCCCTATGGCGGTGAGAAGGTCCATGTCCCCGATCCATTAGCCGACCGCGGCCGGCATACGATCGCTTATGCCTTTTACCCGCATGTGGGCGGGCCGGAGGAAGGCAATGTCGCGCGGGTGGCTCAGGAGTATGAGACGAGCGTTGTGTCCTTCAGCGGCGGCAAACCCAGGATCGCCATCGGCAAGGATATGCTTTCCGTCAATGCGGATGAAGTCCTTGTCACCGCCGTCAAACCGGCCGAGGACGGGAAGGGGATTATCGTGCGGCTCTATGAGACGAAAGGACGGAGTGTTCCCCTGACTCTGGAGGGTTCACTCGCTCAAGGGAAGCGCAAGGCCGTCAACTTCCTTGAGCACGACGCCGGGCCGTTGCCGGAAAAACTCGGACCGCATGAGGTGGTGACGGTCAGGCTGGCGAAATAGAGTCGCGACAGGATGAATCATGCTGACGGAAACACAACAGGCGGCTGAGCATCCGGAGGGCTATCTCAAGCCGGAACCGACCGGAATTATTCAACTTTGGCCGGGAGAACCTCCCAATCTGGTGGATGGTGGCAAGGCTGAAATTATTGAAAACGAGCGTCATAAGAATGTTTCCAGGCCACAGCTGTATGTGTATCTGCCGCCGAAAGAGAAACGGTGCGGGGTCTCGCTCATCATTTGTGCCGGGGGGGGCTATACCAGGTTATCCATGGGCATCCATGTGGAGAACGTTGTGCGGATTCTCAACGACCAGGGTATTGCGGTGTTTGGATTGAAATATCGTACCCGATACGGGGAAAACGATGTTGTTGCCGATGCCTTGGCGGACGGTAAGCGGGCGGTAAGGTTGGTGCGCAGCCGGGCCGCGGAATGGGGGCTCGATCCCCAACGCATCGGGGTCCAGGGGTACTCAGCGGGGGGCAACCTGGGCTTGAATCTGATCAGCTATTCCGACAATGGCTCTGCCCAGGACTCTGATCCGGTGGAACGATTCAGTTGTCGCCCGGATTTTTGTGTATTGATGAGTACCTGGCCGGCCCAGATAAAGCATATTGAAGACCTTCCCCTGACCCGGAATGTCCCGCCCACATGGATTGCCATCGCCAGGGATGACGCCACAGCGCCGCCGGCCTTTTCGCAGGCGATTGCCGACAGGCTTGAAAAACTCCAGGTGAGACATGAGCTCTATATTGTGGAAAAGGGGGGGCATGGTGCCTTTCACTACGGATTATCCAGCAGTGAAGGGGGGCAATGGCCAACGCTGTTACTGGCTTGGCTGCATGCCATTGGCATTATGACCGATAGGAGGTGAAAGACCTCTAGTTGCGCCATTCGGAGATCAAAGACTTCGGCAGAATCCGAGGTTGTCGAGGGTTGTCCCCTGACGGTGGGCTTCCCGCAGTAGCTTGTCCATATCCCGATGAAAGAACTTTCCTTCCTCTTCCCGGATCATGTCGGCAGGGATGTCCCTGATCGGAAGCGTGGCGTGAATCAAGTCCACGGCTGCGCTGTGGGGTAGCGCCTGGGCCAGAGAACAGACGGGCGCCTGGCCGCCGCGCATGACGTCGGCGACATGCCGGAACCTGGCACTGGAACGTCCTTGCGCCATGGGAAGCGTTACGCCGCGGGGCAGATGCCAGACGGGGTGATTGCCCCGGTAATCGCTTTCAATCGTTCCGGCGTCGCCTTCCATGCGGAACAGGTGCCCCCATGCTTCAGGCGCGGCGTGGCTGACGGTGAACAGCACCTCGACTCCCGTATCCGTGGTGAACGAGAGCGAGGCGGAGTCGAAGCTCTCGAGGCGGCGTGTTCGCCAGAGGCCGCCGCGAACGGAGAGCGGCCAGGCGCTTTCCGTTTCCGTGCCGCCAGCCAGAAACAGGGCCAAGGCGAGATAATGGGCGCACGCGTTGTTGACGGGGGAGTCACGTACCGGCATGCCATCAACCCACAGGCGTCCCGCCCAGCGGTTCCGGTTGTAGTAATCGTTGTTCCGGGGCGAGGCCGCGGTGACCACGATGCGCTTGATCCTGCCGG
Source organism: uncultured Verrucomicrobiota bacterium (assembly GCA_964609375.1). Taxonomy (GTDB): domain Bacteria; phylum Verrucomicrobiota; class Kiritimatiellia; order CAIKKV01; family CAITUY01; genus CAZDUS01. Next base: position 1,052 of record CAZSSA010000098.1, on the reverse strand, counting down.
CGATGCCTCCAAGCAAACGTTGCTTAAGCTCGTAGATCGCGGGGTGGAAGAGATCCTGAAACCCTATAAACAGAGGCTGGTCCGTCGCGTTCTGGATGCGCTGGAGCGCCATGCCTTCTGTCAGCGTGGCGGCCACGGGTTTTTCAAGAAAACAGGCGCGACCGGATTCGAGAACCCTGCGGGCGAAGGGAAGATGGAGATGGATACTGACCGGTAACGTGATCAGGTCAAGACCCGCTTCCGCCAGCAGGGCATCGAGGTCGGGCACCAGCTTCACGCCGCGCGCAACCAGGTCGTCGGCGTAGGCAGGGTCGAGTTCCCGCTGGTGCGCCACGGCGGCCTGGACAGTGTACAGTCCCTCGTCCTGAAGCTGCAGCAGATGGGTGAAGTGATCGCGGGCAAATCCGTGGATGCCAACGATGCCGCAATGGATAGGGGACTTATTCATCTCATGTCTTCTCAGTTGGGTTTCTGTGTCCACAAGGCGTCTATCATGTCGATCGTCCGATCGACAAGCATCTGGCCTGCCTCCGGGCCTCCGATATTGCTCTGGGCGATGGCGCCATAGCCGCCGCCGGCCACGGCCCGCGCCGTAGGCAGATATTGCGAGGAGCCGCCGGTCAGCTCGAGCACGAGCGTCTGCTCGGCCTTGCTGCGCGCCTTGATCTGCGTGCCAAAATCCTGGTACAGCTCGAACGGGCTGGTCACGATGGCCACGTCACCCATCCGGACCACATGGACCTCCACGCTGAAAGTGGGTTTCTGTTCCTGGTTCCGGTAGCGCTGGAGCGTGGCCTTGTGCCAACCGATCTTAAGGACCGGACCTTTCCCTGCCTGCATTTCCGCAATCTCGCGCTCCGCATTGGCCGCCTCTTCCTCCGTGATCTTGCGAACCGGAAGGGTCAGCTTCTGCACGACATGCCCGAAGAGGAGGTTGGTGCGGATATCGGCACGTGTCAGGCTGTGAAGATCAATGACCTCACGGCTGATTCTGCGACCGATCTCCTGGGGGAGCGAGACGCCTCGCAACTTCAGCATCCTTGCCTCAGCGG
>CAZSSA010000097.1:5766-8191 GCA_964609375.1 uncultured Verrucomicrobiota bacterium | reverse complement strand
CCTGCGATTCAGATGGATGATCAAGCGGCAACATTTGGTGAACCCGTGGAGCAGTGCCGCACGACCCGGGACATTGAGTCCCGCAAAGAAGCGGGTCACCCAGCGGGGCAAGAATCTGAAACTCACCAGCGCAATCACTCCATTCAAGTATTCCTTGGACTGCGAGTCGTAGAGAATCCGGTAATATCGCTCGCTGATGACGGCCTGACGTCCCGACAACACAGGTGAATTTAGCGCACTCTGAATGGGGGCCGAGTCATCCGGATCGACCCGTCTGGCAATGAGTCGATCCCTCAAGGCCTGCTCGGTTATCTCCGTGCCCGGGTAAAAAATCAGGTTAAACCCGAGCAGGGAGAATTCGCCCGGTATCTTCATCAGCAGGTTGATCGTGTCTTTTAGGTCGCTTATCTGCTCGTAAGGATTGTTGAAAATGATGTCATATCGTGCCCGAATGCCAAGTTCATGAAGGATCTGAGCCACGCGAATGGTCTCCGCCGTCGAAATCTGCCGGTGATAAATTTCGCGATTTACCCGTTCACTGCCGGTCTGAATTCCGATCTGCATTTCCTTCAGGCCGCAATCCTTCAAGCACTCCACCTTTGTTCTGTCAAAGGCCATGGGTTCCCCGAGAATAAAGAAAGGCTTCCCTATTTGCTTTCCATAAAGGTTCGCGAAGCGGCGGATATCATCCAGGGGCCTGGCAAGGAAACTGTCATCCCAGATCTTCACCTGCTTCATACCGAACCGTGCGTTGGCCTCCTCCAGCTCCCTGACAACGTTTTCCACGCTGCGGAACCGCAAATATCGTCCTTTGCCCTTATATTGACGCGCCCGGTAGCTATTGTAACAGTACCGGCACCGGTAGGGACATCCGCGGGATGTCATGATGCTGTAAAACTTACGGTATGAGTCTGCTGCTACACCCGTGAGCCCCGTATCGTCGAGCACGAATTGCGTCTGCAAATCCATATCGGGAAACGGGAACCTGTCTAAATCCTCCTCAAGGATCCGAAGGCTGTTCTTCACGATACCCTGCTTCGTTCTGTACCAGATATTGGGCACGGCGGATCCTGACAACCCGGAAGCAGACATTCCCGAGACGAGTTCGAGGATCGCCTCTTCACTTTCTCCCATGCAGACCATGTCAGCGTGGCGCAACGATTCCTCCGGCATCACATTGACATGTGCCCCTCCCCAGACAACCGGTATTCCCATTTGCGAATGGATCCACCGCGTTACCGTCACGGCGGCGTCATAGGTATCGGTCAATACACTGATGCCAACCAATCCGACCCCTTGCTCCTGAAGTCCGGCGATGAGCCGTTGAGCGTGCGCCTCCTTGAAGTCAGCGGGACAGAAGATGCAGAGGGCTTCATAACCCCGCGATTTCAGGTAGGCGGCAAGCGACCTCACGCTGATCGCGTTGGGGGAAAAAGAGATGAGAGCTGTTTTCATAGAGGGTGCAGGGAATCAGCCGAGTCTCCCGTAGCGCCACCGTTCGGCGACAGCGGGAATATAATAACCCACCAGGCCCCAGAACCGGGCGTAGGCGACCCCGAGCCGGAACGAGCGCCGGAAGAGCCAGGCCCAAAGTGTCAAAACACCCATCTTTCCGGCTTCTTTCAGGAGTCGATCCAGCAGTTCACGGTCATTGTAGCGGAGGGCGCGTCGAATGGCTAAATCCAGGGCTTTTTGAGCCGAGATGCCTCGGAACTCCCGCGCTCGGCCCGCCTGGCGGAAACGCTCCAGATGTTCGACAGTACACCGGAATCCGAGCAGGGTGGTCGTCTGCCAGTTGCTGGAAACATTGGCGTTATGCATGTTCTTCCGGAGAATTGTGCCCCCGCAGTATTTGAACTCAGTCATGGCTCCGGCGCGGATGAAGAGATCCTGATCCTCCACGCTGTCATAACGGGTATCCCAGCCGCCGGCCGCCAATAAAAGGGATTTCCTCATCAGGACCGCGCCCGGGGTCAGAATCTGGACGCGATAGAAATTGACCAGGGCCGCTGCCGGTATGGCCCCCTCAGAGGTCGGATCTCCAGACATTCGCCAGCCGCGCCCCCCCTGACGCTCAACCGCAATACCGCCATAGTATATCTCGAAGCCGGGATGGGCCTGCGCGTAGTCTTTGAAACGGGCCAGCGCATCGGGCAGCAGATCGTCGTCATAATCCAGAAACAGGAGCCAGTCTCCAGAGGACTCCCGGGCACCTCGGTTGCGCGCCGCGCTGACCCCGGCATTGGGCTGGATAATGGCGCGGATGCATGGTGTGGCCCCCAGCAGCGCTGCCGTGTTGTCCGTACTACCGTCGTCCACCACGATGATTTCAGATGGCGGATAGGTTTGTGCCTGAGCGCTTGCGATGGCGCGGGGAAGCCACCGGGCGCCGTTATAGGTGGTGATGATAATGGCTATATTCATG
>CAZSSA010000097.1:0-5666 GCA_964609375.1 uncultured Verrucomicrobiota bacterium | reverse complement strand
TTGCTCAGGAACCTGTCGGGCGAACCCCAGCTTTTTCTTGAGGAGTTCGAAGTACCGCCTGTTCTGGCTTTTGATCTCCCCGGCGAGGTCGGCGCCATCGTTCCAGAAGTGGGTCTCTCCGCGCTGGAGGGCGCGGCCCCGTGCCGTATGTTTATCCAAGGCGTAGTCTGGGATCTCCCGCTGTTCAAGGCATCCGGTCCGGAGGCAGTGATACAGTTCATCGAGATGGCGGTCCTTTGGGGCTTGGGCGAGATAAACGGCTGCCATCAGGCCGTTGCGATAGCGGTCGCTCCTGCCCGCCGGAAGTTCAAAATAGATATCCCGAAGGGTTCTAATGATCAGGCAGGCCTGGGGATCAGCCATGCCGATGTCTTCTACGGAGATCACCGTCAGCCGCTCCCACAGCTTGGTTTCCAGATTGGAGATCATTAATTCGTACGCCCAGTAGGCCGCATCTTCGCTTTTCCCTCTACGAATTTCCTTCTGCAGGGCGGAGATGACCTCGTCGGCCGTGTAGCCGCCAGCGGTTTTGACGGTTGAATATTGCATGGCTGGTACTCCTTTAAGGCGGATCCTCAACATGGGCAGCATGTTGGAACACGCCGCATGAGAAGGCAAGAATGAAGCAGCAATTCTCATTTTGACCGGTGCTGCGAGATGGGCGGGCTGGAGAGCCCGCCCCCACGCTTCGCCAAGGATTCGGGGTGTCATAAATCTATTCACGTTTTTCTTGATTTTCGGGGTATTTCTATCGTAACCTTGCGCCCTTCGGCTGATGGTAGCCGGTAGGTTGATTAACTGTTTAGGGGATAACACTATGGATTATGGATTGACCGAAACACAGGTGATGATCAAGGATCTATGCCGTAAAGTGGCTCAGGAGAAGATTAAGCCCATCCGGGAGCACTATGACGAGTCGAATGAGTTTCCTCATGAAATGATCAAGGTATTCGCGGAGGCGGATCTTTGTGGTTTGTACATTGAGGAGAAATTTGGCGGTCTGGGCGGCGGCGTCATGGATTTGGCGGTTGGCGTCGAAGAATTGTCCAAGGTTTGCAGCGGTATTGCCCTTGCGGTGGCGGCGACGGCGCTTGGCACCTTCCCGATCATCCTGTTCGGGACTGAAGAGCAGAAGAAGAAGTATCTGCCCCCGATTGCCAGCGGTAAGTCGTTGGCGGCGTTTGGGTTGACGGAAGCCAATGCCGGTAGCGATGCCGGTGGAATCCGGACGACGGCGGTGCTGGATGGCGATCACTACGTTATCAATGGGACCAAGCAGTGGATTACCAATGGTGGCGAAGCGGATATATATACCATCGTGGCCATTACCAACAAAGCCAAGGGGCCCCGCGGTGCGTCCGCGTTCATTGTTGAAAAGGGGACCCCGGGGTTTACCTTCGGTAAGAAGGAGAACAAGATGGGGATCCGCGCGTCGGCGACCCGTGAGCTGGTTTTCCAGGACTGCCGTATTCCCAAGGCCAACTTGCTGTCCAAGGAAGGAATGGGGTTCATTGTGGCGATGAAGACGCTGGATACCTCCCGGCCCGGAGTGGCGGCACAGGCGCTTGGTATTGCGGCCGGCGCGTTGGATGAGGCCGTTGAGTACAGCCGTCAACGCCGTCAGTTTGGCAAGCCGATCTGTGCGTTCCAGGGTGTGCAATTCATGCTGGCCGATATGGCGACGCAAGTGGAGGCTGCGCGAGCGCTCGTGTATGCGGCGGCCCGGTATATTGATGGCGGCGGCAAGGAAGTCAGCAAGATTTCCGCGATGAGCAAGCTGTTTGCCTCGGATGTGGCGATGAAGGTGACGACGGATGCCGTTCAGATTCTGGGAGGATACGGCTATATGAAGGAGTATCCGGTTGAGAAGATGATGCGGGATGCCAAGATTACCCAGATTTATGAGGGGACGAATCAGATTCAGCGCGAAGTCATCGGGTTGAGCCTGATCAAGGAATCGGCGGCTGGAAAGAAGTAAGCGGTTGACCGTGGGTTTTACGGCGTTCCTGCTGTTTCACGGTGGGAACGCCTTTTTTTCGATAGAGAGACGCGCCTGTGGAGCACAGGCAACGACACTATGAAAGAAACCAGAAACATCCTTAACGAACTCGGGATGTTTGTCACCGATGTGGATGGGACCCTGCTGGGGCATCGGGCTGGCTTTGACCAATGCCAGGGGTTCCGGCAGCATATCGATAGAATGCGGGATGTGTATGGTGTCAAATGGGTGATTTGCACGGGGCGCAGTCTGCGCAGTTTCAAAAAAGTCTTTCGCCCGATGATGATGTTGGGAGTGATGCCTGACTATGTGATTGCCCGCCACGCTTATATCTATGAGCGTAAAAAGTATGGTTATTTGCCACACATCATCTGGAACATGAGGGTGCGCTGGCTCCAGTGGGTCAATGAGTGGAAGGTGAGCCGTGCGATTCCCCGGATGGCCAGGGCGATGCTGAAAAAGAATCCATTTTCCCGGGTTGCCTACCGGAACCGGCATCGGATTACCTTTCAGTTTGAGGATGAAGGGGCGGCACGGTTTGGAACAGGGATTGTCAAGGAGGAGGCGCGGGCGACCCGGTATCTTCAGGTTTTTGAGCATCCGTGCGAGGTGGATGTCCACGCCATTCCTTTTACGAAGGGGTTGGCGGTATCTGAAATGGCGCGGCGGCTCGGGGTTCCTGCGGGAAAGATATTGGTGGTGGGCGATGGCCATAACGATATCAGCATGATGGTGCCGGAAGTGGCACGCTGGACATCATGTCCGGTGAATGCGGCGCCGGAAGTGATAGAAGCCGTGCATAAGACAGGTGGGCATATTGCATCGGACCGGAGTCTTGCGGGTGTGCTTGAAATTCTAAGCGCCTATGAAAAAGGCGAATTGCGAAGTCAATATCCGGCATCCTGGGTGGAAGGAGGCGATGGGACGGGCGGACTGCCGCACCGGCGTCAAGCCAAGGAAAGATTCGGGATACGCGGTCTGTTGATGGTGGGACTTTCCCTGTATGTGGTTCTTCTGGTGCTGGCCAGTTTTGGCCTGATACCGGATGGCGGGAAGTTGATCAGGCCGTTCCATCGGTTAATTGACTTAATTTTAAGCGTTGTTCATTCGTTTTCGCGATAAGGCGGAAGGGTGTTGCGATGAAAATCGGATTTATTGGCGCCGGGAAAATGGCGGAAGCCATGATGACTGGATTGATTGGACGAAAATACGTGGTGCCGGACATGATGGTGGCCAGTGATGTGGATGCCGGTCGGTTGTCTGAGCTTGGGCGGCGGCTGGGCATTCGGGGAGTAGCCTCGAATGCGGACGTGGTCACGGCGGCCAAGGTGTGTTTCCTGGCGGTCAAACCGCAGCAAGTGGATATGGTGTTGGGGGAAATTGCCCCGGGAGTGACGGGGGAACATCTGGTGGTTTCCATTGCGGCGGGCAAGCGGATAGCGGGGATGGAAGCGTTATTGCCCCGCGGGCGGGTGGTACGTGTGATGCCTAATATTGCCTGTCTGGCAGGGGCGGGCATGAATGTGTTTGCCAGGGGGGCGCGTGTGACGGAGGCGGATGCGGGGCAGGTGCGGGCGATGCTCGAGTGTTGCGGGCGCGCGTTGGAGCTTCCGGAAGACCAGTTTGATGCGGTGACGGCGCTCAGTGGATCGGGGCCGGCATTTTTTGCCTATCTTTTGAATTGTTTTGTGGAGGGGGCGGTCAAGGAAGGGTTGCCGCGGGATGCCGCCCTGATGCTGGCGGCCCAGACGATGAATGGCACCGCCCGCCTGGTGCAGGAAAAGGGTCTGGCGCCGATGGAGCTTGCCGCTGCCGTGACATCGGCCAAGGGGACAACCGCCGCCGGGCGTGAGGTTCTGGAGAATAACGACGTTGCCGATGTTCTTTGGCGAACCCTCCAGGCCGCTGCCCGGCGCAGTCGTGAACTCAGTCATGCATAGGATTTTCCAGTGACACATGCTAATGCCTTCGCCGGGACGGCGAAGGCCACCTTAATCAGTGTGGGGAGTTGTTGAAGTATGCCCAAAGCTAACGCCGTCCGTACCAATGCCAACGCCGAAACCATGTCGCGCCAGCAGCGCGACATTTCTGTTTCGGAATTTTTCCTCAAGAACCGGCACCTGCTTGGATTTGACAATCCGCGCAAGGCGCTCCTGACCACCGTCAAGGAGGCGGTGGATAACTCGCTGGATGCCTGCGAGGAGGCGGGTATCTTGCCGGAAATCAGCGTGGAAATTACACAGACCGGGGAGAAGCGCTTCCGTGTGACGATAACGGATAACGGCCCGGGCGTGGTTCGGGCGCAAGTGCCGCGGATTTTTGCCAAACTTCTGTATGGGTCAAAGTTTCACCGGCTGAGGATGTCGCGAGGCCAGCAGGGAATCGGGATCAGTGCCGCCGGGATGTACGGTCAACTGACGACCGGCACGGCAACCAGCATCCTGTCCAAGATACCCCGTGGCAAGATGGCGCATCATATTGATGTGCAGATTGACACCCGGAAGAATGCGCCGACGATTTTGAAGGACGTTGAACTGGAATGGTTGCCGTCGTTTCCGGGGATTGGCAAGGAGGGGGCTCCGGCAGCGGTGGTGGCTTGCCACCATGGGACGTCGGTAGCCATCGAGATGGAGGCGCATTATGTGCGTGGCCGGCTTTCCGTGGATGAGTATCTGCGGCAATGTCTGGTTGCCAACCCGCACCTGCAGTTGCACTACCGGGTCAACCTTCTGAACAAGGAGGTGGACAGCGAGGGGCCGCAGGCGACGACGCCCCTGGTGGAGGGGCAATGGATGTCATGGGTGCGGATGGCCACGACGTTGCCGAAGCCGTCAGTGGAGATCAAGCCGCATCCACATGGGGTGGAATTGGGAATGCTGATGCAGATGCTCCGCGATACGGAATCCCGCACCTTGCGAGGAGCGCTCTCGGAGGATTTTTCCAGGGTGAGCAGTCAGACGGCGTTGGATATCTGTACGCGGGCGGGATTGGAGCCCAAGGCCAATCCGCGGCGGATTGCCAATCGGGAGGTGGAGACACTGTATAAGGCGGTCAATGACACCAAGTTGATGAGGCCGCCGACCGATTGCCTGTCGCCGATTGGCGAGGAGTTGATAGTGGCGGGGTTATCCAAGGAGATTGAAGCTGAGTTTTGTACGGCGGTGACGCGGGAGCCGACGGTGTACCGTGGTAATCCGTTTCAGGTGGAGGTGGGGATTGCGTATGCCAAGCCGGGAGGGAACACGGAGGCCAATGCCGATGATCCGGTGCGTGTGATGCGGTTTGCCAACCGTGTTCCGCTGCTTTACATGGGCGGGGCTTGTGCGGTGACCAAGGCCATTTCGGGAGTGAACTGGAAGAACTACGGTTTGTCGCAGCCCCGCGGGGGATTGCCGCTGGGTCCGATGGTCATCATGGTGCATATTGCCAGCGTCTGGGTGCCGTTCACCAGTGAGAGCAAAGAGGCGATTGCGCATTACCCTGAGATCATCAAGGAGATTGGTTTTTGCGTGCAGGAGTGCGGTCGGCGCCTGTCGGTGCATTTGAGCCGGCGGAATCGCGAAGCCGAGGCGGAGCGCAAGCGGTCCTACATTGAGAAATACATTCCCCATCTGGCGCTGGGATTGAAGGATGTGCTGGACTTGAGTGATCGCGACGAGGGGCGGAT
>CAZSSA010000096.1:0-8204 GCA_964609375.1 uncultured Verrucomicrobiota bacterium | reverse complement strand
CGGATTCTACCCTTTCTTCTGGTCGGTGCCGGCGGCCTCGCCGGAAGCATCTGCCGCTATGGCACAACCCTGCTCATGGCTCGGGTATCCCTGACCCTCCCCTACGGTACCCTGGCCTCCAACATTGCCGGTTGCCTTATCATCGGGATCATCACCGAAATCGCCGCCGCCGGGGAAATCCTGTCGCCCGCCGCCCGCCTTCTCCTCGCCACCGGCTTCTGCGGCGGATTCACCACCCTGTCTTCCCTCATCTACGAACTCGCTCAAATGGTCAAGGAGGGCGAATGGCTGTACGCCCTGCTTTATCTTAATGGCACACTGATTGGCGCCGCCCTGGCTTTCATTCTCGGCACCGCTTGCGTCAGGGCAGCCTTACGATTGATTTAACGGGAGAACTCATCATGACACTGACAGGCGAAGCAAAATTACTCCGCATCTTCTCAGGGGAAGGCGATACCCATCACCACTTGGCCCTGCACGAAAGCATCGTCAAGGAAGCACGCACCGCCGGTCTCGCCGGCGCCACCGTCCTCCGCGGCATCCTTTCCTTCGGAGCCACCGCCCGCCTTCGCTCAACCAAAATTCTCGACCTCTCGTCCGACCTCCCCGTCATCACCGAAATCGTGGATGCGGAATCCAAAATCGAAACCTTCCTCCCGAAACTCCAAACCATCTTTGATGAATCCGGCTGCGGAGGCATGGTAACCATCGAGCCCGTTCAAGTCATCCACTACCTCCATAAGAAAAAATGACCACCCCCGCCTTCCCCCCCCTGCCCAAACCCGCAAGGCCATTCCCGTTCCGGCTGGGAGTCACCTCCTACGTCTATCCGGATGCCCTCCTCCCGAATGTGCGCACCCTCGCCTCCGTCGCCGATGACGTGGAATTGGTTTTCTTCGAATCCGGCAATGAATCCAACCTCCCTTCCCCCGCCGAAATCAATGAACTGGCAGCCATCGCCAGGGAACACGCCCTCTCCTATACTGTCCACTTCCCCATCGATAAGGCGCTGGGCAGTCCCTCGCGCGATGAGCGGCTTTTTGTTCTCGACCGGATGCTCCGGATCATCGAGACCTGCCATCCGCTGAATCCCCATGGCTGGATCCTCCACCTCGAAGGTATCAACCCCTCCGACTCACCCGACCGTGTTTCCGAGTGGCAACGGGACTTGCGTCCGTTGGTCGCCCGTCTTTGGTCCGCCGTGGATGACCCCTCCCTCCTCTGCATCGAAAATCTCGGCTACCCCTTCGAATGGTGCCAACCCATCCTTGCCCTGGCCCCCTTCGCCCACTGCCTCGATATCGGCCACTTGTGGCAAATGAACTACGACTGGCAAAGCCATGTCCGCCAATATCTCCCCTCCACCCGCATCATCCACCTCTACGGCACCGACAACACCACCAGCCGCCATCACGCCCTGACCCTCTCCCCTGCCCCGCAAGTTCAGGCATTCCTCTCCGCCATCGACGGCTTCACCAAAGTCCTCACCCTGGAAACCTTCGGCTACGAAGACACCAAGGCCTCCGTAGAACTCCTTATCCACCTCATGGAATCCTGCCCCGGAGGGGCATCACTTGCGACGCCCGCACAAACCTGATACATCACAAACCGTCATGAATACAAAACACTCCAACAACCACAGCGTCACCCTCATCCTCGGCGGCGCCCGGAGCGGCAAAAGTTCCTTTGCCCAAACCCTCGCCGAGCACTGCTGGCAAGCCCCCCTCTATCTGGCCACCGCCGAAATCCTGGATCACGAGATGGAGGAGAGAATCCGCCTCCACAAAACCAAACGCGGCCCCCGCTGGGCCTGCCTCGAAGAACCTTTGAACCTGGCACAAGCCATCACCCAACCTCATCCCGGCCGCGATGGCATCCTTGTGGACTGCCTCACCCTCTGGCTATCCAACGTCCTCCTGAAGGAGGGCGCTCCCGCCGTCAAAACACGCAAAACCGATTTACTGCAAGCGTTGACCGCAACACCCACGGACATCATCCTCGTCAGCAACGAAGTCGGCATGGGCATCGTTCCCGATTCCGAACTGGGCCGCGAATTCCGGGACTTGCAAGGCTGGCTCAATCAGGACGTCGCCACCGTCGCCGATACCGTCGTCTTTATAGCCGCCGGCCTCCCCCTGATGCTCAAGGGTTCCCTCCCCTCCTGAACCCTCTCCTCCCATCAACTCTCTGGTTGTCTAGCCATCCCCGTCCTCTACATCTCCCCCTGTTCATCCCGCACACATCTGGTATACTCCTTGTCTTTCACGGAGACAATCAGTCATGAATACACAAACACTTTCCAGCCCGATTGACGAAAATGCCATCGCCTCCACCTTGGCCGCCGCCGCACGTTCCGACGCCGGCCAGGTTCGCGCCATCCTTGCCAAAGCCCGCGAAATGAAAGGCCTCGATCCCGCCGATGTCGCTGTCCTGTCCTCCATCAGCGACCCCGATCTCCTGCACGGGTTGTTCAGCGTCGCCAACGAACTCAAGGAGCAAATCTATGGAAAACGCCTCGTCGTTTTCGCCCCACTCTATATCTCCAACCTCTGTGCCAATGAGTGTCTCTATTGCGCGTTCCGCGCCCGCAACACCGAACTCAAACGCCGAGCCTTGTCACAGGAGGAAATCGCCGAGGAAACCCGCATCCTCGTCAAGCAGGGCCACAAGCGCGTCCTGCTGGTCGCCGGCGAATCCTACCCTCGCGAAGGCTTCTCCTATGTCCTGAAATCCATCGAAACCGTCTACGGCGTCCGGGAGGGCAACGGCGAAATCCGGCGCGTAAACGTGAACGTGGCCCCCCTGACCGTGGATGAATTCCGCCAACTGCACGCCGCCAAAATCGGGACCTATCAGCTCTTTCAGGAAACCTACCACCGCGCCACATACGAGGCCGTCCATGTCAGCGGCAAAAAAAAGGATTACAACTGGCGCATCACCGCCCCGGATCGCGCCGTCGAAGCCGGCATCGATGATATCGGCATCGGCGTCCTGTTCGGGCTCGCCGACTGGCGCTTCGAACTGCTGGCCATGCTCCAACATTGCCGGCACCTCGAATCCCGTTTCGGCGTCGGACCACACACCATCAGCGTACCCCGTCTTGAACCGGCCTCCGGCTCGGACATCGCCACCCAGCCACCCAAACCCGTCTCGGATATCGACTTCCGGAAAATCGTGGCCATCCTCCGCCTCGCCGTCCCCTATACCGGCATCATCATGTCTACCCGCGAAAATCCCAACATCCGGCGCGAATCCTTTGCCCTTGGCGTCTCCCAAATCTCAGCCGGTAGCCGCACCAATCCCGGCGGCTACGGCGACGGCGAAAAGGCAGACCGGAGCCAGTTCTCCCTCGGCGATCACCGCTCCCTGGACGAAGTGGTCCGCGATGTCGCCCAACTCGGCCACATCCCATCGTTCTGCACCTCCTGCTACCGCCTCGGACGCACAGGCGCGGATTTCATGGACTTGGCCAAACCAGGCGAGATCAAGTACCACTGCGACCCCAACGCCCTTTCCACATTCCTGGAATACCTGATCGATTACGCCTCCCCGGAAACCCGGCAAACCGGCGAACAACTCATCGCCGGCACCCTCGCCAACATGAACCCCCTTCAACGCGCCACCTCCCAAAGCTTGATGGACAGTGTCCGCGCCGGAAAACGCGACGTCTTTTGCTGAGCCCGTCATGACTGCCTACATCAGAAAAAAAAGACAGGCCGAATCCATGCCCGACAAATGGCGTGATGGCGGGATTCCGTTGGCAACACTCATGGCGCCTATTCTCAAATCATTGCGCCTGGAAGAATCCCGCAGCGTCAACCACCTGCAGGAACGCTGGGAGGCAACCATGGGAAAAGCCGTGGCCGCCCATACCCGCCCCGGCGTTCTGAATAACGGCGACCTGACGGTCTATGTGGATAGCTCCCCCTGGCTGAGCGAACTCAAGCGGTACACCTCTCGCGAAATGCTGGCCAATCTGCAGAACGCTTTCGGCAAGGATGTCATTCGAAGCGTGCGCCTCCAACTGGACCCGGGCAACTGACGTCAAAACAACTCCGGCAGGATCGTCTTGGCTTTCTCTCTCACCGCAGAATCGGCCTTCACTGCTTCCTCCATCAGGTCAGTCGCCTTCTTCTTTGCACCTTCACTCCCCGCGCCAACCTCCAGCACATAAGCCGCCGCACCCAGAAGCTGCCGCCCCGCCTCCTGCCTGGAAAGCCCGTCCGCCCCCGTATACAATTGGATAAACCGTAACATTTGCGCCGGCGACACCTCTGCCCACGGCACAGCCCCTCCCCGCACCATCACTTTTTCATCATCCGCGCCAAGAACATCACGACTCGGAACCCCATTCACAAGCCATCCGTAACGTAACCCGGAATCAGGATGCACTTTTAAATCACGACGAAGCCCCTCGACGATGAACGCCTTCAAAGCCACCATCATTTGCAACCGCTCAACAGCCGTCTTAAGCGCATTCTTGCCGCCAACAGACTTGAACCCCTTCTCAAGATCCGCCATGGCTTCAAGCGCTTCCTTGAACTGATTTTTTTGCACAAAAGCCGCATTGGATTTCCGCGTCACGTCAATCAGGCCGATCTCCGCTATGGCCAATTTCTCATTGGCCGCCGCTTCACGCTTTTTTGCTTCCTCGTCGCGCTGCTTCTTTGCCGCCGCCGCCTTCTCCTTCTCCAGCCGCTCCTTTTCCGCCGCCTGCTCCTTCGCTTGCGCCTTAATCCTCTTGTTCATTTCCACCAGGGCCTTCAGCAGCTGCTCACCCCGCGCCGCTTCACTCTCCACGGCAGCGCTCTTTTCCTGGGACAAGGCAGGCAGATTGGTCAGCGTCACCAGCATGGATTCCACTTGAACTGAATTCGTGGCCTGGAAAATCATATCCCGTCCGGCATTCAAGGCATTGGTTAATCCCCGCAACTCCGCCATCGCCTGTACCAGGGACCCCGTGGCAATCCGGGCCACATCGCCAGCCATTACCGTCGCGTTCGTCGCCACATCATCAATCACCGCCTGATCAATGAGCTGATTCGTCACATCGATCATGCCCGCCAGCGACCACGCCGCCTCTGCTGTCCACGCTTTGGCTGGCTCGATTCGTTTCGCGGATTTCTGCATCAACCCGTAAATATCACCCCATATCTGGTTGGCCTGTGTCTTGGCCGCTTCAATCTGCTCTGCTTCTGCCTTCTCGGCGGCAAGACGGATCTGCTCCTGTTGACGCTGGAGTACCCACATCGTGACCCCGCCGCCAATCAACAACAGCGCCACAAGGGAAATCGCCACAATCAAAAGCATCCGGAGCTTTTTATTTCTCGCCTTCACCGGAGTCCCATCCGATAGCGTCCCCGCCACCTCGGCGGCTCCAATGGTGCCGGAAACCACCGTGAGTGAACCCGATACCGACGGCATGCCCGCACCCATCGCGGTCTTCTTCTTGGTCAACACAATTTTGCCGCCACGCTTCGATACCATCGCTGCCCCGGAAGCCGTCACCGGCACGGGCTTTAGCCGCACCATCACCTTGCGCATGTCGCTCAGCAGGGACAAATACGTCGGATAGCGACGGATGGGCTCCGTCTCCAGCATGCGCGCCACAATAGCCGCCACTTCAGGATCAGCATCAGGACGCACCGTCTTCAACTCCGGGGCCGGCGCCTTCAACCGGGCCTTCACCACATCAATGGGCGTTTCACCATCAAACGGAGGCTTCAACGTCAACACGTGGAACAACGTTGCCCCAAGACTGTAGATGTCGGAACGGGCATCCCCGGGATGACCGCGAATCTTCTCCGGCGCAATGTAGTACGGCGTCCCCCAAATCCCCTGCGTCCCCGCCCGATCCCCGGCCTGCGCCTGTTGCTTGAACCGCGCCAACCCGAAATCCACCACCTTGGCAATTCCGCTGTTATCAATCAGGATATTCTCCGGCTTCACGTCTCCATGAATCAGCCCGATGGTTGCCGCCGCATTCAAACCCTCCGCCACCTCCATCGCCAGCTTGAACACCAGCGACTCATTCAATAACTCTCCACGGGCAATCATCTGATCCAGCCGCCCGCCTTCCAACAACTCCATCACCATGTAGGGCTGCCCATGCTCCACTCCAAAGGAGTAGATCTGGACAATGTTGGGATGATTCAGGGCTGCCGCCGCCTGAGCCTCGCGCCGGAACGTTTCCACAAATTCCGTGTTGGATCCCAACGACGAAAGCATAACCTTGACAGCCACCCATCGCCCAAGGGAAATGTCCCGCCCCCGATATACCGCACCCATCCCCCCTTGTCCCAATAGCTCAACAAGCAGGAATGGCCCAAGTTTGGCCGGCACCAACTGGGGCGCATGGCATTCCGGGCACACAATCTCTACAAATGACGGCAAGCCCGCTACGTCAAATGTGTGCTGACACGCAGAGCATGTCATCTCCGAAACGGGCTCGGTTAATATTTCCGTTCGAGTCGGCTCCATAGTGCTGGAAAATATTTGGTGTTGAGCTTCTTATAGTGCATAGTATGCGAAATGTTGTCCATAGGAATATAGACAAAATGATCGACCCCGTTTGCTTTCGCCTCGGCTCCAGACCCATTTATTGGTTCGGCATCATGATGGCTCTTGCCTTCATGGCCGCCATGAGCCACTGGACCCTGCTCGGACGTAAAACCAGCCGCGACACCTCCATCGCCGGCGACCTCGCCCTCTGGCTCATGGTCGGCGGTATCGTCGGGGCCCGCATCGCCTATATTGTCGCCAACATCCACTTCTTCATGCAAGCACCCATGGAAATGATCCGCGTGGACCAGGGCGGCCTGGTCTACTACGGCGGATTCATCGGCGCCACCATCACCCTGATCATCCTCGCCCGGTGTCGCCACGAATCCTTCCTCTCCCTCGTGGACTTCACCGTAACCGCCCTCCCCCTCGGCCACGCCCTCGGGCGCATAGGCTGTTTCCTCAACGGGTGCTGTCATGGACGCGACGTCGCCACCCCATCCTTTTTCACGGCAGGACTCTCCCGCTACCCGGTCCAACTGTTCGAATCCGCATTCAACGTGGCCGTCTACCTTCTGCTCCTCCGGCTCTACATCCGCAAAACCGACCAAACCCCACCCGGCACACTGCTGGCCATCTACCTCATCGTCTATCCGGCCGGCCGCTTCCTGCTGGAATTCCTCCGGGGCGATGACCGCCTTCGCGCAGGGCACCTCGATGTCGCCCAGATCATCAGTCTCGGCTTCATGATGATCGGCCTCATCATGTGGACCATCCTCCGCCGTTGCCATGAAAGAAACCTTCATCGTCCCTCCTGAGTGTGCAGGAAAACGACTCGATGTCTGGCTAAGTTCATTCCTCCCAGACCTCTCGAGATCCAGAATCCAAGCCCTGATCAATTCCGGCCACATCCGCTTGAACGATCATGCCGTCAAATCTGGCCAGAAACTGTCCCGGAACACCACCGTCTCCGTCGACATCCCCCCTCCCGTCGAAACCTCTCTTCTGCCGGAATCCATCCCCCTGGATGTCCTGTTCGAGGATGCTGACATCATCGTCATCAACAAACCCGCCGGTCTGGTCGTTCATCCCGCCGTCGGCCACGCCTCCGGCACCCTCGTGAACGCCCTCCTCGCCCACTGCCCCGACCTCGCCGGCATCGGCGGCGAAAAACGTCCCGGCATCGTTCACCGCCTCGATCGGGATACCACCGGCGTCATGGTTGTCGCCAAGAACTCCACGGCCATGGCCTCCCTCGTCAACCAATTCCGGCATCGCCATGTGACAAAGGAATACCTCGCCTTGGTCTGGGGCACCCCCCTGCCCCCCAGTGGCCGCGCCGAGACCCTGATCGGTCGCCACCCGCGTGACCGTAAAAAAATGAGCGCCACCCCCGCCTCCGGCCGTCCCGCCCTGACCTCCTACGAAACCGCCGAGACCTTCCACGACACCGCCCTCCTCCGCGTCAAAATCGAAACCGGCCGCACCCACCAAATCCGGGTTCACATGGCATTCCTGGGCCACCCCATCGTGGGGGACCCCCAGTACGGTCGGCGTAGCGAAACCCGGCTACCCCTCCCCCTCCCCTCCCGGCAAATGCTCCACGCCGCACGATTAACCCTCCTCCATCCCCGCACCGCTACGCCCATGACCTTCGAGGCTCCCCTTCCCCCTGACATGGCCACCCTCATCTCCTCCCTCCG
>CAZSSA010000095.1:1594-8254 GCA_964609375.1 uncultured Verrucomicrobiota bacterium | reverse complement strand
AGGAGGGATGGAGAGTCTCATGGAGGGGATGAGTCGCCAGAATACACGTTTCGCCATGTGGATGGGGTTGGGCTGCTACCTGTTTTTGTTTTGCAGGAGCGGAATGGCTGCTATTGGCGAGAAGGCTTTTCCCGGGGAGGACCCTGCGGGGGTGGCCACCGTTTCGCGCCGAATTGATGAACTGGTGCTGGCGACGCTAAAGAAAAGAGGGATTTCCCCTTCCGAGAAGTGTTCTGACGAGGTTTTCATCCGTCGGGTCTTTCTTGATGTCATTGGCACTTTGCCCTCTTCGCAGCGGGTCCGTGGATTTTTGGCGAATAAGGATCCCCGGAAAAGGGCACGTTTGATCGATGCGTTGCTTGAGCGGGATGAATTTGCAGACTATTGGGGACTCAAGTGGGGGGATCTTCTGCGCATCAAGGCAGAGTTTCCCAGCAATCTCTGGCCCAATGCCGTTCAAGCCTATGATCGATGGGTTCGGGAGAGCTTGCGGCAGAACAAGCCATATGACCAGTTTGTAAGGGAGCTGCTCACGGGATCCGGCAGTAATTTTCGTGATCCCCCCGCCAATTTCTACCGGGCTTTTCAAGGCAGGACGCCCCGGCAGATTGCCGACAATGTGGCGCTCTTGTTCATGGGGGTACGGCTTGAGAACGCCGGATTGACGGATGAGCAGATTCTTGGGATGTCGGCTTTCTTTGCCAAGGTGGGGTATAAGGGTACGGATGAATGGAAAGAAGAGATTGTATTCTTTAATCCAGGGGGCCAGTTGACCAACGCTGCCACGGGCGGGAACCCGGTGGTTCCCCGGACGCCGGACGGACGGGTGTTCAAATTGGCCGCCGACCAAGACCCCAGGGTGGCATTTGCCGGGTGGCTGACCGCGCCAACGAATCCCTGGTTCGCGCGGTGCATCGTTAATCGTATCTGGTACTGGTTATTGGGTCGGGGATTAGTGCATGAGCCGGACGACATGCGAGCCTCCAATCCGCCGTGGAGTCCTGAACTGCTGGCTTTTCTGGAGAAGGAACTGGTTACACATCATTTTGATCTTAAGCACATTTATCGCCTGATCCTGAATTCGGATACATACCAGCGCTCATCCATTCCGACGGATGGCAACAGGGAGGATGGTGATGGATATGCGCGTTACCGTATCCGACGGCTGGATGCGGAACCCCTTCTGGATGCGATCAACCAGATTACCGGGGGAGGCGAAAAATACACGAGCAATATTCCGGAGCCGTTTACCTTTTTGCCGGACGACCAACGTGCCATTACGCTGTCTGATGGGAGCATTGAGTCGCCGTTTTTGGAGTTGTTCGGGCGGCCTGCCCGGAACACCTCCTACGAATCGGAGCGTTCATCGGTTCCATCGGTTTTCCAAGCTCAGCATCTGTTGAACTCGAGCCACATTCAGAGGAAAATCGAGAGAAGCGGGGCATTGAAGCAGTTGGTGAATCAAAAGAAACCTGCTGTGGCCGTTTCCGGAAAAACGGTGCTTGCTGGCAGGGGACAAGGGGAGTCGACGAATGCCGTAGCGGCGGTAAACAAGCCTGTTGAAGCGGCCCTGGTGGCGGAAAACGCCAATCTCGTTGAGGAGCTTTATTTGCGCATTCTGTCCCGGTTCCCGACACAACAGGAACTGCAGATGGCGGACGAGTATTTGAAGTCGTCGAAACGTCCCTTGGCGGATTCGGTTTGCGATCTGGCGTGGGTGTTGATTAATACAGCGGAATTCTCGTTGAGGCATTAGTAAAACGTTTGGGAGGGGAAGGCACGCCGAGCCGTTTGCGGACGCCCCGGAGGTGCGTTCCTGCCCTGAATGAAAATGCAATTTAAAGGTGACTCTTATGAGCAAGGAATTTTTTTCAAGCAACCTGATTTCGCGGCGTGCTTTGCTGGAGTACGGGGCCATGGGAGTGGCGGGATTATTTCTCGGGGGTGGGCTTGTTTCCAGAGCAAGGGGGGCGGGGGTTGATGCCGGTGCGCCAGTGGTGACGGCCGGGCGGAAAAGGGCGAAGTCAGTCATTCAAATCTGGCTATGGGGGGGGCCGTCTCATCTGGACACTTTTGATCCGAAACCTGGTGCAGGGAACGACTATTGTGGTCCGCTCAACAAGCCGCTGGCGACCAATGTCGATGGGATTCAAATCTGCCAGTTGCTTCCGCTGCTGTCAAAGATGGCGGATAAGTATGCCCTTTTGCGCGGGATGACCCATCACAACAACGGGCATGAGACGGCGGCTTATATGGTACAGACGGGGCGGAAGTCCGATAGCGGGCCTGTTTGTCCGGGACTGGGTTCCCTGGTCTCGTATTTCAAACGACTGAACGGTGATTACAAGGGCATATTGCCGCCGTATATCACGGTGACCACGCCCCAGGGACGTTTCTCGGAGTCTGGATTTCTTGGATCGAAATACAAGCCGTTTTCAACGGGGGGTGATCCCTCCAGGGAGCCGTTTGCCGTGGAGGGGATTGTTTCCGAAAGCATCAGTGAGGAACGTCAGAAAGACAGGCGTGCGTTGCTGGGGGAACTGGATGGGTTTTCCAAGGGTCGACTGAGTGGGGACCCTGTGGTTCAGAGTGTGCAGACCAACCGGGAACAGGCGTACGACATGATTCTGGGGCCGGCCAGCAAGGCGTTTTGCCTGACGGCGGAGAAGCCTGAAAGTCGAGACCGGTATGGCCGGACGAAATTTGGGCAGTCCTGTCTATTGGCCCGGAGACTTGTTGAGCAGGGGGTGTCCTATGTGACGATCAACCATCAGGGGTGGGATACGCACAAGAAGCATTTTCAGGCGATGAACCAGAAACTTCCTGAATTGGATCGGGGTGTTTCTTCGCTTTTGCAGGACTTGCACGAGCGAGGGTTGTTGGACAGCACGATTGTGTGGGTGAGCGGCGAATTTGGGCGGACTCCTAAAATACAGTGGGAAGCGCCATGGGATGGGGGACGTGGACATTATGGGAAAGCCTTTTCGGCGCTGGTGGCGGGTGGCGGGTTCCGTGGAGGGACGGTTGTGGGTAAAACCGATGAACGTGGTGAGACGGTGATTGAGCGACCGATATACCCGTGGGATCTTCTCGGCAGCATGATGGAACTTCTGGGGATTGACCCTGCGGCGAAACTAGTGACAACCCAGGGGGTTGAGGTCACGGTATCGCCTTTGGCGGGAAATGAGATACCCGCGAAGGAGACCGGCGGCCTATTGAGGGAGATCACGTGAAGACAGCAATGCTGATCCTTTGTTGTACGGCGGTTGCCGTGATGGGTGTGCTGTCCGAAGCGAGGGCGCAGCAAAGGAAGAGTGCCTATGCCCATATTGGATATGTGCAGCCTGCGGGTGGGCAGCAGGGAAGCACGGTGACGGTCAGGATTGGCGGCGAGAATGTGTATGGCGCCACAGCAGCGCTTGTTTCCGGGACGGGAGTGGTTGCCGAGGTGGTGGATTCACGGGATCCCAATGAAGACCAGATGGATCCGAAAAAGAAAAACAGGAAGAAGAACGAGGCCGCCATTGATGAGATCGTGACGCTGAAGATAACCATCGCGCCGGATGCCGGGCCGGGTGATCGTGATATTTGCCTGGTAACGACGAATATGATTTCGAACAAGCTGATTTTCCAGGTTGGCCAGTTGCGGGAAGTTCTCGAGGTGGAGCCGAACAACAAGAGAAAGGTGGCGACGCCACTTTCATCGATGCCGGTGGTTGTCAGCGGGCAGATCCTGCCCGGGGATGTGGATTGGTTTCAATTCAAGGCGGTGAAGGGGCAGCATCTGGTGGTGGATGTGGCGGCGAGAGCCTTGTTGCCCTATATCGCGGATGGTGTTCCAGGGTGGTTCCAGGCGGTGGTCGCCCTTTGTGACATCAAGAGCAATGTCGTGGCGGTTGCCGACAGTTTCCGATTCAGTCAGGATCCGGTGTTGATTTATGAGGTTCCAGAGGATGGGGAGTATGCGCTTTCGATTCGTGACTCCATTTATCGTGGGCGCGAGGATTTCGGGTATCGGATACGCATGGGTGAGCTTCCGTTGATCACGGGGATTTTTCCACTGGGGGGTGGGGTGGGTACAAGTCCTGTCCCGGTTCGGGTGTCGGGAGTGAACTTGCCGGGTGATACGGTGCTTGTGGGAGGGGGTAATGAAGGGGGGGCAAGTCGATACGTGATGGTGACAAACAACGGGCTCCTTTCCAATCGAATCCGGTTCGAGGGCGGGAAGTTTCCCGAGGTGGTGGGAACAGAGCCGGCAACCCAGATAAAGAATGCCCGTGAGGTGATTTTGCCGGTGGTGGTGAATGGCTGTATTCGGGTGGCGGGCGAGAAACACTATTACCGGTTTCAGGGAGTGAAGGGGCAGGTCGTGGGATTTGAAGTGCAGGCAAGGCGGCTGGGATCTTCGTTGGATTCATCCCTGATGTTGCTTGATAGCCGGGGAAAGAAGCTGGCGGAGAATGATGATGTCAAGGACATGGGCGAGGGGTTCCTCACCCACCATGCGGATTCGGGAATGACGTGTACGTTGCCTGAGGATGGTGTCTATAGGGTCATTATTCAGGATGTCCAAGGCAAAGGCGGGGCCGATTATGCATACCGGTTGAGAATGGGGCCTCCGGAGCCAGGCTTTGATTTGCGTATGACACCGGCGGCGGTGATGGTCCCGAAGGGTGGATCTGTGCCGATGACTGTTTATGCCCTTCGAAGGGATGGATTTGCCGGGGAAATTCAACTTTCCATCAAGGAAGCCATGAAAGGCCTGTCTTTGGATGGGGCGCTTATTCCGGCGGGGGTAGACAAGATGATGCTTACCCTGTCAACGACCGAGCAGGTGACAGGTCAGTTGATGCCACGGATAATGGGAACGGCTATGGTGGCCGGGAAGGTTGTTGTGCGTGAGGCGGTTCCGGCAGAAAACCTCATGCAGGCTTTTTTGTATCAGCACCTGTTTCCATTTCAGGAGGAGACGGTGATGGTGACCCCGCTGCCGGTGCCATTTCTGGTGAACGTGACTCTCCCATCGGATGGGATATTGAAACTGACGCGAGGCAAGGAAACCAACATTGTCGTCACGGTGACCCGGAGCGAAGGTTTTTCGGGAGGCATTCGTCTGCAATTGGATGATCCGCCGAAGGGGCTCACTTTCCGTAATGCCTGGATTGCCGCCAACAAGATGTCAGCGACGGTCACGCTTCGTGCGGAGAGTAGTTTGGCGACCAATCTCCAGGGGAATCTTATCATTACCGGTTCGATGCAGGTTGAGCGCGAGGCGACGGCGGAAGAGAAAAAACGGATGGCGGCCAAGGCGGCCAGGGAGAGGGAGGCCAAGGTGGCTGCCCTTGGCACCAATGCTGTTGTTGAACAACGTGTTGTCACGACTGTTCCTTCCGGGGAGGCGGTCACGAATAAGCCGGTAATGGTAAGCCGTCCCGTGGTGGTCACCTTTCCTGCCGTTCCTTTCCGGCTCATGGAGAGTCCTGTGCCGGTAAAAGTGCCGACCCCGCTGGTCAAGGGACAAGAAGCAGTTACTGTGACACAGAAAGTTCAGAATGCAGAAACAACAGAAGCCAAGCCCAAGACAAATAAAGACTAAGGGTCCAGTCTGCTCGTCCATGGTGGCGTTACCCCCGCGATGCGAACACGTCATCACCGTGGGCGGCGAGGAGGGGGAGAGGGCGGCATTTATTCTGAAGCAGGCCGTTAGTGAAGGGCGATTTCGTCCACTCAGCCTGTTTGCCTTTGGCGGGGCGTGTACGCCTGACCCTGTGGCGCACGTCATTGCTGGGGATGGAGCGGGGGTTTCCCGGTTGCGGGGGGATTCCTGCGGGGATAGAGGAGCGGAGTCGTTTCAGATGTTTGCGATTTCAGGGGTAGGGTCGGTACAGGTGATTCAGCGGGCAAATGGAGTCGGATTTGTGTACGATGATAAATTCGCCAGATATTGTCGGCTGAGTGCGGTTGTTCCGGTGCGTCTGGATGGGTCGCGCGAAGATCAGGCGCGCGAGGTATTGGAGACGGCCGAGGGGATGCTTGGAGAAGGTGGATTCCGGTTTAATGATACCGTGCGCACGTGGTTCTATTTGGACCGGTTACTTGAATGGTACGACGTTTTCAATGCTGTGCGCACCGGGTTTTTCAGGACACGAGGGGTGTTTGATGCGATGGTGCCGGCCAGTACGGGAATTGGGGCGGGGAATGCCCGGGGCGGGGCATTGACTTGCGATCTATTGGCGATTCGTCCCCGGGGTGGAGGCATGAGCATTCAGGCGGTGCCTTCGCCGATGCAGGAATCGGCCTTGAACTATCGGAGTTCCTTCAGTCGCGCGGTTGAAATCAGGACCTCTGACTACCGGCAACTTCTCATCTCGGGTACAGCCAGTATCGATAAGGAAGGGCGGACGGTCCATGCCGGAGATTCTGCTGCCCAGGTTGAGTTGACGATGCAGGTTGTTGAGGCGTTACTGGAGTCGAGGGGGATGGGGTGGAATGACGTGACGCGGGGGATCGTCTATTTAAAACGCATGATGGATCGTCCGCTGTTTGATCGCTGTTTAAGGGAGCGCGGGATTGCGCCATTTCCGCTGGCTGTGGCTGAGGCCGATGTTTGCCGGGATGATCTCGATTTTGAAATTGAGGTTGATGCGGTGCAGTTCTAGT
>CAZSSA010000095.1:0-1494 GCA_964609375.1 uncultured Verrucomicrobiota bacterium | reverse complement strand
GTGCGACTCCCTTGACGGAGGGTGGAGGTAATGCCGATGTCCAGGCTATCACCAATGCGGGGGGAGTGAGGGGTGAAATTCAGGCGGGGGTCGGGTATTGGGTGGGGGATGCAACTTTCTCCATCGGTGGATCGGCTTGGACGCCTAGCGAGGGTTCCATGAATCTGCCCAAGAAAATCAGCGAATTGACGTTTCCATTGGATGTGGCCTACGGTGTGGTGGAGGGGAGTTTGTTATTGGACGGGCGACTGGAGTTTCATGCCATGGTGATGGGGAATCTTAATCAGCCTTCAACGAAAGTGACGGATTCTGACTGGGGTATATTTGAGGACAGTGGCACCTTGGATGTCTATTCCGAGTCTGATGCTGAGTTGACGGCCATTCAGGTGGATGCCGGGGCACGCTATTGGTTGACGCAAACGGCATTCACCAATGGGATGAGGTGGGCGGTTGCTGTTGGTCCCGGTCTGCTTTATGAGAAGTTGGATTGGACGGTGAGCAATGTTGATCAGTGGTTTCCATCCATGCCTCAAGAGGGCCATGTCTATGAAAGCGGTAAGGCGGCAACGTACAGTGTGGAAATTGTGATGCCGTATCTGGATGTTAGCGCGATTGTCAAAGCAGGGCGGGTTAGTGGTCGGGCGGAAGTTGGAGTGGGGCCGGTCCTTGTGCAGGATAAGGATGATCATCTGCTCCGGCAAAAAAAGTCAGAGGGAGAAATGCTCGGTATTGGCGTCAAAGCGGAAGCCGAGATCCGATATGATTTTACCAAGAAGTGGTTTGGGGCGGCCAAGGTCGCCGCGCTTGCCATTGAAGCTGCTGGATCGCAGACACAGGAAGGTTACGGGGGCGACCTGGTTGGGTTTTATGCCGAGATTGATGAGGAATTTTCCGTCTCGTCGATCAGTGGCGGTGGGGCGGTGGGGTATAAGTTTTAAGGGGAGCGGAAGGCCATGACGTCGTCCAGGGATGATTTCCCGAGGAGGACCATGACCAGGCGGTCGATGCCGAGAGCGATTCCTCCTGAGGGGGGCATGCCTAATTCCAGGGCGGACAGAAATTCCTCGTCGATTTCGTAGGCTTTGTACCCGGCGGCTGTGCGATCGCGGGCGCATTCCTCAAACCGGCATCGCTGTTCCACGGGGTCCGTCAGTTCGCTGAAGGCATTGGCGATCTCGACGCCGTTGATATAAAGCTCCCACCGTTCGGCGACTTGTGCATTGCCCGGTTTGCGGCGTGATAAGGCGGCGGCGGGCGCGGGGTAATCCATGACGAAGACGGGGGTGTGGCGGGGGAGGGCGGGTTCCACCTTGGAGACGAGGTCTTCCTCGAAGCGATTGGCGTGGTAATGGGTGACAGGGTTCCAGCCTGCGTGTCTGACGAATAGTTCCTCGATGGTGAAACGGGGCCAGGGGGGAGGGGGGAGGGGGGAGGGAATGGGGAATGGGGAATGGTTGATCGTTGATGGAGGGGGCGGGAGAGGGAATGGTAGAT
>CAZSSA010000094.1:0-8417 GCA_964609375.1 uncultured Verrucomicrobiota bacterium | reverse complement strand
AAAAAGTGGTCGGGGCGGAGGGATTTGAACCCTCGGCCTTTTGGTCCCGAACCAAACGCGCTACCAGTCTGCGCTACGCCCCGATAAACGACCTATGCCGCCTGCAACAGTCTTGTTCATCCCCGGGAAGGAATTCCTGTCTTGCTCCGGCAAAAAGTGGGTGAACAGTATCAGTAGCACCCCGTCTGCGTCAATAGCGGGGATTTTTTGGTGTGGTGTTTCTTGACGTAGAGGGTTTCGTGATCATAATGCATGAGTTCATGGTGGCAATGGCGAGGGGTGGCTTTTTATGATGATCGACATATCGCATGTGCATCAACAGTTCGGGGCGGTGACCGCCTTGGATGACCTTTCCTTGCAGGTGGCGCGTGGTCAGGTTGTGGCCCTGGTGGGGCCGAGCGGTGCCGGTAAAACGACGTTGTTACGCCTGATGACCTCCTATCTATTCCCATCCCTCGGCACCGTTCGTATCGGCGGGGTTGACACGAAGGAGGATTCGTTGAGGGTCCGGAAGATGATCGGGTATTTGCCTGAGCGGGACGCTGTTTATCCCGACATGCGGGTTATGGAGTATCTCCTGTTCCGATCAAGGCTGAAGGGGTTGACGGGGCGTGCGAGGCATAAGAAATTGCGCGAGTTGGTGCAACGGTGCGGATTGATTGGACTGGAGCGGGCATTGCTGGGGTCGCTTTCGAAGGGGGAGACGCGGCGTGTGCTTCTGGCGGACAGTCTGGCGGGGAACCCGGCCTTGCTGTTGCTGGATGAACCGACACTCGGGCTCGATCCGCTCAGCGCGGAACGGATGCAGTTGTTGATTGCCTCGCCGAAAGACGAGGGTACGGTTGTTTTTTCGACGCATGACTGGCGTGAAGCGGAAACGCTGGCGAGCCATGTGGCGGTATTGCATAACGGGCGGTTGGTGGCCTTTGATACCCCCGCCCGGCTTGTGGCCGATGGCGGCGCTGCTGATCTGCGCTCGGCCGTGATGAAGTTGACAGGCGACAAGGGGGCGACATGAGGGTTGCACATCCACTCTGGCACAAGGAAATGCGATCGTGGCTTCTGGCGCCCAGTCATTATCTGATGGGAGCGGCTTTTTTATTTCTGACGGGGGTCGGGTTCTGGGTGAGCATACTGACGATGCCGGGGCGCGGGTTGCTGACATCGGAAGTAACGTTTGGCGGGGTGTTGTTCTGGATGGCGGTGGTGGCGGCGGCGTCCATCTGTTCGGTCCGGCCCTTGGGAGAGGAACAGGAGCGTGGTACCCTTGAGCTTCTGTTGACGGCGCCGGTGAGCGAAGTGGATATCATCCTGGTCAAGTTCGTGGCGACGGTGACCTGGCTGATGTTGTTGTGTGTTCCGGCGGTTTCGTATCCGTGGCTTCTGAGGTTTGTGGTGGGGGAACAGGGGGGGATGGATGTGGGGGCGTGGGCGGCAGGGGTGGTGATCCTGTTGCTGGTGATCGGGATGGTGGCGGCCACGGGGATGTTGTTTTCGCAGGTGTTGCGGCGTCAGTCAGCGGCGGCGGTGGCGACGTTTGTGGCGACGGGAATGGTGGTGTTCCGCGGGGCGTTGAGGAGTTGGATTGGTACCGGCGGGGCGGATGCGAGCGACGGGTTTGCATCCGTGGGGTCGCATGTGGCGGTATTTGCGGCCGGGTTGGTGGATAGTCGCGCTGTGGTATTTTATGTGGCGACGACGGGTGCCCTGTTGTTCCTGAACATCCGGATGCTCCAGTTGGCGCGTTGTCGCCGGCCATCGGGTGTGATGAACATGGTTGTGGCGACGGTATTGACGATTGTGTTGCTGCTGATGGTGAATTATGTGGCCATGAGGCATGGGGTGAAGTGGGACTGGACGCGGGGCGGCAGCGGATTGCTTTCGGGGAAGACGGTGGAGGTGTTGCGCACGGTCAAGATGCCGGGAACGGTGACGCTGATCGCGCGGGCGGGTGATCCCCTGATTCCGGCAGCGCGGCGTTTGTTGACGCAGTATGCACAGGCCTCTTCGGCGTTGACGATTGTTTATGTGGATCCGGATGTGGAGATTGGGAAGACGCGCGATCTGGTTGGCGAATTTTCCATCCGGGAGAGCGGGGCGTTAATTGTGGAATTTGAGCGGCGTCGACGGGTGCTTTATTTGAGCAGTTTCCTGGCCAAGTCCGGAACGGTGAGGGAGAAGCATCCGCGGGGAGGGGTGTTTCTGGGGGCAATGGAGCAGGGGGTGACGTCGGCGATTCATGGATTGGCGCGGGAGACGGTGCCGGTGATTTATTTCCTTGGGGGGCATGGGGAGCGGAGTCCCGGTGAATATGGGGATTTTGTGGGTTATTCGGAGATTGCCGGGGTGCTTCGGGATAGTCCTGCCGAGGTGCGGTCCCTGAGGTTGGAGGCGCCGGGAGGAGTGACGAACGATTGTTCACTGCTGGTGATTGCGGGGCCGGTGCGGTCCTTTTCGCCTTGGGAAGTGGGAAAGATTCGCGATTATCTGGGGCGCAGCGGACGGTTGATGGTGATGATGGATTCGGGGGTTGAGACAGGGCTGGAGCTGTTACTGGAGGAGTGGGGTGTCAAGTTGGGGGTTGGGTTTGTGGTGGATCCGCGCGGGGGGGCCGTGGTGCCGTTTGACAAGGGCCGGGCGGCGACGGGGATGGGGGAAGTGTTGCTGACAACGTATGGGTTGCATCCGGTGACGCGCGGACTGGAAGCGTTGGTCAGCACGTTGACGTTGCCGCGTCCGGTTGAGCCTGGCGATGGGGTGGTATCCGGTCGGCAGACCGATCAGATTGACCGACCGCAGGCGGTACGATTGGCGTTGACGTCGCGGAAGAGCTGGATGGAGACGGATATGGAGCGGCAACCGCCGCAGTTTAATGAGGGGTATGACCGGCGGGGGCCCCTGAGTGTGGCGGTGGCGGTGGAGAAGGCGGGGCGATCGGCGATCAAGATGGATATCCGGCCGGTGCGGCTGGTGGTGATTGGCGATTCGCAATTTGCCGCCAACCGGTGTTTAACTGGAGGGAACCGGTTGTTTTTCTTGAATGCGGTAGACTGGCTGCTGGAGCGCGAGGCGTCGGAGGCGGTCAGTAGCGCCGGGGATGGGATGTTTGATATGAAGTTAAGTCCTGAAATGCGGTGGCCGGCGTTTTTGCTGTCGGCGGCGATGTGGCCTTTGCTGATGCTGGTGTTGGCGGTTCTGGTCGGGATGGCGCGGCGGGATGTCCGAGGCGGCAGGCCGAGGGGAGGGGTGGGGGCATGACGTGGCGACCGATCAAATGGTTGTTGGTGGCGATAGGGGTTATCGGTCTTTTTATTGTGGTGTTTGAGCGCCGTTTGCCGAGCGGGAGGCTGGCGGTATTGAATGCGCAACCGCTGCTGCAGGTTGATGTTGCCTCGGTGACCCGGCTGAGTGTGACCACGCCGGAGTTCAAGGTGGATTGCGTTGCGCGCAATGGGAAGTGGACTCTGGTTCGTCCTGTGGAGACGCGTGCGGATGCGGCGGGGATTCGGCGTATCCTGGAGTCGTTGAACCGGACGGTTCGGGAAGAAGTGATCAGTGTGGAGCGTCAGACGAAGCGGGGGCTTTCGCTGGCGAGTTTCGGGCTGGATGTGCCCCGTGCGCGGTTGCGTGTCGGGTCGGAGCAGCATCAGGATGAAGTGGTGATTGGGGGAGGGGTTCCGCTGACGAAGCAAGTGTATGTGATGCTGGATCAATCGCCGGAGGTGGTGGCGGTGAGTCGTGATGTGGAAGGGGCGATTCCGGCGAGTCTGGATGCGCTGCGGGACCGTGGGGTGATTCCGGCATCGTTCAAGAGGATATCCCGATTGGAGGTCAAGCATTCCACCGGGTTTGTGCAACTGGTGTTTCGCGGGGGTGAGTGGCGGCTTCAGCAGCCGCAGGATGCCCGTGCGGACGGGGCGGCGGTGGAGCGGTTGATTGGAGGGTTGCGCCGGTTGAGTGTGGAGTCCTTCGGGAAAGAGTCCTCTGTTTTTGATCCCGTGGCCTATGGACTTGGGCGGGATGAGGCGGTGCTGCAGATTGCCGTGTGGCAGGAGGGAGGGGTGGATCCGATTGAATTGACGGTGGGCAAAGCCAAGCAGGATACACCGGATATGGTTTATGCCAATGTGAGCGACATGGGGGCAGTGTGTTTGCTGAAGAAGGAGTTTATCCAGCCCCTGATGGTCAATGCCGAGGACTTGAGAGACAGGAGGTTGTGTGATGCCACGCCATCGGATGTGGTGGCGGTGGAATTGCGCGATGGGGAAAAGAAACTGGTGATGCAACGGCAGGCGGGCGTGGGGTGGATGATTACGGATCCGCTGCGCATGCGGGCCGATATGGCGGCGGTGGGGGGACTGCTACGGAGGGTGTGCGGAGTTCAGGCGGAGGCGTTGACAGGCCTGGCGGCATCGAATGTGGTGGCGCAAATGAGTACTTCGGCGATATGGCGGGTTGTGCTTTCGACGGCGCCGTTGACAAATGCGCCCGTGGAGGGAAGTCAAGGGGTGGCAGTCCCGGGAACGACATGGAGTTATATGGTGGCGCCGAATCCGGAGAGCGGCGCCTGTGCGGTGTATCACGAAGAGTCGAAGCAGGTCTTCAGGATCGGGATGAATGATTTTCCGGGGCGATTGCCGTCGGGCGGAGCGGCACCGGTGGCGGATGCGCTTGTCTATATGGGGCGAAGGGTGTTGGATGTTGATGCATCGAAAGTGCGGCGGATTACGGTGTCGCGCGAGGGGATAGAGGAGAGCGTGGTGCGAGATTCGCAGGGGCGTTGGACGGCGGACTCTCCGCCGGAAGCGGCGGTTTCGGATGAAGCGGTGGCAGGGGTGTTGCGGGCGTTGATCGATGTTCAAGCTGAACGGGTGGAGTCGGCATCGGTCACTAATCCGGCAGCGTATGGGTTGGGTGAACGGGCGGCGCGGTTGACGATCGGGTTGTCCGGGGCGGGGGGGATCCAGAAGACCGTGGTGATTGGATCGGAGGCGCCGGATGGGAATGTGTATGCGTCACTACAGGGGCAGGATGTTGTCTATGTATTAAGGAAGGATAGGGCGTCGTCGTTGATTCGGAAGTTGGTTGTTGGGCCGTGAGGGGAGGGCGGGGTGGCGCCGCCTTTGCTTTGAGAGCTATGGCGGACAAGTCAGGGTTCAGGCGGGGCAGGGTTCAGGTAATGATGATTAGGATGGTGGGTTTAGCGTGACAGCGGTTGATCATCGGGACAGGAAAAATGGGGGTGGTGGCTTACGGCGCGGCGTCATTGTCGTTTTGGCCATTGTTGTGCTGGCCTTGATTGGGATGACCTGGATTGGAATCCCGGGGTTGCTGACGGAGCGCCTGCTGGCGTCGGTGAACAGTGGTGACTGGTTTTGCGATGTTTCCCGGCTTACGCTTGATCTTCGCGGTGGGATTGTGGCGCATCATCTGCGCGTTTACCAGAAGGGGTTTGCGGGACCGCCCTGCATTGAGGCGGACCGGGTAGGGGTGCGATTTTTCTTGTTTGAGAGGATGCGGAAAGGGCAGTCGCGAATACGCGAGGTGACGGTGATCCATGGGGTGGTGAGGTCGTTCCGGCGTGCTGAGGAGAGGCGGGGGGCAGGGAACGGGAAGAGCGGGAAGGAAAGTGAGGGAGGTGGGGCGGGAGCGACGGTTGAGTCGATGTTGCGGCTTGAGGGTGTTGACTTGATGGGGGTTGCTGTCCGGCGCGCGCGGGCGCGGGTGACGATGGACTCGGGGGTTATCGCTTTCTCGGGTATGGATGTCGTGGTGGGTGATGACTTGCATTCCGGGACGATACGAGGGGAGGTGGCCCGGGATAAGAACGGTGACGTTCGTGGTCATTTGGTGACGCGCGTGGATCCGCGGGCGGTTCAACCGTTTCTGTCGGAAATGGGATGGAATCTGTCTGCCGTATTGGATCGGTTTTCATTTCATAGTGAGCCGCCGGCACTGGAATTGAATTTTGTGGCGCCGGCAGGGGATGCGCGATTGAGCGTGGCGGAGGGGAGTTTTCAGGCATCGGAGTTTGGCTATCTGGGGGCGGCGGTGGGGTTTGCCAATATAACCTGGAAGCATGAGCGGGGAGCGGGACGGCATCGGTTGCTGTTAAATCCGATGGTTCTGGTGATGGCCGGTCGGTCGGTGACAGGAGGGATAACGATTGATCTGGAGAGGGGGTGGGTGGAGGGGGAGGCGGTATCGACCATTGAGGTGCCGATGCTGGCAAGGATTATCGAGTTGCCCCAAGGGTGGATTCCTGAGACGTGGACGTTTGCCAACCGGGAGCGGCTCTATGCCAAGGGACGGTTTGCGTATGGGGACAGGGCGTTGACGGCGCTGGAAGTGACGGCGGAAGGTGGCGATTTGCAAGTGGGCCGGTTCCGGGCGGATGAGGTATCGGTCAAATGTGTGATGCGCGGGATGACCAATGATGTGACGGACATCCGGGGGCGGATCGCCGGGGGATCGTTTACCGCGGCGGTGATGTCCATGCCCGATGATGTGGAGCCGAAACAGACCCGCTATACCGTTAAAGGGGAGATACTGCATGCGGAGTTGCGTGACGTGCTGAGCATGGTTAATCCGGGGATGGCGACGGGGATTCAGGGGAAGGTTTACGGGAATATTGAGTTCAAGGGTGTTGTGGGGGGGGCAACGACGAACATTGTCGGGAGGGGGGAAGTGAATATCCGGCAGGGGCAACTTTTCAGTATTCCCTTGTTTGGCGGGCTGACCCAGGCGTTGATGGCGCGATTTCCCGGGGTGGACATGTTCGTGTTGCAGAGGGAGGCCCGTGCAACGTTTGATATCAAGAACGGGAAGGTGCGGAGTCGGGATATGCGGCTGGACGGGGATGTGTTTGCGATTGAGGCTGATGGTGATATCGGACTGGATGGGGTCCTTGGGTTTGTGGTGAAGGTCCGTCCGGTGACGGAGCGGAAAGTGATCGGGCCTGCGTTGCGTGCACTGACGTTCCCGATCAGCAAATTGCTGGAGTTTACGCTTGATGGGACACTGGCCCATCCGCGCTGGAAATCAAGTGCGCTATCGTGGCCGGGGTGGTTTGAGGGCGATACGACGAAAGAGAAGGGGAAGCGATGACGGAGGCGAACAAGCCGGCGGGGATGCCGGTGGTGTTTATCAAGACGTATGGTTGCCAGATGAACGAGCGCGACAGCGAAAGCATTGCGGCGTTGCTGGTTCGGCATGGCTATTCTCTGGCGGAGGGGGAGTCGGATGCGGATGTGATTATTGTCAACACATGCAGCGTGAGGGGGAAGGCGGAGGATAAGGCGCTTGGCAAGTTGCGGTTGATGACGGTTCATAAGCGGGAGCGGGGCGGGGTGGTGGTTGGGGCGGTAGGGTGTATGGCGCAGCGGATGGGTGTGGAGATCCTTGGGAAGGTCAAAGGGTTGGATTTTTCGGTGGGACCGCGGCGGCTGCATGTTTTGCCGGCAGTGATTGAGGCGGTTCGTGCGGGGAAGGGCCCCGTGGTGGATACCGGCAGCGAGGGAGAGGAAGACGGGCTCCCCCTGACGGATCATGTGGGCGAGAAGATGTCGGCGTATGTAAACATTTTGCTTGGGTGTGACCGGCATTGTGCGTACTGCATTGTGCCCAAGGTGCGGGGGCGGGAATGGAGTCGTTCGGCGGAGAGCGTATTGCATGAGGTGCGGGCACTGGCGGAGCGAGGGGTCAAGGAGGTGACGCTGCTCGGGCAGAGCGTGATGTCCTACGGGCGGACCCATGCGGTATGGCCGGATGCCAAGGGGTCGGCACGTGGATTTACGGAACCGCTGTCGAGGTTGCTGGAGGCTGTGTCCGAGGTGGAGGGGATCCGGCGGATTCGATTTACGTCGGGGCATCCCTCGGGTTGTACGGAAGAACTGGCCCGTGCGATGGCGGAGGTTCCCGGTGTTTGTGATCACCTGCATTTGCCGGTCCAGTCGGGGTCGGATCGTATTTTGGGGCTGATGCGGCGGGGGTATACGGCAGGCGGTTATCTGGATGCGGTCCGGCGGTTGAGGGCGGCGGTGCCCACGTTGGCGTTGACGTCGGATGTGATTGTGGGATTTCCGGGGGAGACGGAGGAGGATTTTGAGGCGACGCGGCGTTTGATGGATGAGGCGGGGTTTGATAACGCGTATATTTTCAAATATTCGCCGCGCGAGGGGACTCCGGCGGCCCTGTTGGTGGATGATGTTACTGCTCAAGAGAAGATGAGGCGGAATCAAGTTTTGCTGGAGGATCAGGACCGGCGCGGGATTTTGATTAATGAGGGGATGGTGGGGAAGGTTGTTGAAGTGATGGCGGAGGGGCCGAGTTTGCGGAATGCTGAACGGTGGGCGGGGCGGGCGGGATCGAACAAGATTGTGATTTTTGAACCTCGCCGGGAGGTTTGTGTCGGTGAT
>CAZSSA010000093.1:0-8507 GCA_964609375.1 uncultured Verrucomicrobiota bacterium | reverse complement strand
AAGGCCATCACAGACTTCAATCGTATTTTTTATCCGCGCCATCCGTTGACCAACGCTATCCAAACCACAGCCTCTGGTTAATCCCGCTATACGGATTGACATCCGCTTGATCTCGACTTGCTCTCAACATCCAGCGATGTATACTCGCCACACAAAACCCAAGGCGATTGCAACGCGATAGCCAGGAGAAGCACTCCATAATGCCATGGAAAATGAATATCGACCCTACGGGGAATATCTTCTTGTCTGCATTGGTCGCCGCCACCCCCATCTTTTTTCTCTTTTGGGCACTTGCCTTCAAGCGCATGAAAGGACACTGGGCCGCCATTAGCGGCACAGTCATCGCCATTACCCTGGCGGTCACGGTTTATGGAATGCCGGCGAAATACGCCCTTCTGTCCACCGCCTATGGCGCCCTTTTCGGTTTGTTCCCTGTCTGCTGGATCGTCATCACCGCCCTCTTCATCTACCACTTGTCTGTAAAAACGGGGCAGTTCGAAGTCATCAAGAACTCGCTCGCCTCCATCTCGGATGACCGCCGTATGCAGGCGCTACTAATCGCTTTCTCCTTCGGTGCCTTCATCGAGGGGGCCGCCGGCTTCGGCACTCCTGTCGCCATCACCACAGCCATGCTGGTCGGTCTCGGCTTTAATCCCCTCTATGCCGCCGGAGTCTGCCTGCTGGCCAACACCGCTCCCGTCGCCTTTGGCGCCATCGGCATCCCGATCATTGTCGGCGCACAGGTCGCAGGACTTCCCGATATGGCCCTGAGCCAGATGGTCGGACGGACCCTGCCATTCATGAGCGTCCTTATTCCTCTCTATCTCGTCATCCTCGTCTCCGGCTTTAAAAAAGGCATCGCCGTTTGGCCGGCCTGTCTCGTCTCCGGCGTCTCCTTTGCCCTCGCCCAGTATCTGTCATCCAACTTCATCGGCCCGCTGCTCCCTGACATCATTGCCTCCCTCGCCTCCATTGTCTGCACCGTGGCTTTCCTCAAACGGTGGCACCCGAAAACAAGCTGGCATTTCCCGGACGAAAAACCCAGTTTGGGCAGGGAGAAACTCCGGTATACCGGCGGCCAGATTTTCAGGGCCTGGGCACCGTTTATGATCCTCTCGCTTTTCGTCACCGTCTGGGGAATCAAACCCTGCAAGGTCGCCCTCGATCAAATCATGGGATTTCTCTTCAACTTCACCATCCCTATTCACGGCCTCAACAACATGATCGTCGACAACATGGACAAGGCCAAGCCTGCTGTCTACAGCTTTAACTTCCTGAGCGCCGCCGGTACGGCCATCCTCTTTGCCTGGTTCTTCTCAATCCCCGTCATGGGCGCATCCCTCGGCACCGCTCTGGACGTTGCCTGGAAAACACTGAAAACCCTCCGGTGGCCCATCACCACCATCGCCACCATCCTTGGCTTCGCCTACATCATGAACTTCTCAGGCATGGCAATCACCCTCGGAAGCGCCTTTGCCACATCCGGCTCCGTGTTTCCGTTCTTCGCCGCCATCATCGGCTGGCTCGGGGTATTCATGACGGGATCCGACACCTCGACCAACGCCCTTTTCGGGAAACTTCAGGAGGTCACAGCCACCAAGATAGGCATTGATCCGGTCATTACCATGTCTGCCAATACTTGCGGCGGAGTCTGCGGCAAGATGATCTCCCCTCAGTCCATCTCAGTGGCAACCGGCGCCACCGGCCTCGTGGGGCACGAATCCGATATCTTCCGTTTTACCTTCAAGCATTCTCTCATCCTGGCGGTTATGGTGGGAGGTATGCATCTGCTTTGGACCTATGTGTTTCCCGGTATGGTCCCGACCTATCAGAAACTGGTGGCAACAAGGCCGGCGGCACCCCCGGCAGCGGTCTTACCCGTAGCACCCGCTATCAACCCGGAAGGCCTCACCTATCTTGGTCTCGGCATCACGGTCATTATCCTCGTCACCGTGATGGCAAGGGGCTTTGGCAAGAATCTGGCAGCCGCCAAATCAGGAGAGGAAGAAGTGCGCTTCCACTAAGTCGAAACTGTCCCCTCACAAGTTTATGAATGGAAAACCGTATCATTGCGGAACATTGACCTACACCAAGACGGGCTTGTTTGTCCTGTTCGCCTGGCTGTTGTGGGGTGACTTCTGTTTTACACTGATGGAAGCCGTCGTCCCAAGCATACTACCTCTCAAAATGAAGGCTCTGGGTTGCCCGAACTGGTTGATGGGACTGATTCTAACAGCCGCGCCAGGCATCTTGAATGTAACGGTCTGCCCGTATGTAAGCTTCAAAAGCGATCGATACCGCAGCCGCTGGGGCAGGCGTATTCCCTTCATTCTCTGGACCATGCCGTTCCTTTGCGCCTGCCTGGCGCTTCTCGGGTTAAGCGATGATCTTTCCGCCTTCCTGCAGAACCACTCCGCCTTCCTGCAGCGCTACACACCGGCGACCATCACGATGGCACTGGTCGCTCTTTTCCTGATTATGTTCCAGTTCTTCAACATGTTTGTCAGCTCAGTCTTCTTTTATTTATTTAATGATGTGATTCCAGCTCAATTCCTCTCGCGCTTCGTTGGCGCATTGAAGATTGTCGGCACAGGGGCAAGCGCCTTGTACAACTGCTTTATCTTTAAATATGCCGGCACCCACATGAGGGAAATCTTCGTCGGCGCGGCGCTGCTTTACCTGGCTGGATTCGGAGTTGCCTGCTTGATGATCAAGGAGGGGCAATACCCCCCTCCGAATGAGGAAGACCGCCATTCCGGCAAGGGATTTCGCGGGTTTAAAACGTTTTTCAACGAATCGTTTTCCCACCGGTTTTACTGGTTCCGGTTCCTATCCACCGCCTTTGGAGCCTGTGGGGCGGCCATCTACATCTTCGCGGTGTTCTTCAATCAACAGATGGGGTTGTCGCTGGCCCAGATCGGATATATACAAGGCATCTCCTCCATTGTCATGATGGTGGCCATGTATTTCATGGCGGTCTTCGTTGACCGATGGCACCCGATGCGCATCTGCACCTATGGCGCCATCTTTGCCGTGCTCGGAAATATCATCAGTCTCGTCTGGGTCTTTGTAACCCTTCCAAGCCACTATTTTTACTGGCTGAACCTGAGCAATGTCGTGATTGGCGCCTTTATGGCGGCACTGGTAACCGTGTCAGGCTTCCCCTGCGAGATGCGGATATTCCCGAAATCACGGTTTGGTCAATTCTGTTCGGCGCAGGCAATGCTTCGATCCCTGTTCACGATTGTCGCCGGAGTCCTGGCCGGCGCCTTTGTGGATCTGGCCAAGATGCTGTGCAATGGATCCGATTTCGGATACCGGTTCATTTTCTTGTGGCTGGCCCTCTTCTCCACCATCAGCGCCACCTTCATGGTCTGCGCCTATCGTGACTGGTACCGGATGGGCGGTGACAGGCATTTCCATCCGCCCGCCCCATGGAATCCAAGCGGTATTGAAGAAATGCCGGTGGTCCCGATCACAGGCCCTCAATCCAAATGGCTTACCGTTGCCTTCCGTCTTTTTGACGGCATTATGGGATTATCCACGGTTGGGACGGCGGTACTGACGGGCTGGATGTTCTCCCAGCACAAACTACTGGCTTTCAAATGGTATGGATCAGCCATTCTTCCCCTTGAAATCCTTGCCCTGGTGCTTTGGATCGTCCTGCGGTCGTCCATGCAACGGGACATCCATGCCGCCCAAAACGGCTTGCCGCCAAGAAATGGCATTCCCCATCACGGTATGTTGATTATCTTCGCCTTGAAGTTCCTGCTGGCCATTGGCATCTGGGTTTGTCAGGTCGTCGTAACGGTCATGCTCAATATGGAGCATGGGGCCATTGTCTTCGGGTTTGCAAATGCCATCACCAATCTACTGCTCATCGGAATCGTCTACCTGCTGTGCCGGATTGAACGCGGCAACTCGGTCGTGGTTGATGAAATTCCGGATGTCATGACGGAACCACCATCCCCTGCCGCCCCGAACTGATCCCCCTACTTTCCCGCCCCGCTCACCCGCTGTTTCAGTTCCTCATATCTTCGCGTATACCTCGCCCCCATCTGTGATTCACGATGATCAAAGCCAAACGCCCGCCGCTTCACCCCCAGCACCGGCGGAGCCTGGATCCGCTTCGCCACTCCCAGTCCCTGATAGAGATTCCACCAGCGCTCCAGATCCGCTACGAACGCCCCCGGCGTCTCAAACAAATCGCTGACCACCCCCTCGAACCCAAGGCGCTGTTCAAGCACACCACCCAGATACCATTCCAGGATTTCCTCCGGGGTCGTCCGGTTCCAGGCCTCGACCCAACTCCGGAAAAGACAATCGTGATAAGGATACACCAGCGGGTCGCCCTTCCCCTCATCTACCGCCTGTGCCGCACTCAACTCCGCCGAAGGCGTCACCGTAAAACAGCCTTCCGGAATAACGGCCACACCATCCCCCTGCGCATTCAGATGGCGTCCCAGTGCATACACTTCACCCTTCCATAAATCCGCAATGTTGGCCAGATACCCTCCCAGATCCCCATAGAGCGTGGTGTACCCAACGGTCAATTCGCTCTTGTTGGCGTTGCAAGTGAACACGCCCCCAACCGCCGCCGCCACAGCCGACAGCACACGCGCCACCCGATCCCGGGCCTGGACATTCTCCAGTGCCGCATCCGACATCCGTAACGTCCGGGTTCCCGACGGCCACGCCACGTTCAACCCGTCCACCTGCCGCCTCGTCAACTGGACACTTTCCTCGATCGGCACCTCCACATACCCGCATCCAAGGGAGGACGCCAACTGCCGGGCCAGCCCGATCGTCGTCTGCGAATTGAATCGGCTGGGCATGTTGACCAGCAACACCTGTTCCGCCGGCAATAGGCGCCGATACAGGGCCGCCACCACCGCCGAGTCTATTCCGCCCGAGGCGCCGACCACCACCCGTTCAACCCCGCACGCCTTCATGAACCGTTCCGTACCATACCGGATCGCTTTGTCCAGTTCGGCAATCCCATCGCGCCGCGCCGGTATCGGATGCCCGAAGGCGCGCCCGTCCATCGGCACCGTCACATCCAGAACGCCTTCCTCAAACGCCGCCGGTCCCTCCACCACATTCCCGCTTCCGTCATACACGCAGGAGGCCCCGTCAAAGGTGAAAACCGTCTTACCGTTATTCTGCACGCCGGTCTTGTTGACATACACCAGGGGCCGCCCAAGCGCCCCGGCCGCCGCCGAGAATACCCGGTGCCGTTTATGATTCTTGTCGAAGGTAAACGGCGAGGCACTGGCGTTGACAAAAAAATCCGCCCCCTTGTCCGCCAGGAGGCGCAACGGCGAGATCAGGTAATCCGTCTCCCATCCATCCTCGCACAACACCGCCCCGACACTCCACCCCCCCACACGAACCGGGGCAATTAACTGCGACGGGCTACACCCCATCTCAAGCGCGAGCTTCCGGTTGTCGAAAAAATGCCTGCTGTCATCAAACTCCCGGTAATTCGGCATCAGGGTCTTCAGCACAAAAGGATAGGGCCCCCCCTCCGGTCCGATAAACGTCCCATCCGCGGCGGTAAACAAAGCATTATACTTCCTTACCCGCCCATCCTCGTTGTGCTTATGCCAATCCACCCCGACATTCCCGAACATCACAACCACACCCCGCGCCGCCTCACGTAACGCCTCTCCACAGGCCTCACACTCCCGCAGAAACGCAGGCCGCTCCCACTCATCACCCAACAGGTAACCCGGGATCGCCAGCTCGGGAAAGACGATCAGTTCCACCCCCGCCCTGCGCGCCTCCTCCACCCAGTCAATCATATGCCGGGTATTCTCCCGTGGCCGCCCCGGCCGGACCTCAACCTGAGCCAGCCGGATTTGAATGGATCGCGATTTCACAACGGTGTTCATGTGTCAATTCTTTACCAGACTCATGAATTCCGCTCTCGTGCTCGGACTGTTATGGAAACTCCCCAGCACCGTTGACGTCGTCATCACGGAATCCTGCTTCTCAACACCCCGCATACACATGCACAGGTGCCGGCATTCCATGACCACACCGACCCCCTCCGGATTAATCATATCCATGATCTCATTCGCCACTAGTGCCGTCAGTCGCTCCTGAATCTGCAACCGCCTCGCCAGGGCATCCACAATCCTGGCCAGCTTGCTCACCCCCAGCACCTTGGTCCGCGGAATATAACCGATGTGACACTTCCCGAAAAACGGCAGCATGTGGTGTTCGCACAGGCTGTATAACTCAATATTCTTGAGCACCACCATGTTGTTCGCTTCGGCCTGATACACGGCGTCATTCACAACCTCCTTCAGGTCCGTCCGATAACCGGAGGTCAGGAAATCATAGGCCGCCGCCACACGATCCGGCGTCTTGAGCAACCCCTCCCGATGGGGATCTTCGCCAATCTCCACCAACAATTCCTTCACCAGTTGCGCTACCCGTTCCTTGTTCATCCCGCCACCTTCTTTCTCTCACGATCAATTTCAACTTCACTACACCGCGCATGCCGCAACGCACCAGGCTTCTGCACCACAACCGTCACCCGCTCCACACGCCCGTCACGCATCGATATGTCCGCCACCCGCTGTGCCACCCGTTCAATCAACTTGAACGACTTCTTTTCCAATTCCGATAGAATACTTAACTTGATGGCCTTGTAATCCACCGAATCCGTCAATTGGTCACTCCGACACGCCCGCGTCAAGTCGATATGCAGTGTCACTGTAACGAGAATATCCTGTGGCTTCCGTCGCTCAGCAACCGTCACCCCAAGCCGGCATCTCGCCATCAACTCCCGTATGCTAAGTTTGTCCAAGGTTTTCATGTCCCTCATCGTATGCATCCCCCTCCCTCAAGTCAATGCCCTGCACCCTCCTCCAAGCAATCATAATCATCCCCTCCCTCGTAGTCTGTAGTCCGCCGTCTCCCCCTCCCCCACCTGAACCCTGAACCCCGAACCCTCCCTCCCCACCATTTCCAATTGACCCTCTCCCTTCTCCCTCCTATCCTTCCGACCATGAGCATGAAACTGACTTTCCTCGGCGCCGCCCAAACCGTAACCGGTTCCCGCTACCTCCTGGAAGCGGAAGGCAAACGACTTCTCATCGACTGCGGCCTCTACCAGGAACGCGACCTGAAATCCCGCAACTGGGACCCCTTTCCCGTCCCTCCCTCCAGCATCGATGCCGTCTTGCTAACCCATGCCCACATCGATCATTGCGGCTACCTGCCCCGTCTCGTCCACGACGGCTTCAAGGGCCCCGTCTTCGGCACATTCCCCACCGGCGAGATCGCCAAAATCGTCCTCATGGATTCCGCCAAACTGCAGTCGGAAGATGCCGCGTTCAAACGTAAACGCCACGAAAAGGAAGGCCGCCAGGCGCCCCACCCGGAAGCAGCCCTCTACAGCCCCGACGACGTCGAAGCCTGTTGTTCCCACTTCCAATCCGTTTCCTACAGGCAAACCTTCTCCATCGGCGATGCCATCCGCGTCACCTACTTCGACGCCGGCCACATCCTCGGCTCCGCCTCCATCCGCGTGGAAGCCGGAAAATCCTCCGTCCTCTTCTCAGGCGACCTCGGCCGCTGGGACCGCCCCATCCTCGAAGATCCCGAATACTGCCCGCCCACCCGCTACGTCGTCATGGAATCCACCTACGGCGACCGTGACCACGAGCAAACCAATCTCATCGCCGACAACTTTGCCGATGTCATCATCGATACCCACAAACGGGGCGGCAACCTCATCATTCCATCCTTTGCCATCGAACGATCCCAGGAAGTCCTCTACTACCTCAACCAACTCATTCTCGCCAACCGCATCCCCCGCATCATGGTTTTCGTCGATAGCCCCATGGCCAACAGCGTCACCCGCGTTTTCGAAAAACATCTGGACCTGATGGACGCCGATATGCAGCGCCTCATTCGGAAAAATCAATCCCCGTTCCACTTCTCCGCCCTGAGCATGACGCAAACCGTGGATGACTCCAAAGCCATTAACAACATTTCCGGAACGGCCGCCATCATCGCTGGCGCCGGCATGTGTACCGGCGGACGCATCAAGCATCATCTGGCCAACAACATTTCCAAACCATCTGCCACCGTCCTGTTCGTTGGCTATCAAGCCGTCGGCACCCTCGGGCGCATCATCCTCGACGGCGTTTCCCCCGTGCGCATCCTGGGCCAAAGCTATCCCGTGCGCGCCCGGATCGCCCAACTCCCCGGCTTCTCCGCTCATGCCGATCGCGGCGAACTCATCAAATGGCTCTCCCGCCTCCAAACACCGCCACAGCATGTCTTCGTGACTCACGGCGAACCTTCAGCCTCCCAGACCTTTGCCGACGCCCTGAAAGAACTCCGCGGCTTCAACACCTCCGTTCCGGCTTACAACAACACCGTAACCCTAGACTAATCTCATACCTCACATCTCATATCTTAAATTTCATATCTTATATCTTAAATTTCATATCTCATATCTTAAATTTCATATCTTATATCTCATCCCC
>CAZSSA010000092.1:0-8854 GCA_964609375.1 uncultured Verrucomicrobiota bacterium | reverse complement strand
CCTTGACCGGCTCCACAAAGAACTCGATGCAGTCATCCTGCCAGACCTGATCCGCATCGCGGGCATCGGCCTTGGCCAAGATCGCCTCCGGCTTCGGCTCCGGACAGATGGCTGACAAGAACAGCGCGTCCGGGCCCGCCAGTGCCAGCACCCGGGTGGCGACAGCGGATGCGCCTTGGCCGTCTTCCTTCTGGAGTCCCTCGATCACGCCGGCGGGAGCAGTGGAATGGGCGGGCGGGACGCCCGCCCCCACGGAATCGGACGAACCCCGCGGCAGGGCCGCCCGCGGTCGTGCCGGCAGCGCCACCGCCAACTTCGGCAGCAGCGTTTCCGGCTGCATCATGTCCGGAGCCTCGATACGGGCGATCACTCTGAGTCCACTCGCCGTGGGGGCGGGTGTTCCACCCGCCCTTCCGGAATCGGCAGGGGGGACACCTGCCGCCACGGTGCCCGGATCCACTACCAGGATCGTCGGCGTGCCTTCGACGCCCAGCGCCCTGGCCTTGTCCATGTGCCGCTCGGCATCTACCTTCACGACCAGCATCTCGTTCAACGCCTTGACGACGCGATCGTCCTGGAACGTGCTGGCCTCGACCTTCTGGCAGATGCCGCAACTCTCCATGTAGAATCGCATGACCAGCGGCCGCTTCGTCAGCGCGGCCTGCTGCAGCGCCTGGTCAAGGTCCTCGCCGGGCCGCGGCGTATAGGTCGGTGCCGGGTCCGCGCCGCGATAGGCAATGACCAGCGCCGGCCGTAACGGGAAGTCGCCCTGCTCGCTGGACGCGATGAAACCGCCGCCTTTGCCGCGCATCTGCAGCAGGATACCGTAATTGGGCCGCGTCCCGGCTTGCCAGGCCTTGACCAGGTCGGTCAGATCCATGTCAACGAACCGGACGAGTTCGTTTTTGGCCCTGTCGGGGAAGCCGCTCATGGCCGTCGTGGCACCGGCCGGTTTGGCATCCCGGTCGGTCTCCTCGCCGGCGGCGCCCTCCTGATTCCACTTCTCGGAGCGGAGTTTGCCGCGGAAGCGTGGACCGAACCAGCAGGCAGAGCCTTCAGGATTGTCCTGACGCTCGTTCCAGGGGCGGCGCAGGGCGAAGGCCTCGAGGGTGTCGTCCGGGGCGTAGGTCGGACCCTCGCCCGCCACGATCAGGGCCAGACGCAGGCGTGCGCCGAGGATTTCGGTTTGCCGCGGTATGCCGGTGAGGTCAAAGCGGAGCAGGCTGCGCAGATCGGCGTACTGGTGGGGACGTTGGCCGACGGTGAGGTGCTGTTCCGTGCCGGTGTTGGCGTG
This sequence comes from uncultured Verrucomicrobiota bacterium, assembly GCA_964609375.1. GTDB lineage: Bacteria > Verrucomicrobiota > Kiritimatiellia > CAIKKV01 > CAITUY01 > CAZDUS01. The sequence continues at coordinate 7,560 of CAZSSA010000092.1, read as the reverse complement.
GCGGGCATCCCAGTCGCGGTTGTTCGGCAGCAGTGTCGTGTCGGTTGCGGCGGCGGGGATCACGCGCTCCCCGTCGCGCAGCGTCGCGCGCTCGGCGGCGGTATCGGCCCGGCGCAGGGTCACGATCGCGGCGTCGGGAAACTGCTGTTTCAAGGCCGCAAAGGCGGGATCGGCCACCGGGTTCTTTTCAAACGGATTCTCGACAGTCACCGTCCACACAAAATCCGTGCAGCCGCCGAGCTCGGGCACCCGCAGCATCCGCACCACCACCTCGTGTGCGCCCGAGGGCACGCGGGAGGGCAGGATCATCTGCGGTGCAAAGCCGCCCGCACAGGGGCAGGAGTCGCCGAACGGGATGATCTCGCGGAGTTGCCGCGTCGCGGGATCGAGGACACGTAGCAGGACGATGGGGTATCCGGCCTTGCCCCAGCGGTTGTCCCGCACGGCCGCGGCCAGGGAGGGGAACTTTGCGCCGTAAAAGCGCAACTGCGCCCCCGCCGGAGCACCGTGCAGCGCAAGCCACACCGACGCGGTGACATTTTCGCCGGCCTTCCAGGTCCCGAGCGCTTCGCCCGCGTGCTTGCCGTTCACGGTCGGGATCGGCTCGCCGCCGAACCGGTACACCGGAGCGGTCGCAAGCGAACTGCCCCACAGGAGCTTGAGATCACCAGGCAGAGGCCCGACATCGTAACTCAAACCGGGTGACGACATCCGGTACCCCGAGTCGTACTGCAGGATATCGGGCTGATACACGCCGGCGAAGCGGAAGGAGTAGACGCGGTCGGATCCGGCCTCCTTGACGTTCTCGACAAGGTAACGTTCATGCTTCTCCTTCTCCTCCGTCCGTTGGGCTGGATCGTTGCTCCAGAAGAAGCGCTCGCCTTCCTCGCCCAGAACGCCATTCAGGTTGGTGTCGGCGTAGAGTGTGTCATAGCCCTTGCCGGCGCCTTCCGATTCGTCCCATGCCATCGTCATTACGGATTTGTGCCCGTCGCCAAGAACGAAAATGCAGTACCTCACGTTGGTGGAGACGTAGGCAGGTTCCTTCGCCAGTGTGCGCGGAACCCATGTCAAATCCGGTGGCGTGAACGAGGTCACGCGCGGATAGTCCGGTGCGTTTGCCGCCGACACGGCGAGGCCGGGCCCTGTTGCCAGGAGAAGCGCGGCCAAAACGCAGGCGCTCCAGATCGGTATCCGGTGTGCAATGGCGGGCAAGGCACGTTGATGATTGATCATGGTTTCTCCCAATGCTTCTAAATGGACATGGTCGAGAGTACAAAATGATAGACATGAAAGACAAGATTAATCGCAGATGCGCCTGAATCCTTGGCGAAGCGCGGCGGCGGTACGCCGACGTGCTTCGCTAAGGATTCAGGTGTTCAGGTTGGTGCCGAAATTCTCTTGTTCCTGCAATCGCTCTAATGATACAGATGTAAGACCGAATGGAATGAGCAAGGTCAACGAGGAGAATACGGTGTCGCACATTGTCATAGGGTTTCTTTTCCTGCTCGCGTTGGCGACTGAACTCGCCGCGACGGCGGGCGCGGCGGAATACCGCGATGCCACCAACGGCAACTGGAACGCGCCCGGCACGTGGAAGGCGAACAGCGGTTTTCCCGGAAAAGGGGACACGGCGGTCATTGCCGGCCACACGGTGGGCCTCACCAACTCGCTCGTCTCCGGCACCAACGCGCCGGCGTCGATCGTGCTGAACGGTACGGGCGTGTTGCAGAGCCAGCAGCCCTCGACCACGCTGAAGGTGGATTCGCCGATCATCCTGAACGGCGGCACGATCCGGGGGTATGGGAACGGATTTTCGCTCTTGTTTACCGGCCCGATGACGGTGGCTGGCAACGGCACGTGGGATGCGGATTACATCAGCTATCTGACGATGGCCGGGCCGATTTCCGGGACGGGGACCGTGACGGCCCTGTTCGACGCCCACCAGTATTCGGGCGTCACGCTTGCCAGCGGCTTCAACACGAACTGGACCGGCACACTGAACGTCACGGGGACCGTGGCCGGAACCTTCACCGTGCGCACGAACCAGGCGCTCGGCAGCGCCACCGTGAACGTCAGCGGCGGCTCGTTGGCGCCGATGCTCATCTTCGGCGACCCGGGTGTCGGCAGCAATATGACCGACGTGCACGACTACCGATCCATCCCGGCGCCGCGGATCAACGTCTTCAGCAACGGCCAGGTGCGGATCAACAACAACTGGTGTAATTTCAACGTGACGCTGCTCGGTGTGGATATCGCGCTGCACAACGGGGGGTCCCTCTTGTTCGGGCCGATGGGGACGGGCCGCTGCGGCGGGCGGCTATACCTGACCAACGGCGTGGGAAACCTGTACGGCATCCGCGACTACCGGTGGGGGACGGACAACTACCTCGATTCGGAGATCATCGGGACAGGCCGGCTGGTCATCAACGCCGATGCGACTGCCGGGCGGAATTTCCATCTCACCGGCAACAACACCAACTTCTCGGGCGGAGTTACGCTACGCTACAACAACCTGAACGTCGAGCACCCGAACGCGCTGGGCAGCGGCGAATGCTGGTTCAACGCCGGCGGGGCCGGCGAGCGGGTAGTCCTCACCAATAACGCCCACTGGGTGCTGCGGAACAACCTGGGCGGAACGAACACGATCCAGGTGGAGAACGGGTCGGGGAACTACCGGTTGACCAACCTCGGGGCCGTGATCCAGCCGGGAGCCTCGAACGGCGCGCCGGGCGTGCTGACGATCGATGGCGCCTTCGCCTTCGGGAGAACGCCGTTCCAGCGCGCCATGCTGCGGGTGGACGTGGTCAATGCGGGTTCGTTCGCCGGGGTGAATTACGACCAGTTGAAAGTGCTGCACGGCGACGCGGCGCTGGCGGCGAGCATCACCAATGCCGTGCTGGCGCTGAACCTGTCCGTTCCCGAATCCCGGTTGAAAGGCCGGATCGCGGTGGTGCTGCGCGCCCCCGGCGCGGATTTCAGCGCGTACCGGTTTTCCGACGTGACCGGCGCCGGGCGGACGGCGCAGGTGATCTACGATGCCGGCGAGGTCGCCGTGGCCTGGGGCGCCAGCGGGGTGTTCATCCGCAACACGGGCTGCTCGGATGTGATCGGCACGTCGGCCCGCGTGCATGGAATGTTGCTGTCCACCGGCGACGCGCCGACGCAGGTGCGCTGCTACTGGGGCACCAACGACATGGGGGAGGGGGCCTGGGCCAACACGAACGACCTGGGCATCCAGGCTGTCGGTCAGGTGACCGCGACCTTGACCAAACTGGCCAACGGACAGAAGTACTACTACCGTTTCCGGGCCACCAGTGCGGAGGGCGATATCTGGGCATCCGGTTCGAGGAGTTTCATCACCACCTTTGAAACCGTGCTTGGCAAGGTCGCCGGATACGCCGAGGCCGAGGATCTCGACCGGACGCGCGGCCTGTTCGAGTCCGTTGCCGGGGGAAAGGCGCCGACGCCGGAGGCCGTCTCCGGCATGGCGGGCACGTTCCGCGCTCTCCGGCTCTACGAGGAAGGCGTCGAGGCGCTGCGGTTGCTGGCGCCGTTCTGTACGAACGACACGCTGCTCGCCGTCCGGCGCGAGGAAGGGCGGATGCTGATCCGGAGTGGCCGCATCAGGGAGGGGTTGGCCGTTCTGAAGGGCACGGGCGCCCTGCCGAACGTCTTCGCGGACGAGGCGGCGTACGCCGGGGTCCTGGAGAAGCAGTCGGAGTCGATCATCGTCGAGGAAGCCGTCGCGCTGGTCGATACCATCGATTCTGTTTCACGCCAGGCGTCCATGGGGGCCGAGGCGCTGAATCTGTTGAAGCGGCAGGGGATGCAGATTCAACTGCGCGGCGACGGGATCGGAATCGACGCCGTTGAGTTCATCCGGCAGGAGGCGTCGAAGTGGCCGCGGGCGGCCGTCTTCCAGGAGGCGTTGGGGCGGGAGGCGGAACGGGCGCTCGCGTCGCTGCCGGAAGACGACTTGCGTAAGTTCGGGGAATACTGGCGGCTCTACGGCGGCACCCCGGCCGCGAATGCGGGGGCTCAGCGGGTTGCCGACCGGCTGCTCGACGCCGGTCATCCCGATCTGGCCTTCCTGTGGTACGGGGCGCTGCGCCGCACGACCAGGAGCCCGACCCTGGACGCCAAGTGGGCGTACGCGCAATCCCTCGCGCCGGCGAGCGGCCCCCCGACCGATCTGCTCGCCGCGCTGAGCGCCGCGGAGCGGAGTGCGTCTGTGAGGATCGGCGACAGGACGGTCACCGTCGAGCAGTTCGTTCGCGGGCTGACGGGCAAGCCGCGGCAGCCCCCGTCGCCTTTTCCAGGGGGCGCCGGGCTGAGCGCGTGCTGGAAGGCGCCCGTCTTCCCGTCCGATGAACTCATGGTGAACGTCTCGACGCATATTACGTACCGGGACTCGTTCCTTCGCCCGGTCTGCCGGCCGGAGGCCGCCGGCCGCACCGTGCTCGTCAACAACGGACTTTCCTTACGGCGCTACGACGCCGATTCGGGAAGCAACCTGTGGACGGTCGCGTTCGATCCGGTGGTTGTCGGCGACATGCACGACGCGACGTCTGCGATCGCCACACCCAAAATCCCGCCGCCTCTGTTCGGGGTGGCCGTCGAAGACAACGTGGCGGTCTGCCGGCATGCGGAACGGATGACCAGCTTCGGGTTGGCGATCACCTTCGGATTGACGGCGCTGGATGTCGAGACCGGCGCCCCGCGGTGGCGGAGCCGCGACATTGACGAACTGGCGGAGATGCACATCGCCTCGGAACCCTGCCTGGCCAGCGGAATCGTCTATTTCCTGGCGCGGGGCAGCCTCGGCGGCAGCACCGGCTTCCGCGCGTTGGCCGTCGAGGCGCGCACCGGGACCGTGCTGTGGAACCGCCTGCTGGTCATGGGCGACGACCTTCGGGGCACCCACTACGCCTATGCCGAGGTTTACGGATGTGAGCTGCCGCGGGCGTTGGCCACCCCGCGCGGCATCTGTTTTTCCACCCACATGGGGCGGCTGTTCCTGCTGGACCCGCTGACCGGGGGCCTCGTCTGGATGCGCTCCTACACGCGCGCGCCGGGCGATGACCGCGCCCCGCGCAGCGTGATGAATCCGTTGCTTTTGCGCGGAGATGCCGTGATCGCGGCGCCCTACGACAGCGCCAGGATCTTCGCCCTCAATCTCGCCACCGGGGAAAGCCTTTGGGATGTTCCGGCGTCCGTCGATTCCCTGCTGGCGGGTGTGTGGAAGGGCCTCGTGGTGACGTTCGGGGAGCGCGTGCGGCTGCTCGACTCCAGGACCGGCGCCACCGCGGCCGTTCTGCCGCTGGACTGGAAACCCGTCCTTCCGTTCGGCGTGGTGAACGGCGACCGGTTGTGGGTGTCCGAGGCGGGCGGGGCGCGCCTGTTCGACCTGGCAACGCTTAAGCCGGCGGCGAACTTCCCGACAGGCGAGCGGCTCCTGCCCGCGGGCGGCCTGGCGGTGTCCTGCGCCCCGAACCTGATCTCCGCCTTCCGCGCCACCGACGCCGCGGCGCCGCTCGGCCCGCCCGCGCGCACGGTCCGCAGCCGCGCGGTTCCGTCCGCCGGGCCGAAGCGGGACGCTCCGGAGCCGCCCGACAATGCGGAGCCGCGCCGCCTCTGGAGCGTGGACTCTCCCGCTTCGTTCTCGCTTCCGGACGAGGACCGCGGGCTGGCGCTGGTGCATGGCTATTTCAATGCCAGGCTGATCGACACCGAAGGGTTCGGGGAACCGTACTGGGAGTACCGGAGTTCCAACATCATCCGCCGGGTCTTCTGGACCGATGAGACGGTCCTGCTGGGGACGGACACGGAACTGATCGGGATGGACTTGTCCACGGGCGTCGAGCGCTGGCGCCTTCCGGCGAAGAAGGACTTCCCGGCGATGCTGGCCGTGAAGGGCGATCTGCTGATCCCCGGCCTTACCAACAACACCGAAGTCCTGTGCGTCAACCCGAAGGATGGCGCCGTTCGCTGGCGGTGCGAGATGCCGAGCAACCAGGTGGTCAGCGCCGTCCGGAAGATCGGCGAGCGCCTGTACCTGGAACGGCGGTCAGCCGGCGTCCCGAGTGCCTCCTGGGTCGTTCAGGAACTGGGCGCCGACGGAAAACTTGGCCGGGAGTTGTGCGCCAACCCCGAGTTCAGCAAGAACAAGATCGGCTTCTGGGACCTGGGTGAGGATCGCGTTTTCACGGCAGGGGAAGGGGCGGTGTACCGCTGCTGGAACCTGGCCATGAAGACGATGCTCTGGAAGGAGCCTTTCACGATACCCGGGTCGTGGGTGACGGACAAGTACGCGCTGACGCCAACGCCCGACGGCCGCCCCTGGTGGTTTTTGTCCGGTTACCAGGGCAAGAATGCCGTCCTGGATCCGCTGACCGGCGAAGTCCTCTACCGCGGTGGCGGATGGAGTTGGAACGGCACGGTGATGGAATTTGTATGGGCTGGCACGCATGTGCTTTCCAGGATGAGGATCGCGCCGGGCAAACCGGCTGAAAAGGCATGGACCACGAATCTCGGGCAGTATTTCCTCAGCCTGCACCCCGCGGGATCCGGCGCCGTCGTGCGGATGGTGGCCTACAGCCGGCCGCAGGGGGATGTGAATGTCGCGCCGGCGTGGTTCATGCGGATCGATCCGGCCACCGGCGCGGTTCAAAAGACGTCGCTCATGCTGCCGCCCATGGTGCCTGCGAACCAGACGGTCGTGTGGAAGTACGCGAACCGGAGGATATTCCTTGCTTCCCCGCAGTCCCTGCACGGGGTGGCGGTGATGGCGCCGGACGGCGGTGCCGACTGGTACGCCGAACGCCGCGGTCTGGCTCTGCGGATCGGGGACCCCTCCAGGCGCGCCCGCGTCCTGCGCGGCGTCAACGAATCCGAACAACTCCATCGCGTGGCCGAGGCGTCGTGGGATGCCGCGCAACCGCTGGCCATTGACCGGCCCTGGAACTGGATTCCCGCCCCTGACGGCGGTGTGCGCGCGCGCGACTGGCGCGGCCCGGCGGATGTGTCCGGCGTCGTGACGGCGGAGGTGACGGCCGCGGCCACGCTGCGGATTGTCGTCGATGTGCGTGACGATACCTGGGTGCCCATGAACGCCGATGGTGGCGACGCGGTTCTGGTCGGTGGCGAGATAGCCATCGGCCTCGACAGCCGTTTCCGGACCGTCGTGGCGATTCCGGACGCGGCGCGAGGGATGGCGCCGGTCGCCGCGATGGTGGCGGCAACCGGTCCATCCCGGCTGCGCTACACGGTGGAATTGCCCGCGGCCTGGCGCAACCCGTACGCGTCCAACGCCAGCAACACGGTCTTCAACCTGAGCCTGGGCATTCGCGACGATGACGGCGATGGTGTCAAGGGAGCCATGGAATGGTCTCGCTGCCGGGGTACGGGCACGGTCACATTCCGCAAGTGATTCCCCTCGGGCCGGCACGCCGGGCCCAATGGCGGTATACCGCCGGCATAGTGGTGTCGTGACTTCACAGCGAATTTAAGAATCAGGGTACTTAGTACCCTGGTTCATAAATTCCATATGAGTACATA
>CAZSSA010000091.1:0-8898 GCA_964609375.1 uncultured Verrucomicrobiota bacterium | reverse complement strand
TTGATCTCCTTAACGAAATACTCACCCTTCCTTCACCCGCCCCAATGCCCTCAACAACCCATCCAGGATCGTCGCCGGATGCGGCGGACACCCCGGTATATACACATCCACCGGCACCACCGCCGACGCTCCGCCACACTGCTCCTCATGCCCCGCATACGGCCCGCCAGCAATCGCACAGGCCCCCACCGCGATCACCAGCTTGGGCGCCGGTATGGCATCATAAGTCTTCCGCAACGCCTCTTCCATATTCCTCGTCACCGGCCCCGTCACCAACACCCCATCGGCATGACGCGGCGACGCCACAAACTGAATCCCAAACCGCCCCAGATCAAATACCACCGTGCTCAACACATTGCAGTCAGCTTCACATGCACCACACCCGCCCGCACTGACCTGCCTCAACTTGAGCGACCGCCCGAACAGTTTCCGGCTCTCCACATCCAGCGCCGCCGCCAACTTCGCCTCGCTCCCGTCCAAGATCAAGGAATCCCGCTTCCTTGTCGCCAATTGGTGATTCCGCGTAAACTTGACCGCACCCTTCGGACACTGCTTCTCGCATTCACCACAGAACAGGCACTTCCCCAGATCAAGCGTCATCCGCCCATCGCGCACCGCCAGCGCCCCCACCGGACACACCTCCGCACACCCCCCGCCATTCGTTCCACATATCACCGGGTCTATTGTCGGCAATCCACGAAAGCGATCCGGCAATACCGGCGCCCGCCGGGGATACTTGATCGTACGATGCCCTTGTTTAATCCGAGCCCATATAATGTTCAGCATAGTTCCCTCATAAATCATGTCCGCAGTACGACAAATTGAAACTCTTGTTGCATAACGGGAAATCAGAAATCTGCTGGTTCCGCATCGCCATCGCCAACCCCATCCAATTGAAAAACGAGGGATCAACCACCTTGTATCCCTCCATTTTCCCGGCCCCATCCGTCATCGCCACATGGCATATCGCTCCACGCCACCCCTCCACCAGCGACACCACCAACGCATCCCCCATGGAAGCCTCCGGCATCACCCGGATCGGACTGCTCACCAGCATCTTCAATTGCTCCAGAATGAAATCACCGGAGCGCTGTATCTCCATCCACCGGATATGCGCCCGCTCAAATACATCCCCATCTTTCCCGGTTGACATCGGTATCTGCGAGAACCGGTATATCCCCGTGGGGAAATCATGCCGCACATCGCTCTCCTGCCCGCTCGCCCGCGCCGCCGGCCCTACCAATCCCAGTTCCTTGCACGTCTCAAGCGTCACCCGCCCCGTCTCCCCGAACCGGCTCATCACCGACGGAGAATTCCACAACAGATTGACCGCATTTTCCACGTCACGCAGCGTCACTTCCATCCGCTTGCGAAGCTCCTCAATCGCCGCATCATCCACATCAAAACCCACGCCGCCAGGCCGGATCATCCCGCGCCCGAACCGGTTGCCACACAGGATGGCGGTCATATTCAAAAAGTCACCCCTCAGCCGTCCGCCATATGACGCCGTCGGCAGAAAGCCCACATCCCCCGCCAGCGCGCCAAGATCGCCCGTATGATTGGCCAACCGCTCCAGCTCCAACGCAATTCCCCTCAACACCTGAGCACGGGCCGGAACATTGCACCCGGCCAATCCCTCCATCGCCTGGCAATAGGCCGTGGCATGCCCCACCGTGGTATCACCTGCCAGCGTTTCCATATAGTGAATCGCCCGGTTCCCCCCCCCCTCCACCATCGCCCGCTCCACGCCCCGATGCTGATACCCCAGCGAAATCTCCAGATGAAACACCTGCTCCCCGTGGCACTGGAACCGGAAATGACCCGGCTCAATAATCCCCGCATGGACCGGCCCCACCGCCACCTCGTGAACTTCCTCGCCTTCCACCCGGTAATACTCCATCACGCCAACCTCCGGCGCCTCCGTCCCCATCCGCCCCCACGCATCATGTCCGGCCCGCGTGGACTTCACAAACCGCACCGGCTTGAGCCAGGGGTGCCCCTCGGGTACAAGCCCGAACTGCTCGGCAATCTCGCGCTCAAACAAGTGCACCTGCGGACACAACGGCGTCAGGGCAGGAAACGTCTCGCCCGTTACTCGCGTCCGCGCCACACGGAGGTGCCCCTCCTCACGGAACGCCAGAACCGCATAAAGATCAACCCCGCCTCCACCGGCAGGCATATGCCCGAAATAGGCCGCCACCCTGGCTCCATCCTCCACCGCCTCCAGAATGGCATCCTTGAATGTATCCCAATCCAATGATGGAACATCCCGCCGCGCCACCGGCACACTGTTATGCAACACCGTCCAACGTAAAATCGCCGTCATGGCGCCACCTCCAGATAATTCGCCGCCTCATGCAAGAGCCGATCCAACGGCGGCGGAATGTAAAGCCCCAGCAGAATCGCCAGCCCAAGAAAGATCATGATCGGCACCACTAATCCCGCGCGATCCTTATAGGTTGTCGCCGCCGCCTGCGCCGAAGGCTGCCCCTGCACCACCCTCAGCACCGTCGTTCCCATCCCGATAAATACAATCGCCAGCAACGCCAGATAGAGGGAGGCCACCACATAACTCCCCCCCTTGATCGCCCCCATCAGAATCGTAAGTTCACTAATAAAGGGCCCACCCGGCGGGGACCCCGTAATCACCAGGAACCCGGCAAGGAACAGCACCCCCGATATCGGCAGTCGCTGCATCGCCCCCTTCACATCATCAGTCAGTTTGCTGTTATAGGCCCGGTGTATATTTCCTGCCGACAGGAATAAGACTCCCTTGGTCAGTCCATTCGTAACCAAGTGCAGCAAAGCGCCAAACAACGCCAACCCGCCCAGCCCAACCCCCAGCACCAGAATCCCCATATGCTCCACACTGGAATACGCCAGCATCCGCTTGAAATCCCGCTGACGGATCATAAACACCGCCGCCACCGCCATGGAAAGCAATCCCATGAACACCAGGATCTCGCGGGCAAACGCCGCCTCGGGCGCCATCATGCAAATGTGATAGAACCGGAGAATGGCAATGAACGCGCAACTGGTGGCGCCACCCGCCAGCAGAGCCCCCACCAACCCCGGCGCCTCCCCATACGCATCCGGTTTCCACGTGTGCATCGGGGCCAAACCCATCTTGGTGCCGTACCCGACCAGCAACAACACAAACGCCGCATGCAACCACGGGGCTGACAGCTTGGGTGCCTGCACCACCAATTTATCCAGCAGCAACGTCGGCTCCAACCCTGAATGTAACGACGAATAGGCAATAAAAAAGGTCCCCAACAAGGCAAGCGCAATCCCGACCGATCCAATCAGCAGATATTTCCACGTCGCCTCCAGCGAGTGCGGGGTATGGTTGAAAAACAGCAATGGCGCCGTCGCCAGCGTCGTGGCTTCAATCGCCACCCACATCAATCCGAGATGATGCGATAAAATCACCATCGTCATCATCCCCAGCATCACCAGCAGACAGGAACAAAAAACCCGATTGGATATCTCAGGGCGCAACGACAAATACGCCGGCGCATACAGCGCACAGATAAGAAACAGCACACTGACAAGCCCCAGCACCAGTTTCCCAAGAGGATCCAGCACCAGCCACCCATCCAGCGCCGATACCGGTCCTCCTGCCAACGCCATGGCTGTCAGCACCGTATGCGCCAGCCCGCCCAGAGGAACCAGCCAGGGCCTTCCCCGATTGGATGGCACCACCATCGTAAGGGCGGCAAACAACAAAGGCACAAGTACAAGTAACCAAGCCATATCCTACTCTCCTTCAGCTCATCAGAAATCATTTTCCATCTGCAATTTCCTAATAGCCTAATAGGCTAACAGTCTGAAAACCTTTCATCCCCATTCTACTCCTTCAACTCCGACAGCATCCGGGTGCTCACCGAGGAAAACTCTCTGCTGATCTTATGAATAATGATGCCCATGACAAAGATGGCAACGAACAGATCCAGCAGCACACCCAACTCCACCATGAACGGAATCGCCTCCATAAGCAGCAATCCAAAAATAAACACACCGTTTTCCAGAATCAGGTAACCCACCACCTGGGTAATCGCCTTCGTCCGTGTCATCAGGATCAGGAACCCCGTCAATACTGTCGATAACGCGGCAGGCACAATCAGGGAACTGACGTGCTCATGCGCAATCGGGAGCGTCTTGGAAAACAGCAGGGCCAAGGCCGTGCCCACAGCCCCCAGAAACAGCGACGCCACAAAACCGACCACCGGCTCCACTTCACGCCGGACCACCACTTCCCGGATGGCATGGAACATCATGCGGGGAATCGTCACGCCTTTCAGGATAACCGTGGCCACCGCCATCGCCATCACCCCCGCCATCAAACTGCCGTGCGCCAAAACGATTAAAACACCCAGCAATATCCCCTGTAAGGCCACCGCCTGAATCAGCGTCCGCAATCGGCTCGCCGCCAGCGTCACAAAATTAAGCAACAGGATCACCACCAATATCGGATCAACAAATTCTTTCATACAGTTACCTCAGCAACAGAATTACACCAAATGCCGATAACAGACAGGCCGCCACTAGAAATGTGGGCACAAACACCATCCGGAAACGGGCCATCACAGACTCCACCACTCCAACCGCCACCGCCACCCCCAGTATCCCCCCGACAAACAATCCCCAGTCCGCCCATGGGTTCGCCAATTCAAACGGCGCCACCACCCTTAACAACACGGCCCCCATCACAAACAACTTCATCGCCGCGCCATACTGGATCATCCCCAGGGCCGGGCCACCATGGTCCAACACCATCACTTCATGAATCATCGTCAATTCCAAATGCGTGTTCGGATCATCAAACGGAATACGGGAGTTCTCGACCAATAGCACAATGAACATGCTCGCCGCCACCAGCACCAGCGATGGCGCCGCCACCCCCGCCCCCAGGGGAAACGACCCGTTCAGCATCGTCGTCAACGACAACGAATCCGACAGCTTGGCCAGCACCAGGAACCCGAAGAACATCGCCGGCTCCGCCAGACAGGAGAACGTCACTTCCCGCGCCGACCCCATCCCCTCAAACGCCGACCCCGTATCCAACGCCGCCGCCGCCGTAAAAAACCGACCGAGCGCAAAAAGATAAGCAAACAAGATCATGTCCCCACTGAACGATAACGGGGAATCATGCCCGCCAAACGGAATCAGCATCCCCGCCAGCAACGCCGTCGCCAACCCCACCACCGGCCCCGCGCGGAACACCCACGTCGTGGTCACACTGAACACCGATCCCTTTTGGAACAGCTTGGCCAGATCATAATACGGCTGTAACAGCGGTGGCCCGTTCCGCCCGGCAAACAACGCCTTGGTCTTGCCAATCACCCCCAGCAGCAGCGGCGGAAACACCACCAGCAAAACAATATGCACCAGCAGTTGACTCATACCCTTATCTCCAGAGCAATAGCGCTATTAAGAACACCACGATATAAAACAAGTAGGCGTGTATCTTCCCCGCCTGCAAAAACTTGAACGATGACAGGAATTTCGCACCAGCCCGATAGGCCGGCTTCACCGTCGTATCCAGCACCAAATCCAGAATATGCCCGCGATAGGCGGACTTCCCCGGGAACACAGCCAACTCTCCCGGTCCGTGAAGTTGCGGCCTCTGAACCCACGAGAACAGGGCCCCGATGATCTGGGCAAATGACGATGCCGTATATTGCATCCGGGCCGTCGGCGCCAAATATCCGCACCCCCAGGTACTCCCGCTCGCCACACAACCACGCTTGACCCGCAGTCGGAACAGCACCGCCACCAAACCGATCAACAGCACCAGCGATGCCGCCCCCAGGCTGATCAGGCCCAATGGCGCCACACCACCCAACGACGGCACCCCGGGTATGAGGCCGTCCGTCCAACTTTTTATCCCCGCATCAATCACCGGAGCCACCAACCACGGAACAACCCCGATCACAGCGCAACACCCCGCCAACACCAGCAACGGCCCGATCATCGCAGGCCCCGCCTCACTCACACCCTTGGCATCATCTGACCGGGCCTCGCCAAGAAACACCACGCCGAACGCCTTGACGAAACAGGCCACCGCCAACCCGCCAATCAGCGCCAGCGCCGGCGCCACCAGCGCCGCCGCAGGCCACGATACCGCCTGCCCAATCCCCAGCGTCCTGAACGCCCCGAGATATATCAGCAGTTCGCTGATAAACCCATTCAACGGAGGCAGACCGCAAATCGCCGCCGCCCCCACCGCAAAGCAAAACGCCGTCCACGGCATCAGGCGCGCCAACCCGCCCAACCGTTCCATCTCGCGGGTATGCACCGCCTGAATCGCCGACCCGGCACTGAAGAAAAGAAGCGCCTTGAATATCCCGTGATTCCAGACATGCAGCAACGCACCACCCAATCCCAGCGCCACCCAGGCCGGACAGTTCAACGAAGTCCCCGCCATCGCCAACCCCAGCCCCATCACAATAATCCCGATATTCTCAATGCTGTGATAGGCCAGCAACCGCTTGAGATCATGCTGCCCCAAGGCCAGCACAACCCCCACGATCCCCGATACCGCCCCCGCCCCCAACAGGACACCCGCCCACCACAGCGGCGGCACCCCCGGCAACCACGACAACACCCGCACCAACCCGTAAATCCCGATCTTGATCAACACCCCCGACATCAGCGCCGACACATGACTCGGCGCCATCGAATGCGCGCTGGGTAACCAGATATGCAGCGGCATCAACCCGGCCTTGAGCCCGAACGCCACCACCGCCAGCCAGAACAACGCCGTCTTCACTCCCGGCGACACCGCCCCCGCCGCCAGGGGCCCCAACGCGAAGCTTCCCGTCACGCTCCACATCAGGGCAACCAGCGCAAACAGGCACAAGGTGGAGAAATGCGTCACAATCATGTAGAGCAATCCCGCCGCCCGAACCGACCCGTCTTCATCCTCCGTCGTAATCAGGAAGAACGCACTGAGCGCCATCACTTCCCACGCGAACATCAGGAGAATGGAATTCGCCGCCACCGCCACCCCGCCCAACCCCGCCGCCACCAGCCCGTAAAACAGCCGGAGCTTGCGCCCATTGCGCGGGTGCTTCTCCTGACTCCAATATCCAAGCCCATACACACCACCCAGCGCCGAAATCAAAAAAATCGGCAACAGGAAAATGACGGCTATGCCATCCACCCGGATCAGACTGATCGTCGCCGACGGGAACCATAACGAACCCAACGCCCCCGCCATCCCGACCACTGAACCGCTCACAGCCATCCCTGCCGAGATCGACTGCCCCCCGTCACCCAACCGTCTGCAGACCAGTCCCGGCACACCACTCAGGGCGTGCAGCATGATCCCGAGGATGATCATCCATTCAGTCATGCATCACCCAATGCCGGATGGCCAGCCAGATAAAGCCCGCCACCAGCGTCACCACAAAATACACCATGTAACAATGCAACTTTCCCTGCTGCACCCAGCGCAAACTCCTGAGCCTCTCCACCAACCATGCAAACGACGGCCGGTACAACAGGCGGCTCAATGTGTCCGGATATCCGGTGGTCATTTTCCCCTCCATCGGAAACAAGCCTTCGGGCGCCACCACCCGGGTCGTCGGCTTCCAGGGCCGCCAATACAGGCGCGACACCATCAATTCGGAAAACGACTGGCCCGTGTACTGCATCCTCGATGTCGGCGCGAGATAGCCACACCCCCACGTCGAACCCACCGCCACACGACCCCGCCGCACCAAAGCCCAATACAACAACCCCACCAGAACAAGAATCACCCAGACCACCGCATTTAATAATCCCAGGAGGCCAAGAGGGGACTGCGCTGAATCGAGCGTCTTCATGAATACCCCGTCCGGCAGGGCAAACATCGTCTCCACCAGCCGGGAAAAAAACGAAAGCAACACAGACGGAAACACCGCCGCCAGAACACACATCAGGGCAAGGATACCCATCGGCACGAGCATCCACGCCGATGCTTCGTGCGCATGCCGGACCTCCTCGCTCCGACTTTCGCCCAACCACACAATCCCGATGAGCCGGACAAAACAAATCATCGCCAGCCCGCCTACCAGGGCCAGCCCTCCGACCAAGGCCAACAGCACGACTCGCCCGATCCCGGCAAACACCAGCCCGCCATTCAGCAATGATAGATAGATCAGCCACTCACTCACAAACCCGTTCAACGGTGGCAGCGCCGCCAACGCCAGCGCACCGAGAATCATCACCACGCCCGTGCGCGGCATCCGCTTGAGCAATCCGCCGAGCTTCTCCATATCCCGTGTCCCCGTCCCATGCAATACACTCCCTGCCCCCAGAAACATCAACCCCTTCATCATCGAGTGATTCCAGATATGCAACAACCCGCCACCCAACCCCAACAGCGCCACCAACCGGTGCCCGCTCGTCAACCCCCACGTCCCCACGCCCAGCGCCATCAGGATCAGTCCGATATTCTCAATGCTCGAATACGCCAGCGCCCGCTTGATATCACGCTGGAACAACGCCAGCGACACCCCCACCACCGCACCCGAAAATCCAATCCCGATCATTACCGGGCCCCACCATGCGGCCGGCGCCCCAAGAAACATCATCGTCCGCAGCAACCCGTAAATCCCGATCTTGATCATCACCCCAGACATCAAGGCCGACACATGACTCGGCGCCGCCGGATGAGCCTCCGGCAGCCAGATGTGGAACGGCACCAATCCTGCC
Source organism: uncultured Verrucomicrobiota bacterium (assembly GCA_964609375.1). Lineage (GTDB taxonomy): Bacteria > Verrucomicrobiota > Kiritimatiellia > CAIKKV01 > CAITUY01 > CAZDUS01. The sequence continues at coordinate 195 of CAZSSA010000091.1, read as the reverse complement.
TTGGTTCCAAACCCCACCAACGCCAGAAGGAATACTACCGCTCCCGCCGACGGCCCCAACCGCCCCGCCATCATGAACTGGTCAAAGTCCAGCGAACCCGCCGCCCGTCCCAGTAATAGAAACATCCCCAGCAGAAACGCCGCCCCCACATGCGTGGCAATCAGATAGATCCATCCCGCCGAACACACTTCACGC
>CAZSSA010000090.1:3992-9054 GCA_964609375.1 uncultured Verrucomicrobiota bacterium | reverse complement strand
TAATAAGTACAATCAAAACACGCATAACCACTATTCCCGCTCTTCCACAATCCCTGACTCCTGAATCCTGACTTCTGGATTCCCCCCCCCTCACCTCCCCAGCGTCATCGATCCCACGCGCACGGCCACGATCGTAACAGCCGCAAGGACAACATAGATAAAATAATACTTCATGCGGGCACCCGCGAGCCTTAGCCCGACATGGGTACCGTACCAGCTTCCCAGCACGCCGCCTGCCAACATCACGCCGCACAGCCGCCAGTCAACATTGCCATGCGACACATTCAAACTGCTCCCAACCATGGCGGAAATCCAAACGATCATCAGGCTTGTCCCCGCCGCCGCTGATGTTCTCTGCCCCACCAGATAGAACAATGCCGGCAACCACAACACCCCGCCGCCTACCCCTAAAAGCCCAATCAAAACACCAATGCCTCCACCCAGAGCCAGCAGAGCCGGCAACGACAACGCCCCTGCCTCCACGGTGGAAAACTTCACTCGCGGGCCGATGGGTATACGGGAAAAAAGCGGAAAACGGTCATGGGGTATTGCCCCCATCTCACGGCTCCGCCGGTAATCAAAATAGAGCAGCCACACTACCCAGCACAGAAAAATCAAAAACATCCACAGCAATATGTACTCCAAGGCATTCTGTTCTCTACCCGCCAGTCGGATGGGCGGCAATCCTTTCAAATACTGCAGCAACTGTTGCCCAATCAGCACCCCCACCACACTGCCAACGCTGCCAATGACTGCCAACTTGTGGTCTACCGTCCTCGTGCCAAGCCGACGAAACAAGCCGACCGAACTCGTGGCTAAAATCACCAGTAAATCGGTGCCCACCGCAACGGCACTCGGCACTTTCAGAAAGATCACCAGGCACGGAGTCATCAGGAATCCACCCCCCACTCCGAAAATCCCCGTCAAACCACCCACAAATAGCGCAAGCAGAAAAGCGCCGATCAATACAATGGGCTCAAAGTCCATAAATTGGTATTCCTGTAGACAGAATTAAATAATCCATTCTCACATGGATCAAGAACTTCGTTGTTACTACTCTTTCGAGACACGGCCGTCTATCCCAACGTTGATTACCCACGTCAAAAAAAGAGGCGCCGGTCACCCGGCGCCTCTTGACTCACGCTTCCACCCTGGCATCCCGTTCAGGCTTTCGGCTCTGTCGCAGCCACGTCGCCGGCACAAGGCGCCATCGCCGCCAGCTTCTGCAACATGTCATACTTGGCCAGCACCTTCTTATCGGCAATACCCATCAACTTGGCCGCATGCTCGGGATTCATCTGCTTCAACACCCGGAAACGATTTTCCTTCATTGCATGCTCGCTGAACTTCATCGTCGGAGCCTTGCTGTCCAGCACCAGTGGATTCTTCCCCTGGGCAGTCAAGTCAGGATTATGCCGGTACAAGGGGAAGTGTGCAGAGTTCACAGCATCCTTCTGTCCCTGCATCCCTGACGTCATGTCAATCCCGTGCGCGATACAATGGGAGTAGGCAATGATGATCGCCGGGCCATCATACTGCTCGGCTTCCATAAAGGCCTTTACACACTGCGCCGGATTGGCGCCCAACGCCACTGTGGCCACATAGATGTTGCCGTATGTCATCGAGATCATGGCAAGGTCTTTCTTCATGGAGGGCTTGCCGCCCGCCGCAAACTTGGCCACCGCGCCCATCGGCGTGGACTTCGACGCCTGGCCACCCGTGTTGGAATACACTTCGGTATCCAGCACCAGCACCTTGATGTTGCGTCCCGAGGCCAGCACATGATCCAAACCGCCATACCCGATGTCATACGCCCACCCGTCACCGCCCACCACCCAAACAGACTTCTTAACCAGGTAATCGGCCACCGAGGCCAACTGCCCGCATAGATCGCACTTGCATCCCGCCAACTGCTTCTTCAGCACCGCCACACGCGCCCGTTGGTCCTCAATCCCGGCCTGGCCGGACTGGTCCGCCGCTTTAATGGCCTCCAGCAACGCCTTGTCAATCTTCGCGTCACCACAGGCGCCACCCAGAATCTTGTCAATCATCTCCAGGGCGAATTCGTTGAACTTATCCACCGCCAACCGCATCCCAAACCCAAACTCGGCATTGTCTTCGAACAATGAGTTCGCCCAGCAGGGCCCGCGACCGTCTTCGCGTTTGCAGTACGGGGTCGTCGGCAGATTGCCGCCATAGATGGAGGTACACCCCGTCGCGTTGGCAATATACAACCGGTCCCCGACTAACTGGGTCAGCAACTTGATATACGGCGTCTCCCCGCAACCCGCACAGGCGCCAGAGAACTCGAACAACGGCTTCACAAACTGGCTTCCCTTGACCGTGTCCTTCTTGTAGAGCTTCGTATCCGTCTCAGGAATCCCCAGGAAGAACTTGAAGTTCTCCACTTCGTTCTCCCTCAACGGCAACTGCGGCACCATCATGATCGCCCGCTTACCTGTCTCCTGTTTGGTTGCCTTATCACGCTCACGTCCCGGACAGTTCCACACGCACGCGCCGCATCCGGTACAATCTTCCGGAGCCACCTGCACGGTGAACTTCATCCCGGCAAACTCCTTCCCTTTGGCATCCGAAGACTTGAACGTCTTCGGAGCCCCGCCCAGACACTTGCCGTCATACGCCTTCACACGAATCGCCGCATGCGGACATACCAGCGAACATTGCCCACACTGAATACAGAGATCGGCGTTCCACCCGGGAATCTCCACCGCAATGTTCCGCTTCTCGTACTGCGTTGTCCCTGTCGGCCAGGTGCCATCATCGGGCATCAGGCTAACCGGCAGACTGTCCCCCTTCTGCTTGATCAGGGTGGCCGTTACCGTCTTGACAAACTCAGGAGAATCGGATGGCACCACGGCAGGCATCTTGACCTTGCCGGCCACCTTCCCGGGAACCTTGACTTCCTGCAAAGACGCAACCGCCGCATCCACTGCCTTGAAATTCGACTGGACAACCTCTTCCCCCTTGCGCCCGTAGCTTTTCTTGATCGCCTTTTTCAGCCCTTCAACGGCTTCTGCCTGGGGCAGTACGCCGGAAATGGCAAAGAAACAGGTCTGCATCAAGGTGTTAATGCGCGCCCCCAACCCAAGGTCAGCCGCCAACTTGACCGCATCAATCACGTAGAACTTGATCTTCTTGTCAATAACCTGTTGCGCCAGCTCATCCGGCAGGTGATTCCACACCTCCGTCGCGCTGTACGGGCTCGCCAGCAGAAATGTCGCCCCCTCCTTGGCACTCGCCAACATGTCATACTTCTCAACAAACGAGAAGTTGTGGCACGCCACAAAGTCAGCCTTCGTGCAGAGATACGGACTGCGAATCAACCCAGGCCCGAAACGCAGGTGCGACACCGTTATCGTGCCGGCCTTCTTGGAGTCATATACGAAATAACCCTGCGCGGAAAAGTCCGTGTCGTCACCAATGATCTTGATCGAGTTTTTGTTTGCACCAACCGTCCCGTCGGAACCCAACCCATAGAACATCGCCTCAATACGCCCTTTGTGCTCCAGTTGGAATGCGGGATCATAGGAAAGACTCAACTTGGTAACGTCATCGTTGATCCCCACTGTGAAGTGATTCTTCTGTCCGCTGACCAGATTATCGAACACCGCCTTCACCATGGCCGGTGTGAATTCTTTCGATCCCAGCCCATAGCGCCCGCCCAACACCAACGGATAAAACTTGGTCTGCATCAACTTCGAACTCTGGGCCTCGCCAATCGCCGTACGCACATCCTCGTACATCGGCTCGCCAATCGACCCAGGCTCTTTCGTCCGGTCAAGCACGGCAATGGACCGCACCGTCGCCGGCAAGGTCTGCACGAATGTCTTGATATCCCAGGGCCTGAAAAGACGAACCTTCAGGACGCCAACCTTCTCCCCCTTGGCCGCCAATGCTTCCACCGTCTCATGAACCGTCTCGGCGCCTGACCCCATGATCACGATCACTCGCTCGGCATCCGCTGCCCCCACATAGTCAAACAGTTTGTACTGCCGCCCCGTGAGCTTGGCAAACTGGTCCATGGTCCTCTGCACAATACCAGGACAGGCATCATAGTACTTGTTGACGGTTTCGCGCCCCTGGAAATACACATCGGGGTTCTGGGCCGTGCCGCGAATCATCGGCCGATCAGGCGACAAGGCACGCTGGCGGTGCGCAAACACCAACTCATCCGTAATCATGGCACGGATCGTGTCAACCGGGATCTCCTCGATCTTCTGGACTTCATGCGAGGTCCGGAACCCGTCAAAGAAATGCACAAATGGCACCCGCGACTGCAATGTCGCCGCCTGCGCAATCAATGCAAAATCATGCGCCTCTTGAACACTCGCCGAGGCCAGCATCGCAAACCCCGTCTGGCGAACCGCCATCACGTCCGAGTGGTCACCAAAAATCGACAACCCCTGACAAGCCAAGGACCGGGCCGTCACATGAAACACCGTACTGGTGAGTTCGCCGGCAATCTTGTACATGTTCGGAATCATCAACAGGAGCCCCTGTGATGCCGTGAATGTGGTCGTCAACGCGCCGGACGTCAAGGCCCCGTGAACGGCACCGCTGGCTCCACCCTCGGACTGCATTTCAACAACCTCGGGAATGGTGCCCCAGATGTTCTTCATGCCGGCCGCGGTGTATTCATCAGCCCATTCGCCCATTGCCGAAGAAGGGGTAATCGGGTAAATCGCACACACCTCGTTGGTCGCATGGGCAATATTGGCCACACCCTGATTTCCATCCACCATGATCATCTTTTTATCAGCCATCACTCGTCTCCTATCTTCATTGTTACAGTGGGCTTGTACACCCCGATAAACTTCCGAATCCAGCCAAAGAAAAACGATAAAAGATACGCTTTTGACCTCCCCCGCACAAGTTTTTTCAACCTTGTGTCCAATCCAAACCGCAGCCCGGCCCGGAAACGTTATCAGGGGTATTGCGTGTTGCCGCGACAGGTATCTGTCGTCGATATGGCAGGTTGCCGCCGACAACCCGCCACCATCATGACAGGGCGTGGTTAGCTATACTGATTGATGAGGGCCTC
>CAZSSA010000090.1:0-3892 GCA_964609375.1 uncultured Verrucomicrobiota bacterium | reverse complement strand
AACCCGCCACCATCATGACAGGGCGTGGTTAGCTATACTGATTGATGAGGGCCTCGTATAACTCCTGCTTCCCGCTAAGGAGTTTCGGTTCGCCGTTCTTCCTGGTTAAACCACTCAGGTCTTCCAAGGTCAGTTTTCCCGCCTCGAATTCAGCTCCCTTGCCGCTATCAAACGACGCATATCGATCCTGACGCATCTTCTTGTACGGCGATGTCGTCAGAATCTTGTCGGCCACCACCAACGCACGGGCAAAGGTGTCCATACCGGCAATATGCGCAATAAAAATATCGTCCAAATCCGTCGAATTGCGACGCGTCTTGGCATCGAAGTTCGTTCCTCCACCCTGTAAGCCGCCTGCCTGAAGAATGACGAGCATCGCTTCAACCGTTTCCTGCAAATTGCAGGGGAATTGATCCGTGTCCCATCCGTTCTGATAGTCCCCGCGATTCGCATCAATGCTCCCAAGCATCCCGGCATCCGCCGCCACCTGCAATTCGTGCTGGAACGTATGCTGCGCCAGAGTGGCATGGTTGACCTCCACATTCAATTTGAAGTCATTCTGCAGTCCATTCGCGTTCAGGAATCCGATGACCGTCTCACAGTCAAAGTCGTACTGATGTTTGCTCGGCTCCATCGGCTTAGGTTCAATGAAAAAGTTCCCCTTGAAACCATGTTGCCGCGCATAATCTTTCGCCATATGCAGGAATCGCGCAAAATGCGCCTTTTCCCGCTTCATGTCCGTATTCAGAAGACTCATATACCCTTCACGTCCGCCCCAGAACACATAGTTCTCCCCTCCCAGCGCCATCGTGGCATCAATCGCGTTCTTCAGCTGGGCACCCGCATAGGCAACCGTGTTGAAATCCGGGTTGGTTCCTGCGCCATTCATATATCGCGCATGGCTGAACAAATTCGCCGTTCCCCATAATAGCTTTACACCGGACGCCGCCTGTTTCTTTTTCGCATAGTCAACCATCATCTCCAGACGGCGGGTAGACTCGGCAAAGGTTCCCCCTTCCTCAATCAGGTCAAAATCATGAAAACAGTAGAACGGCACACCGATTTTGGTGATGAACTCAAAAGCGGCATCCATCTTGTCTTTCGCGCGCGATTCAGCATCCTTGCCGTCCAACCACGGAAAGGCTTTAGTGCCGCCACCGAACGGATCCGCCCCGGTCCCGCAAAACGTATGCCAATAGCAGACGGCAAACCGCAAATGATCAGCCATCGTCTTCCCGGCTATCACCCGGTTCTTATCGTACCACTTGAACGCCAGCGGATTGTTGCTGTCACGTCCTTCATACGCAATGGCGCCAATCCCCCGGAAATACTCCTTCTGTCCTGTAACAATACTCATCGCAAATCCTCCACGTTTCCTGTTTTGTTCACGTCACACGGCCACCATCTGCAATGCCGACTCAAGATGGGATTCCCACTTTGAATAGGCCTCTGCATAGGCACCGTCCTTAGGCTCAATAACTTTCCGCTTTTCAAGGGAGCGAAAGGCCGTTTCAACCGACTCATAGAGTCCGGCGCCAACTCCCGCCCCTCGCGCCGCCCCTTGGGCACCATCCGTCGCATACAACTCAATAGTGGCTCCACTCACACCAGCAAGCGTTTCGCAAAACACGTCGCTCATGAACATGTTGGAATCACCAGCACGGATCGTCTGGATATCCAAGCCAACTCCCCTCATCACCGTCATCCCGTACTGGAAGGAAAAAACAATTCCCTCCTGGACCGCACGACAAATCTGAGCACGGGTGTGCCGATTGAAATCAATCCCCGCCAACCGGGCATCCAATGGACGATTCCCCAACACCCGTTCAGTCCCATTCCCGAAGGGCAACACAACCAAACCATCACTCCCGATCGGAACCGTCCCAGCCAACTGATCCATGTCACGGTACGATACATTTCCCATCAGCCGTTTTGTCCACGCGTTCAGAATGCCCGTCCCGTTAATGCATAATAGAACACCAAGCCGGGGCTGCCGTTTGGTGTGATTGACATGCAGAAACGTATTCACACGGGATTGTGGATCGTATTGCTTCTTATCGCTCACGCCGTAAACCACGCCCGAGGTCCCCGCCGTGGCCGCTATCTCGCCAGGCTTCAATACATTTAGCGAAAAAGCATTGTTTGGCTGATCTCCCCCCCGATAGGCAACCGGCGTTCCCGCCTCCAACCCAAACGCCTCAGCCGCTTCCCGCGTCAGCCTTCCCTGAAGGCCAAACGTGGGCACCATGGCAGCAAGCAAGGAATGATTAAACCCGAAGTAATCCATGAGGAATCCGCAGGGCACGTCGTTCTTGAAATCCCAGAAGACCCCTTCCGACAAACCTGATGCGGTAGTACAAATCTCGCCGGTCATCTTCATCGCCAACCAGTCACCGGGCAGCATGACTTTGTCAATCCTGGCGAACACCTCCGGCTCGTTCTGCTTTACCCATGCCAGCTTGGCCGCGGTAAAATTCCCCGGTGAATTAAGCAAATGCCCCAGACATCTCTCCGGCCCCAGTCGTTCAAAGGCCTCATTCCCATACGGTACAGACCGGCTATCGCACCAGATAATCGCAGGACGGACAACCTCTTGATGCCTGTCCACGCAAACCAGGCCATGCATCTGATAGGCAACACCCACTGCCCGGATCGAGTGCGCCGCCACATGCGCTTGCGCAACAGCATCGCGAACCGCTTGGCGGGCATGGGTTAGCCACATCTCCGGATCCTGCTCCGCCCACCCCGGCCTCGGACTGTTGATCGCTTGTTCCGTCTTGGGATAAAAAGCAGCCCCTTCGCAACGTCCAGTCTCGGCATTCAATACAGACGCCTTTACCGACGAACTCCCCAGATCAATCCCTAATAAATAGTCCATGACCGTTACTCCTTCGAACTATAATCTACTATCTTCCACGAGAAAACCTTGATTATACTCTCATTGATTAGCACTATATTCTCACTGCGTCAGTAATGAGACACTACGGATTCATATGGCCATAAAGAAGAATATCGCGGATGGACAGGATTATTTCACCATGGGCGGATTCCCAATCACCGTCCTGCGAACACAGACATCAGAAAATCGTACTCCCTCTCATCCGCACGACCTGACGGAAGTCGCCCACAGCCATGACTTTTGCGAAATGGTCATTATCACCGGGGGCAGTGGTATCCACTGGCTCCATGGATACGAGTTTCCCGTAGCCGCCGGCGATGTCTTTTTACTTCAGGGTAATCAACGCCATTATTTCCATGACAGGAAACACCTTGAAATGATCAATGTCATGTACGATCCCAATCAGTTGCGCCTTCCTGAAAGCGAATTATTACGCATGCCGGGATACGGCGCCATGTTCCTGTTCGAACCCACCAGCCGTCGCCGACACCGATTTGCCAGCCGGTTACACTTAACACGGTCTCAGTTGGCTCAGATTGAACCGCTGATCGCGACGATGGAAGAAGAAATCAAGGATCACAAACCGGGCGGCGAAGCCATACTATTGAGTCATCTAATTCGCCTGATTGTGTACCTTTCGCGCGCCTACACGGGATCATCCACCATCGAAGCCGCCTCCCTGTTGCGGATCGGAAACGTCATCAGTGCCATTGAGCATGGCTACGCCCGCCATTGGACTCTGTCAGACATCCTGTCTATCGCCCACATGTCTCGCAGCACGCTCATGCGCGTGTTCCGAAAGGCAACAGGGCAAACCCCGATTGAATATCTTGTTCGCCTCAGAATCCAAAAAGCCATGGAACTATTGCGTCATACAGACTGGACGATTACACGCATCGCACTTGAAGCAGGATTCAACGACAGCAACTATTTCACCCGTCAGTTCCGCCGCGCCAATAATCAATCCCCATCCCAATACCGCCGCACGTAATA
>CAZSSA010000089.1:3575-9102 GCA_964609375.1 uncultured Verrucomicrobiota bacterium | reverse complement strand
GTGCCGCGCCGAGGTTGCGTGCGTGCGAGACGAACGCGAGCCCGTTCCCGCCGGATCCCAGGATCAGCACCGATGCGCCCGGGCGAATGCCCATGCGTGTGACATAGCTGCAGGTTTCGCGCCATGTGATGAATAGCGTGCCCACCGCCGGATCGATATCCGGCGGGAGAATCTGCTGCACGGTCTTGTCCTGCCAACCAGCGACGCCGTCCTCCTGCATGGCCCGCCAGTCGGTGGCGATGCCGATTTGGGCGAAACCGCCCCAGCCTGGCGTCACGTCCCCGACTGCCGGACACCCGACCCGCGTGATCAGGTCGCCCGCCTTGAGGTTCCGTACCTTGGCGCCGACCTCGACCACGCGGCCGATGCTCTCGTGGCCGAGGATGAACGGGGTCTTGACCCAGTTGCAGAAAGGGGTATGTCCGTTCGCCAGATGCGTGTCCGTCCCGCTGCAGACCGCTCCAAACAGCAACTCGCAACGCGCTTCATACGGCCCGTGTTGTGGTTCCGGAATATCCCGGACGACCAGCTTTCCGGGGGCTTCGACAATCGCTGCTTTCATCGTGTGTGTTTCCTTTCGTGCGCGGCGCCCATCGAGAGCCATCCGGTTCCCGGAACGCCACGTGGTTATGGTGTTTATTACTGTCCCTGTCCGGCGTACTTTTCCGGACTGCCCAGAATCCAGCCGATGCCGAACGGTTCCCCGAACGGCCGGTACGGCACGAGCGCGGCGATCTCCGCGAGGCGGGCCAGGATGTCGGCCGGCAACGGGCCGGCCTCTGCCGCGGCCGTGTTCTGTTCCGCTTCCGCCGCCGACCGGGCGCCCATCAGGACGCAGTGGACATCCGGATTGCTTAGCACGAAGCGAATGCCGAGTTCCGGCAACGACATCCCGCATTCGTCGCTGAACTTATACAATTTCTGGAACTGCTCACGGCGCATCTTCGATACCCAGAAGGCGGCTGGCGACCGGAGTTGTTCGTCGTACCGCCGGGAGAGGGCGCCTTGCTGGAGTGGGGAACCCACAATAATGCCCATCCCGGCGGCCTTTGCGGCGGGAATCACTTCCAGCGCGGCCTCACGGTAGAGCAGGCTGTAGTTGTAGGCGGTCAGCACCACATCGAATTTCCCGGAGCGGCAGAGGTGCGCCAGCTCGGTCGTGGTGGTTCCGCCGAGGCCGGTGTGGCGGATCTTTCCCTCGGCCTTGAGTTCATCGAGAAGTTCCAGAACGGGACCTTCGACCTTCACCATGTCCGTCCACCAGTCATACTGCCCGGGCCGGTCCGGCTCGTGGATCATCAGGATGTCAATGCAATCGCGGCCGAGCAGCCGGAGGCTCTCCTCCACGCTCGCGCGCAGGCAGGCCTTGTCCCGCGGCTTGAAGGGCTGGGGACGTCCGCCCAGTTTCGTCGAGAGGATGAACGGCTGCTTGACGCCCGCGAGGGCCTTTCCCAGCACTTCCTCGCTGTTGCCATAGTTCGGCGCCGTGTCGAAATAGTTGATGCCGAGTTCCATCGCCCGCCCCACGGCCTTCTTCGCCTCCTCGAACTGCGCCGAGAATGACGCCACAAAGAGTCCGCCGAATCCGATCCGGCTCACGTCGAGCCCCGTCCCGCCTAACTTCACTTTCCGCATGGTCTTTTTCTCCTTTCGTGTCATGTTGCGCGGGCGGCCGTCCGGCCGCCCGGATTATGATTCCTTTATCCATTGCCCGTTTCGAAATCCGTGCCCGCTCGTCCGAGCCAGTCGAGCGGGATCGCGCCGACCGACGGGACCACAAGGTTGGCTTCCCGGAGCCGACGTCGGTCACCGATGCCGATGCAGCACATGCCCGCGGTCCGGGCTGCGGCCACCCCGGCCTCGGCATCCTCCACGACCACGCACCGTTCCGCCGCCACGCCGAGTCTTTTCGCGGCGAGCAGGAAGAGGTCCGGGGCCGGCTTGGCGGCCTTGACGTCGTTGCCGTCCACCACGGCGTGGAAAAGGGGGAGAATGCCCAGCCGTTCCAGGACGGTCCCGGCGTTCCGGCTCGAGGACGCGACCGCCAGGAGCGCTCCCGCCTCGCGCAAGGATTCCAGAAGTTCGCGCGCCCCGGGCAGCAGATCCGACGGCGCGATCCGGCCGATCCGGCGCACATACCCGGCATTCTTTTCGGCGCACATGGCCTCCTTTTCTGCCGCGGTGAAGCGCTTGCCATGATCGCCGAGCAGGAGGAGCAGGGACTCCATCCGGGCGACGCCGCGCAGTTCCTCGTTCCGGGTCCGGTCAAAGGGGACGGCGATCCGGTCCGCGAGTTCCTTCCATGCCTGGTAATGGTGTTCCGCCGTATCCACAAGGACGCCATCCAGATCGAACAGTATCCCCAGGCCGGTCAGGCCGGCGTTTTCAGGCTTGTCGCAAGGGACCGGTAGCCAGGGTGTCCACTCCGGGCCGATCATATGCCGGCCGCCCGCGGCGATGACTTCGGTTTCGCCGCCGCGGGTCCGCAACCGCAGACCCCGCGGTTCAACCTCGACCTCGAGGGTGGTTCCCCGCCAGGCAATGGCGTAGGCAAGGCGTTTCCAGTGTCCCGGCAGGCGCGGGGCGAAGGAGAGGGTATCGCCCCGCATCCATGCCCCGCCGAACCCGGTCACCGCCGCCAGCCACGTTCCCCCCATGCAGGCGGCGTGGATGCCGCTCTCGCTCTCCATCTCCGCGCCGGGGGCGATGTCGGCCTCGGCGGAGAGCAGGAACTGCCGGTACGCCTCCTCCACGAGTCCGGCCCGGGCCGCGACGGCGGCATAGATGCAACGGCTGAGCGAGGAGGTGTGGGAGCAGCGGGACTCGTAATAGCGGTAGCCTGCGAGTTGGACGGCGGACGGGATGGACTCCTGGAACATCCAGTAGGCGAGTACGGTATCGGCCTGCTGGGCCACCTTGGTCGGACGGAACGAGTGCTGGACCGGGCCGGTATAGCACATGCGGCTGATGGATCGGTCAATCCTGCGTTCGGGCAGATCGAAGTAACCCTCGAACTGCTCGTGCAGGTTGCGCGCGGCGTCAAAGGGGAGGTGGATCCGTTCACTGTTCTGCCGCCACGCGGCGACCTCCGCATCATCCAGACCGAGGTTGGCCGCCAGGGAATCCCATCGGCCCTCCTGGCGCAGTTCCCCGGCCAGTTCCGCGGCCCGCGCCAGATTCCATCGCGCCAGGAAGTTCGTGTAGAAGTTGTTCGCGATGCCGCTGTGGATTTCGTCGGGGCCGGTCAGGCTGGTGATTTCGTACCCGCGTTCGGGGTGGAATTGCACCCGGCTATGCCAGTAGCGCGCGGTTTCGAAGACGATCTCAGCTCCGGGGCCGTGCAGGAATTCCCGGTCGCCGGTGGCGCGCGCGTACCAGTCCAGGCCATAGGTGATGTCGGACCCGACGTGTTCCTGCCACCCCCGCCATGTCTGCTCGCGCCCGGTAAGGGAACTGTTCCAGGGGTAGAAAGCCCCGCGGTATCCGAGATCCCGCGCATTTGCCCGCGAGTCGTCGAGGAACCGGTGTCGGTACCGCAACAGCGCCCGGGCCGCCGCCGGCCGGGTGTGCACATAGAACGGCAGCATGTAGATCTCGGTGTCCCAGAAATAGACGCCGCAGTAGCCGTTGCCGTGTAAGCCCCGGGCGCCGATGGAAACCGTGTCATCGTCCGGGTTGGCGAGGGATGCCAGGTGAAAGATGTTGAAACGCAGCGCCTGTTGCGCGCGTTCGTCGCCCTCGATCCGGATGTCGGCGCCGGCCCAGATTTCCGCCCACGCCGCGGTGTGGGCGGCGACCAGTTCCGGGAGCGGGCGCGTGGCGAGGGAAGCGAGTGCGGCCTGCGCGCGTTCCCCGGGATCGTTCCCGTCCCGGGAGGTGAAGACCGAGACCCGCTTCTCGAAGCGCAACGGCTCACCCTGACGGACGGGAACGGATAGGGTTTCCGAAATGCGGTCGTCGCTCTGGACCACGGCGCGCGCATCCGCCTCTCCGGCCGTCAGGCAGGTGGCGAGCGCCACGCGGAGGCCGGTGGCTCGGGTGCTGGCGGCCATGGCGATTCCCCCGGCGCCGAGGTCGCGGGTGGCGATGTCGCACAGGCGCGGCGCGCCGTGGGGCGATCCGTACTTCACGGCCCAGGCGTCGATGGGGGAGGAAATACGGATTGTGGCGGAGTAGTCCAGGGGGGTAATCGTACCCCATTGAAGCGCGGTGTGTTTATCCGTCTGGTGCACAAGCCGCCCGAGTTCCAGGCGGGTCGTGTGCCCGCCCGCGTCACGCCAGACGATGTGCGTAAAGAGAATACCCTGGAGCAGGTCAAGGCTACGGCGGTACTCGAGGGTTTCGCCCTTGCGCAGATCCACCGGGAAACCGTCCACATGGATGCCCAGCCCGAGCCAGCAGGGCAGGTTGACGATTTCGTGTTGGAATCCCTCGACCTTGTCGAACACACCCGCGATGTAGAAGCCGGGGTCCGCGAGGGAGGGATTGGTCTCCAGGGAGGCGCGCACGCCCATGTAGCCGTTGGAGAGGGCGAAGATCGATTCGTAATGCGCGAGGAGCCCGGGGCGGAAGTTGTCTTCCGTCACAAGCCATTGAAGCTTTTCCGTCATGGTTCCGTTCCTTCCCGTTCGACTGTCCCGCGGTAGAATTCGGGGTTTAACCCGGGTTCAACAAAGATGGTGGTGGCGGTTCCCGTGGCGGTGAAGGGACCCGGAGACAGGGAACCGTTTGTCGAGAGGGCGAACAGCGCCTCGCTCCAGAAACCGGACGGAAGATTGGTGGACATGCCAAGACCGTACCGCCTGCCCGGCACACTGTCAAACCGCATGGCCCGACGCGGGCCGGGGAGGATCGCCGGGGAGGCGGTAAAGCGGAACAGGCTGGCGGGGTTGGTCGGGTCCGTGCCGGCCACGAACTCCTGCCACGCCTGCATACCGTCGAAATCGGTGTCGCTGGTTTCCTCGCCGGACGGCGCATTGGTCAGGCCGTGCCCCGCCAGCCACCATTCCGGGGTCCCGCGCGGGGCAAGCCGGTGGCCGGGGTTGCGGGTGCCCACCGTGATGTCGTCCACATACCCGCCCGCGCCGAAGACCAGGCGTGAAAGCGCGGCGGAAGTGGACGCGCTGGCGAACCACGTGCCACCCGCGCTGCCCAGTCCGTTGTTCGTGCTGTAGGCGGCGGCGTTGGACACGGTCAGGCCGTCCACGTCCAGTTCGAAATAGCGCGCGCCGAACACGGCGTCCGCCGTCCCATAATCCAGCCGCACGGTGACCCGGTACCAGCGGGCCGTGTCCACCGTCCGGTCCAGTTGGGTCCAGACGTTCGTGGCCTGCGCCAAATTCCGGTGCCGCACGGCCAGATGCCCGTTCGTGCGCGCGGAGAGTCCGAAGCCGGTGTCCGCGCCGACCGCCGGTGTAACGGGAGCGTCATTGCCCGGCGCGAAGCGGACCATCATGTCGGCCCAGAGGGTGGCGTTGGAGGGCGCCGCCAGGGCGACTTCCGCATCACCGTTGAGTTTCAGCACACG
>CAZSSA010000089.1:0-3475 GCA_964609375.1 uncultured Verrucomicrobiota bacterium | reverse complement strand
CCGACGTTATTGCTGGCGCACACCTGCCAGTAGTAGGTGGTATTGGGAGCGAGCGCGCCGATGGCGGCGCGCGTTCGCTTCGTGCCCCGGACGATACAGTTGGTCGGCGGGGATACGGTTCCCATGTAGACATCGAACGTGCAGCCGTAGGCATATACCGCTTCCGCGACGTACCGGATGGCATTGGCCATCAGCCTGGCCCCGTCGCTCGACGCATCCCACCAGATGGGACTTACATCGGAGGAGGGCGGATAGAAGCAGAGGTCCGCGCGTGGCCTTCCGTTGACAGTACGCGAGACCGCCAGCGGCTTGCCGTCGGACCAGTCCGCCACCCGCGTGCTTCCGGCCAGAACGCCGGTCCCGGCCGGCCGCCAGCTTTGGCTTCCGCCCCGGAACGCCGTCACGCCCCACATGACCGGATGCAGCGGCTGGTGCACCGTGCCGAGGCTTGCGGCCGGGCCCCATACGTACGCGCCGTGCGGAATGGTATGGTAGGACTGCGCCAGCCAGCGCCCACCCATGAAGGGTTCCGTGCATTCCTTGAGCATGCACACCACGCCGCCGCCCGCGTCCACGTAATCCGCCATGGCATCGCCCCACGCGTTGCTGGCGCCGTATCCGTCGCCGGCCGACATCAGCACCGCGTCAAACGCCCGCAGTTGCTCCAGCGTGAGGGTCTCAACCTTGGGGTCGATGTTCGTGATGCTGCAAAACTGCCCGGCGGCCATGAGCTTCGACCGCACATCGTCCATCGCCGGCTGGTACGTGCCGCACACCAGCACGTCGAGTGCGGAACGCTGGACCTGGTACACCAGGGATGTCGCGCCCGTGTCGTTCCATGTGAGGTTGGTGGCCGGCGTCACGCCGGTGGCGCCGTCGGGAATACCGGGGGCGAACGGCGCAATGGGCCAGGCCTTGGCGGTCAGCGACACGCCGCGGGACTGCATCATGCCGCTGTAGTTGTTGTAGAAGTCGACACGCCCCGCAAAGAACCCGTCGCCAAGGGCGGCTGCCTGGCCGTTGATCCACACGTCCACGCTGGCCGTCTCCCCCGGTTGGAGCGTTCCGCTGTCCGGCGCCAGCGAGACCCATCCCTGTTCGCATACCGCCATCCAGTCCAGGGGTTCCGTGGAGACGTTGACCAGCCGGTACACGAGGTTCGACGGCGTGAACGGTCCGCCCACGGGCCCCTCCGACACCAGGCCGTTGGTGGGGCCGATCACCAGGTCGTCCTCGTTGAAGATATCCACCACATAGATGCCGATGGCGCGCTGTTGCCGCGCGCCGTTCTCCTGGTTGACGAAGACGAGCGTCTGCTCGCGCGAACCGGGTGGCAGGGTGTTGGCCGCGGAGTCCAGGCGCGCGGTGACCGCCACCGCCGCGCCGGGCGCCAGCGTGCCCGCCGCCGGTTCCGCCACCGCCCACGCCTGCGTGCAGACCGTGGTCCAGTCAATCGTCCCGGCGCCGCGGTTCGTGAGAGTATAGACCCGTTGCTCCGGTGTGAACGGTCCGCCGCGCGGCCCAACCGCGTAGAGGCCGGCGCGGGGGCTGATGCCCAGGTCGTCCTGCGCGATCACCATCACGCAGGGCACGTTGGTCCACGGCGTCGTCCTGTCGTTGCTCGCCACCGCCAGTTCGCCGGTATAGGTGCCCACGGGCAGGCCGCCCGCATCGAAACGCACCCGGATGTTCGTGACCGCGCCGGCAGGGAGGTTCGTGGCGCCGGCCGGTGTGGCAGTCAGCCAGAAGGAACCCGCCTGCGCCAGGGCGCGGGCGAGGTTCAGGCGTCCACCCGAAACACATTGATGCGGCTCCGCCGGGACATCGACGGTGTCCAGCAACGCGGACTTGATGGCGGCGGGACTGAGCAGCGGGTTCTGCGCGAGCAGCAGCGCGCAGGCGCCCGCCACATGCGGCGCGGCCATGGAGGTTCCGTTCATGTACAGGTACCCCCCGCCGCGCCTGGTGCTCACGATCAGAGTCCCGGGCGCCGCCAGATCAACGGACGTCAAGCCATAGTTCGAGAAATCGGCCCTTGCGTCCCGCGTGTCCGTGGCCATGACGGAGACGATGTTCGGCGAGTCGAACCCGGCCGGATAGCGTCCGCCTTCGTAGGGGTCATCCAAGTCCACGCCATCGTTTCCGGCCGCGGCGCACACAACGATTCCCGCGGCGCCCGCGGCGTCGATGGCATCCTTGAGGGCTTGCTGGTAGGCGCCTCCCCCCCACGAGCAGTTGACCACCTTCGCCCCGTGGCGGGTGGCGTATTCGAAGCACGCGATGGCGTCGGAGTTGTATCCCATGCCGTCGGCGCTTAGGAACTTGAGGGCCATGAGGCCTGCGTTCCAGCAAACGCCGGCCACGCCAACGCCGTTGTTTCCGATGGCGCCGATCGTGCCGGCGACATGCGTCCCGTGGCCGGCGTCGTCCATCGGGTCGCCGCTTGCCGTGATGGCGTTGATGCCGTGTACATCGTCCACATAGCCGTTTCCATCGTCGTCGAGTCCGTTGCCCGCGATCTCCCCGGGGTTGCGCCACACGTTTGCCGCGAGATCCTCGTGGGTGTAGTCCACCCCGGAATCGATCACCGCGACAAGGGTGCCCCGGCTGCCCGTCTGGAGGTTCCACGCCTCCGGCGCGTCAATGTCGGCATCGGGTATGCCGTCGTTCTGCCCCGTGTTCTCCAGTCCCCACAGTTGCGGGAAGCGCGGGTCGTCGGGAAGGATGGATGCGCGCGCCTGGTAGTCGGGTTCGGCATAAAGGATTCCCGGCAGGCCGTTCCAGGACGCCAGGGCCTGTCCGACCGTCTGGTTCGCCGCCAGGTTCACCAGGCACAGGCCGGGAACCCGGATGTACTCCCGCGCCACGCCGGCGGCTCCCATCCGCGCCAGCAGGGATGTCCGCGCCGCGGCGGTTTGTTCCGCGGCGAAGCGCACCAGAAGGCGATCGGGCCGGAATGCGGACCCCGGAACGATTTTCGTGAAATCACGCGCCGTCGGCGCGCCCGGGTCCGGCTCCGTGACCGGTCGTCCGGTCTCGCGCGCCAGAATCTGGAACGAGAGCGTTCCGTCGGCGCCCGCCGCGTTGCCTGCCGCGAGGATCCGCTCGGCGCTTCCGCCCGGCAGGTTGGTCACGACCAGGCTGGGCGGCGACAGCGTCAGGACCGGGCTCGTGAACACGCTAAGACGGACCTCCCGGAGGTTCACGCCGGCCGTCGTCCGGTTGCTGAAGGAGACCGTGCCCGTGTATTCCCCCGCAGGCAAGCCGTTCGCCAGCGTGTTGGGGCTGACGGTCACGGACCCGGTCGCGCCCGGATCGAGCGTGCCGGAGGAGGGGACGATGTCCATCCAGGTCTGCGACGCGGAGGCGGTCCATTCCACCGCGCCCGGACTGGCGTTGCTTAATGCGAACACCGGGGTGGACGGGGCAAACGGGCCGCCGGGATGACCGGCCAGCGCCAGCCCTTCGTCCGGCG
>CAZSSA010000088.1:0-9427 GCA_964609375.1 uncultured Verrucomicrobiota bacterium | reverse complement strand
CACGACCGCAAGCTGAAAGCTCTGGAGCTCAGGAAGAATCGGGCGTCTTATCGTGAGATCGGCCAAGCGCTGGGCGTCAGCAGTCAGGCCGCGTGGAAGTTGGTAAGCCAGGCGCTGGTCGAAACAATTCAGGATCCGGCGGACGCTGTCCGAAAAATCGAACTCGAATCTCTGGACAAACTTGAGAGCAGGCTCTGGCCGAACGCCACCGATCCGGCAATAGTCGACCGCATCTTGAAAATCAAAGAGACA
Source organism: uncultured Verrucomicrobiota bacterium (assembly GCA_964609375.1). GTDB lineage: Bacteria > Verrucomicrobiota > Kiritimatiellia > CAIKKV01 > CAITUY01 > CAZDUS01. The sequence goes on along the minus strand of CAZSSA010000088.1, from coordinate 9,175 downwards.
CGTGCCCGTTATCTGGGGCTCTATGCCCCGACACGCACCGAACAGAGCGGGCCAAATGGCCAGCCAATACGAATCGAACGGATATTTGACCATGAGAGCGTCATTGCCTCCATTGCGCCACGATCAGCACCAGATCTTGAGGAGCCAGGCGACGACTAAGGTCGTCTGCGCTGGCCGCCGGTTTGGTAAAACTTATATGGCTGGCATCTACTCGCTGGCCTGTGCCGACAATGGAGCGGCGGTGGCATGGGTGGTGCCGACGTACAAAAATTCCCGAGCTCCTTGGCGGTTTGCCGAATCGATGGTGGGTCCAGCCGGCAAGAGCGTTCGGATTTATCGGTCAGAGCGCGTGATCGAATTCCCGAGCCGGGGGCGGTTGTCTGTGTACAGTGCAGACAACGACGTTGCGTTGCGCGGCGAAGCGTTTGACGTTGTCATCGTGGACGAGGCGGCGCAAGTGCGAGAGGAAACCTACACGGACGTTCTGCTGCCGACAGTGGCCGATCGGGATGGGCGCATCCTGCTGATCAGCACCCCTCGGGGACGCAACTGGTTTTGGCGCGAGTACCAGCGTGGCGTGGCCGGCCAGCGCAACATCGCATCGTGGACCGCACCGTCGTCTGCCAACCCCATGCCCAGCATCCGCCGGGCAGCGGAGGCGGCTCGGGAGCGAGTATCGGAACGCACGTACAGGCAAGAATGGCTTGCCGAATTTGTCGAGGATGGCGGCGGTGTATTCAGCAACGTACGTGCTTGTGCTACGGCTCGTCCACAGGCGAATGCGCAGGCTGGCCGTCAGTACGTGTTCGGGGTCGACTGGGGCAAGTCGCATGACTTTACGGTCATCTGCGTGATGGATGTGACGGATGGCGCGCTGGTGCACATGGAACGGTTCAATCAGATCGATTACCAGGTTCAGCTCGGGCGGCTGACCGGGCTGTTCGAGAGGTTCGAGCCATTTTCGATCGTGGCAGAATCCAACAGCATCGGGGAGCCGCTCATCGAGCAGATGCAACGCCAGGGGCTGCCGGTCGTGCCATTCCAAACGCGCAACGCGAGCAAGACGCTTGTCATCGACGACTTGGCGCTGGCATTTGCTCGGCAATCCATCAGCATCATTGCAGACGATGTGCTGATCAACGAGCTGCAATCATACGAAATGGAGCGTCTGCCCTCTGGGCTGATGTCGTATGGCGCACCTGACGGATTGCACGACGATTGCGTAATGTCTCTGGCTTTGGCATGGCATGGGGTCAATCACGGCAGCAAATCGCTGCTCTTGTTTGGTGGGAGGTAAGATGGCTAGGCAGCGGCACATGATGGTGGATGGCAAATCCACATTTTTCCTGGACCAATATCCAGAACAGGCGTGGACGCAGCTGGCCCCCAGCTCAGCTCAGCTGGCCGATAGTCGTCAGGCGACAATGGCGGCTGGCAATTACTACCAAGCTGTCGCCTATCTGTACCGGTGCGTCAACATCCGAGCGACGGCCGCTACCCGTGTGCCCTGGGCGATCATGCAGGGAGACAACGAGGTGTGGCTGTCGACGGTACCATCTCCCCCTCCCGCATTGAGTTACCTGCAAAATTTCAAGCGGCTGGTCAGCCTGACCGAAGCGGCTTTGTGCTTGGCACCAGAGGCATTTTGGTTCATCGAGCGCAACCGGGCCAAGATCATCGCCCTGCGCTGGCATGCCCCCAACAGCGTTGTCCCCCAATTCAGCGAGCAGTCAGGATTGACAGGATTCAAGCGGATTCTGGACCGGGGCCGATCACAGACGTTCGAGCCGACCGATTACGTTTATTTTCCGCTCCCGAATCCGCTGCACGAGACCATCCCTGGGCGTCCACCTGCTCAGGCAGCGTTGTCGTCGGCTGGTGTGCTGTACAACATCGACCAGTTTGCCAGCAACTTTTTCGAGAGGGGCGGCATCAAGGCGACGCTTCTGACTGTCGATGGCAATCCTCTCCCCGCAGAAATGGAACGGTTGGAGAGCTGGTGGAAACGATTCTTTTCCGGCTCCAAATCCGCTTGGGAGACGGCGGCTGTCCGGGCCGGTGTCACCCCAGTTGTTGTCGGCGAGGGGATGGAAAATTTAGCCACGGCTGAATTATCCGAAGAGCGACGGCAAGATATCGCTACTGCGCTCGGTGTCCCCCACTCGATCGTGATGTCGAATGCCGCCAACTATGCTACGGCTCAGCAGGACGCACTGTCATTTTACGACATGACGATCATCCCGTCGCTGACCTATCTAGCGGAAATCGTCAACGAATCTCTGCTGGCTCCAAGCGGATATCGGCTCGAACTGAGACCAGAAGAGATGTCGATTTATCAGGCGGACGAGGAGCGTCGCTCCAACAGCATGCTGAATTATGTGCAGGCCGGTATCAAGCCATCGATCGCTGCGGAAATTCTGGGCGTGTCGCTGCCGTACGGTATTGAGTACAAGGATCTGGACCCAACACCTGTTGCCCCAGCACCTGTCGCCCCGGCGCCGGCGCCCGAACAGGCTCCTGCTATCGACACGGCCAAATCCGCAGAGATTGCACGTTTTCGGCGCTGGGCGAAAAAGCGTCACAATCCAGACCCTGCACTATTTGCCAGCGATATCCTGACCCCGGTCGACAAGGCATCTCTTTTGGAGGCTGTCGATGGCACCGGTTTTTTTATTCCAGCCAGCACTGGGCAGACATCACGGAACAGTATCCGTGACAAAGCTCTCGTTCTGCAGGGTGATCCGGGCGAGCCGGAAGAGCCGGTGTTCCGGCCGATCGAAATAGCAGAGCCCCGCAAGCGCGACCGATTGGAGCGGGAGGTGACCAGTGACATTCAAGCGGCGCTGACCAAGCAGCAGCGTGCCATCTACGAGGCGGCTCGCAAGATGTCGGCGGAGGAATTTATCGGTGACGTGGACGCCGAGCTGGAAGCCGCAGTCAAAGAAATTCAAAAGGAGCAGGCGCTCTACGACCGATTGCGCCGAGCGCTGCTGGAGAGCGTCGACTTGGGTGTGTTCGTGGCGGTCGAACAGCTGGAATCAATCGGGCTGGGAATGGACTGGACGCTGGTCAACGAGGACGCTCGGGCGTGGGCGCAAAACCATATCGGGACATTGATCGGAGGCATTGATGAGACAACGTTGGCTCGAACTCGCACGGCGGTTGCGGCATGGGTACAGAATGGTGAACCACTCTATATGCTCATCGAAGATCTGGAGCCGGTTTTTGGTTCACAGCGCGCTCAACTGATTGCCTCTACAGAGGTCACGCGTGCCTATGCGGAGGCCAACCAGCGCGTCTACAAAGAGGCTGGCATCCGGTACATGGAATGGCGGGCCGCAGCGGATGAGCTGATGTGTCCGATATGTGGCGCTCTGAACGGTCAGATCGTTGGCATTGACGACAAATTCGACCAGGCACTGGACGAACAAATCCGCACACAATTTCGAAGCAACTTTCAACTGCCACCTGCACATCCCCGGTGTCGCTGCTGGATCGTGCCGGTCGTAGTGGATACGGAGGTTTAACATGGCGTCGATACGGATCGAGGGTGTGGACAAGCTCATGCGCAAATTCAACTCGCTCCAGCAAATTCATGACATCCTGCGGCCACCCATGCAGCGGAGCGTGATGATATTGCAGGCGGATCTGGCCAAGTATCCGGCACCAAGACCCAGCTCGCCTTATGTTAGGACTGGCACGCTCGGCAGGTCATGGACAACCAGAGTGCGCACGGAGAGCGACCGTCTCGTGGGCAGGGTCGGCACAAAAGTCATTTATGCGCCATTCGTGCAGTCTCGGGAATTCCAAGCGGACATCCACCGCGATCGTTGGCAGACGGATGTCCAAGTTTTGGAGCGCAACGCGACCCGAATCATAAGACAATTCGAATCGGCCATTGAACAAGCACTGGAGGCATAAATGCCTTGGCACATTGAATCCGACACAACAGATTGCGGCGGCTACGCTGTCATCAAAACAGATGATGGCTCGCTGGCCGGCTGCCATGACACCAGAACGGATGCGGAGGCGCAGGTCGCTGCACTGTATGCCAGCGAGGCGGACAAGGCAGACACGCCGCCGGATGTCAAGTATCCAAAACTTTGGATCCGGGCCAGGGAAGAGGCTCGAAGAAAGTATCGCGTCTATCCGTCTGCCTATGCCAACGGCTGGCTGGTGCAGCGCTACGGGCAGCTGGTCCGGGAGCGGCATGGAGACGATGAGAGCGGATACACCAGCGGCAAATCGGTAGATGTTGAAACGCTCATCGAGCATATCGACGGCGATGCAGATGCAGAGGCCAGCTATAAAAATCTCACGGAATGGTTTGCCGAGCAGTGGGTCGACATCAGCCGCCCCAAAGAGGGTGGTGGCTACGAGCCGTGTGGCCGCCCGACTGACGGTATGTCCGAAGACGATTATCTGGAGGCGTACCCAAAATGCCTGCCCAAAAGCCGGGCAGAAAACCTGTCAGAAGCAGAGCGCCAGCGTCTCATCCGGCGCAAGCGACGCGCAGGATTACCAGAGGATGGCAAGCCGGTCATGACCAGCAGCGAGACAAAAGCGACGCGGCGCTACACGTACAATGGCGTGACAGTCCAGGCGTCGCCCAGGCGGCCATCGAGCCGAGACGACAAAAAGTACATGCGCACAGTGCTGCGCAACGGACGGGAGTATCTGGTCCACTACGGGGATCCAGAGCTGCCCATGCAGCGAGACATCCCCGAGCGCAGAGAAAACTTTCTGGCCCGGCACAGTTGCAGTGACAAGCGAGATCCGCTGGCCCCGGGATTTTGGGCGTGCTATGACTGGTACGATATCGACGAGGGCAAAAATACGGTCAAAGCGCTCGGCATGACCACCGACGAGCTGCGCATCGGCAATTACATGGTGCTGTGGGGCGGTCGGGATTTGGAGGGGCTGGCATCGCACCGGCGCAACCCCGACGGTTCGGTAGGCGAGTTCTTCACAGCCAAAACCATTTTCGAATCACCGTACACGCAAGCCGACATCTTAGCCGTTGACTGGGAGCATGGCTATGCCCCGTCTGGGGAGCCTGGCCCTGACGATGTGCTGGGCCGGGTCGACTGGAAGACAGCCATCGTCGACGAGAAAGGTCTGTTTGTCGAACGTGTGCTCAACCGGCGCAACAAGTACGTCCAGTTTCTGGAGGAGCTCATTCGGGCCGGGCTCATTGGTACCAGCACGGAGGCAATCCCAGACGGTGTGGTCAAAGCGGCCAACGGCGAGATTGTAGCATGGCCATTGCGCAGAGACACGCTCACGGTCCAGCCGATGGATCCGCGTATGATTGACGACAACGTTGTGGCGGCGGTCAAATCGCTCGGCATCGACAATCTGTTGATGGCATCCTGCTATGATTGTACAGAGGCGGCTCCAGAGGCGGACAAAAAATCTGCGGCAGCTGCGATGTTGGATGAGCTGGATAGGATGCAACAGGAGTTCTCAAAATGACGTGGATGGAATGTATCAATCTGGCCCGCAATGCCGTGATGGAAGGCGATCTGGATCTCGCCCAGAGCTACAAGCAACGGGCGCAGCTACTGCACGAACTGGACATGATGGCCTCGGGCGCAAACGTGGAGATCGAAATGGAAGACAAAAAAATGGGTTACGACGAAATGAAGGCACTGCGCGATGAGATCGATGCGCTCAAGGCTTTCCGAACGCAGATTGAAAGCGAACCTGCCACCAAATCGGCGGCACGACTGGTCGTTACTGCTGATGAGACTGACAAGATGGCTGATATGCCATTCAAGTCGCTCGGCGAACAGCTCTACGCTGTGGCCGAGGCAGCCATGCGTCCCCATCGTGCTGACCAGCGTCTGGCTGCTCAGGCCAAGCGAGCCAAAGCTCTCGGATTGTCAGAGGGTGTTCCGAGTGATGGAGGATTTCTTGTCCAGCCGGACTTCGCGGCGGAGATCCTGCAGAGGATGAATGAGATGGGCAGCGTGATGAGCCGCACCCGTCGCATCCAGATCAGCGCCAACAGCAATTCGCTCGTCATGAATTCCATCGACGAGACCAGCCGGGCGACCGGCAGCCGCTGGGGTGGTATCCAGGGCTACTGGCTTGCCGAAGCGGGCACCAAACTGGCCACCAAGCCAAAATTCCGGCAGATGACGCTCCAGCTCAAAAAGTTGGCCGGCGTTGCCTACGCAACTGACGAGCTGCTCGCCGACACCACGGCGCTCGGCAACATCATGCAGCAGGGATTTAGCGAGGAGCTCACGTTTTTAGTCGAGGACTCGATCGTCAATGGCACTGGTGCAGGCCAGCCTCTCGGCATTTTGTCGAGCCAGGCGCTGGTCACCGTCGCCAAAGAGACGGGCCAGGCGGCGGCCACGCTGGTGACCGCCAACATTTTCAAAATGTGGTTGAGGATGTGGAACCGCTCGCGTGCCAACGCTGTTTGGTTTATCAATCAGGACATCGAGGCCCAGTTGCTGTCTCTCGATATGCCTGTCGGTACTGGTGGCATGCCGGTGTATCTGCCAGCTAACGGGATTAGTGGTGCGCCGTTTGGCACGCTGCTGGGCCGTCCGATTGTGCCGATTGAATACTGCTCCACGCTGGGCACTGTCGGTGACATCATTCTGGCCGACCTGTCCCAGTATGTCATGATCGAAAAGGGCGGGCTGCAGGCTGAGACCAGCATCCACGTCCAGTTTTTGACAGACGAGACCGCTTACCGATTTGTCTATCGTGTCGACGGCCAGCCCGCATGGCACGATACGCTGACCCCGCACAAGGGCACGGCGACCGTGTCCCCATTCGTCGCTTTGGCCACCCGGGCATAGGAGATACTCATGCACATCTCTCAGACTCACAAAATTGTCCAGCTCTATCAGGGTGCGGCTAACGCCGTGGCCTGTGATGTGGTGTCGCTCAAAAATTTCCACCGCGGCGCTATCGTTGTCACGCACACTGGCAGCGCTGACACTGATCTGGTGCTGACGGTCAAAGAGGCGACGGCGGTGGCCGGCGGTGGCCAGACCGTAGCCAACAACGTCGACATCTATGCCGATGTGGATGCGGGCACGACCAGCGATGTGTTGGTGCGCCAGACGGCGGCCAAAACCTACACCATCGACACGGGCGTTGCCCCCAATCAGGTAGTCGTGTTCGAAATCGACCCCGATGCGCTCAGCGCTGGGTTCGACTGCGTCTACCTAGATGACAGCGGCGGCAACGCCAGCAACACTGTTAACATCACATTTATCGGTGTGCCCCGCTACCCTGGGCTCCCACTGGCCTCTGCAATCACTGACTAGGATCCGTATCCAGGTATCCAGCGTGTGTCGACGATTTTGATAAACTTTTCTTATATACGCGTATATTGAAAAGTTTATGAAAAATTCAGACACACGCTGGATACGTGGATACCGAAATCGGCGGAACCACCGCCATAACCGAGGAGGATGGATATGACTGTTGCAAATGTTAAATCGACCTGGACAGGCGGAAATCTGCGCTTTGGCCAAAAATATGCAAATGGCACGGCGAGCGTCCAGTTTGATGGCGTCCCCCTAGCGCTCAGCGGTGACTACTCGCTCACTGGATTCAATGCGCTCTCCAGCCGCTACGAGTTGTCGTGGGCGGCCGGGCGGCGTGGCAAGCCAGGCATCAACGCTGACATCCAAAATGCGTCCGAAGCGACTCGGATGATTGCCGACCCAGACTTCGAGGTGCTCGGCACCAATGGCACCTCTGCGCTCAGCACATACTACGCTGAGGGAGGGCTCACGTTTACGACGGCCGGAGCCGACAATGATCAGATGATTCTGGTCCCGCATCTGGACGCCAACCAGTCAGCCTGGGAGCAGGTCACCTGGGGTACTGACCAGGAGACGATCTGGGAGTGTGCGCTGCGCACCACGGCTACGATTACGTCGATGACCATCTGGGCTGGGCTCAAGTTGACCAACACATCGGTCACGGCCACCGACAATGACCAGGCGTTTTTCCGTTACGCCGCGGCGACCAACTCTGGCAAATGGCAGGCAATCCACAGCATCGGCGGCACCGATACGGCTACCGATACCGGCATTGCGGTTGCGGCCAGCACAACGTACCGGCTGCGTGTGGCGATTGATGCGTCGCGCATCGCTCAGTTTTACATCAACGGAGCGCTTGTCAGCACGTCGACCGCCCTGACCAACGCAACGGACCTCAAGCCGTACCTTGGCGTGCAGGCCAACACTGGTGCTGCCCGCTCGATCAATATCATCGGGCAGGCCATCAGCCGCAAGGTGGCGTAACATGGGTATAGCCCTTGTGCGCTTGGCCAGCGGTGCGATCCGTGAAGAGCCCGGCACGTTTGCCACGATCAAGACCGGCGAGCTGGCCGGCTCGGCGACAGCCGTGCAGATGCCAGATGTCACCTGCTATCGGGTCAAATTCAAGGCGCTTTCGGACAATGCCGGAAACGTCTACATTGGTGGCGCTGGAGTGACTGTTGCCAACGGCTCTACCGATACGACCACGGGCTGGGAACTGGATGCCGGGCAGGAAACCGAGTGGCTTCAGGTTGACAACCTCAACGTGTTCTATCGGATCTGCAACAACGCCGGGGATGATTTGGTCTACATGGCGATGATCTAATGGCATATGCAAGCGTGGCTCAACTGCGAGCGTACATGGGCCTGGATGTCAACGACGACGATCCTCTTCTGGAATCGTTGTTGACCCGGGCCCAGTTCGCGATCGACAACCATACACATCGGACGTTCGAGGCTCCGGCTGATACAACCAAGTTGTTTGACGCCGAGCATGACACGTCCGACCACTACATGGTGCTGGACTGGACACCGTACGCTCTGGATCTGTGCCAGATTACGACGGTGATCAATGGAGACGGGACATCCATCTCTGCAAGCTCGTATGTCACCAACCCGCGCAACCAGACACCGTGGTACGGCCTGCGGTTCAAGCTCAATTCGGGCCTGTACTGGACGTTCGATCAGGACCCAGAGAACGCCATCAGCATCACGGGCCGGTGGGCGTACAGCGTGACGGCCCCAGCAGACATCGTGCATGCGACAGTTCGCATGGCAACGTACATGTATCGGCAAAAGGACTCCAACACGTTTGACGTTACAGCGATTCCGGGCGCTGGTGTGATCGAGGTACCGCAGGGCATTCCCCGAGATGT
>CAZSSA010000087.1:0-9427 GCA_964609375.1 uncultured Verrucomicrobiota bacterium | reverse complement strand
CATCAGGGACATTAATCGTCTGGCGGAAACTGCATCGGCGTCATCTTCAATGGGCGCTGCTGGCGGTGGTGTTTTCCCTGTTGTTGCATGTGCTGCTGATTCTCGTTTTTCCCGGGCTGACGATTTACGGGTTCAGTCGCGAGATGCTTGCCGAGAAGGTGCGTGTGGCGGTGCAATTGCGTGATGTGCGATTACAGCCGGCCCCTGGTGAAGAGGATCGGCGTCCGGCGCGATTCAGGCCGGATTCGGCAGGCGGTACGGTGGCGGGTGATTCGGCGGCGGAATCCATGGCATTCCGGAAGCCGATTGACCAGGCGGATGTGGAGCCGCGGCGAGTGGGAGCCGGAAGTCTGGCGGGGGAGAAGCAGGGGTTGGTTGAACCGGTGGCGGTTGATCGTCCGGTGTGGGAACCCAGGCAGGAGGTTTTTAGTATTAATCGCAAGCTGGTGGATGATGAGAAAGCGGCCCTGCCGCGGCGTTATGTGTCGGCGATTCCACGGCAAGCCAATGCGGGTGATATTGCAGGGCCCGCGGATCGCGAGGATATTGGCAAGGGGGTGGGAGTGGGGGTGTCGTATGATTATATTGATGATCCTTCACGGTTCGGGTGGGGGCGGGCCTCGGCGGGGGGTGGAGGGGATGGCGGGCGGCGTCCTGAAAAGATTATCGTAGAGGAGCCCAAGCGATTTGACGAGAGGCAGAGGGCTTCTGTCCTTAAGGCCTTGGAGAAGTATCTCAAGGCCGATGTGTATGTGTATCGTCCGGCGTTGGATTCGCGGTATGGGTATTGCCGTATTGAGATCAAACGCCGAACGGATGAATTGCTGCCGGTGTTGAATAAGGATTTGCTGCTGGTACAGGATGCTTCGGCGAGCATTACGGAGCAGAAGCTTTATTTCTGCCGGGAAGGGATGCTCAAGGCCTTGGAACTTCTTGGGCCGGATGATCGGTTTAATGTGGTGGAATTCCGAGATGTGGCCAAGCGGTGTTTTCCGGAGTGGTCGGCGGTAAATCCGGATACCCTGCAGAAAGCCAGGGAATTCATCGGCGACATGCGCTCGACAGGCGACACGGACATTTTCGGGTCCCTCAAGGAATTGCTTGAGTTGCCGAGGAAGTCGGGGCGTCCTGTGGTGACGATGGTGGTGAGCGATGGGGTGGCCACGGTCGGCTTGACGGACCGGGCGCAGATTATCGAGACGTTCAGCCAGGAGAACCAGGGATCGGTATCGGTTTTCACGATGGGCACCTATGCAGGAGCGAATGCGTATTTGCTGGACTTGCTGAGTTACCGAAACCGTGGGGATACATTCATTGTCAAGACAGGGCGGTGGGATATTCCAGCGGTCCTTGAGGCGCAGGTTCGGGAGGTTAGTCGTCCTGTGTTATCGGATGTGAGATTCCGATTTGCAGGGCAGGTGTGGTGCGAGGCTTATCCGGCATTGACCAGCAATCTTTATCTGGATCGACCGTTGGTGTTGTTCGGGCGTTTTCCCAAGGCGGCGCGTCAGTTGATATTCCAAGCCACTGGGCGTGCGGATGACATTCAGTGCGATATGGTGTTTGATATTGATCTATCGAAGGCGATGGAAGGTGACAAGGGGATTCAGACGGACTGGGCATGGCAGAAGGTATATGCCCTGATTGGGGAGCACACCAAGACCCGTAATGACGGTTTAATGGTTGAGCTTAAGCAGCTTAGGAAGGATTACGGAATCAAGATCCCCTACCGGAATGAATTGACGCGGTGAGGATCGGGCTGTCTTATTTTACAACGTTTTCAATTGACTTGAGTGACCGGCTTCGCAACAATCCCAGAATACTGATGGGTATAGGATTCGTTTAAGCGTTATCGATGGAGGAATATCAAATGAAAATGATGCAATCGGTCGTTCTGGTGATGGGGTTCTTGATGGTGTCGGCAGGGGTCATTGCCCAGGAACGCGCGAGCGATCCCTGGTCAATTTCAACGGGAGTGGGTGTGCAATACACCGACAATCGTGATGGGGTGGCGAATGACAAGGAGTCCAATTTTGATGTTAACGGAGAGGTTCGCGGTGATCTTCGCTGGCGGGATGGGGAGCGGACGCTTTTAAATTTGTTTTTGGCGCCGAGTGTGAAGTGGCACAGCAACCCCCGGTCGACCGAGGAGGGTAATCCCCAGAATGATCAGGAGCTGTACGGGGTGGCTGGTGTCGATTTCAAGCACATGGTGACGCCGCGAGTGAACGTTGATATGGCCGATACGGTTACCTATACGGATGATCCTGATATCACCGTTGGTGGCACAAGCGTTCGGCAAAGTGCCAATTATTGGTTGAATGCGGCGAAGGTTGGCTTGACGACTGAAGTGGTTCCCAAAGTGGGTACCTATGTGATGGGCGAAAGCGTTATCAAGCGCTATACGGAGGGGGATGTTGCCGACGAGCAGGATGAAGATACCCTGAAGGGGGAAGCTTATCTCAAGTACCTCATGGGGGCAGGGGTGAATTTGTTCGGCATGGTTGGCATCACGGACTTCAGCAATGAATCCAAGGTCCGGGAACGTGGATCCCTGGTGATGACCTATGCCTTGGGTGCCGAGAAGGTCTTTAGTCCTGATTTGACTGGGAAAGTGATGGGTGGTTACCAGACGGCAGAATATGATGAATCAGATATGGATTCACAAGACACCGTCTACGGGTCAGCGGAAGTGACGTTGCGTGCGGCATCGCCGACACGGATTCGATTAGGGACAATGTACGGGTTCTTTGCGCCGTATGTGCGGCCCTATTCGGTTCAGAAGTTGACAAGCGTCTGGGGTGCGGTGGATCACGATGTGACAGCGCGGTTGACCGTGACTCTGCAGGGACAATACAGTGATGGTGACTATGATGAGGAAGGCGAAGATCTGCCTGGGGGATCCGACACGCTCGGGACGGGCACCTTGCGCGGCAACTTCAAGGTTAATCGCATGTGGTCCCTGACGGGCGCCTACACCTACGAGAACTGGGATTCCGATGTGCGTGAGTCGTTTGACCGGAATACCGTTGACTTGGGCGTGAAAGCGACATTCTAACGCAGCCGGGTTCCCTTGATGCGATGGTGTTGAGGGAAAGGCAATGAGCATGGAAGCTGGTGAGGCTGTCAAAGCCTCATTGGCTTTTTAGGAAGGCAAGCATGGCAGATACTCCACAGGAAGCTACGCATTTCATGGATTATTGGCGGATGATCAAGTCCCGCAAGGAAGTGGTTATCTCTGTGTTTTTGTTTGTGGTGCTCGCGGGGATTGTAACCACGCTTTCGTTGCCCAAGACCTATATGGCCTCCACGCGGATTGCTGTCCGGCAGGATATGCCGAGCATGACGCCATTCCAGTACAAGCAGCAACAGCAGATGATAACGGTTAATGACATGTATTTCCTGCGGACGCAGTTTGAAATCATTCAGTCACATCCGATTCTCTATAAAGTCATCCAGAATTTAAATTTGCGTGATCATTTCGGGAAGCTGTATTCGGATGATGGTATGCCTCTGTCGCTCGCGGATACGTACAAGATTCTCATGAACAGCATGAAGGTTCAGCAGTATCGGGATACGAACCTGATTGAAGTGCGGATATACCGTGGCAGTCGCCGGGGTGATCGCGCTACAGCGCGGCAAGATGCCGCCAAGATTGCCAATGAAGTCGCCTCTGTTTATCGCGATCATCGCATGCAAAAGAATCGGTCGGAGACAGAACAGGGGTTGGTGGCATTGCGTGAGGCGTATGAGGCTCAACAGAAGAAGGTTGCGGAGGCCGAAGCCAATGTTGAGGCGTTGCGCAAGGAGTTGAATGTCAGCATGGGGTCAGGGTCCCGATCGGGGTCGGCATCATCGTTGGACAATGCGAGGCTGGAGCGATTGGAAATCAACCGGATCCAAGCCAGGAAGAGTATGCTGGACCGGCAGACGAGGGTCGAGGCGCTAAAGCGGCTGAGTGGCAGCGATCTGATGTACTCGGCGGCGTTTGTGGTGCAGGACCCGACGTTGACCACCTTGCGGCAGCAATTAACGGAGTCTGAAACGCTATTGAAGCGGCGGCAGGAAACATACGGGGAGAAGCATCCGGAGGTCATTAGCATGCAGGGCGTGGTTACTGATCTTCGCAAGAAGATTGATGCGACGCTTCAAGGGCAGATTCTGGGATTGCAGACGGACTATGAGATTGCCCGTCGGGACTTTGAAGCGGCAGACAAGGATGTTGAGGAAGCCAAGAAGAGTGATATTTATGCGCAGGGCGAGCGGTATCTTCCCTTTACCAAGGCGGAGAGTGTTCTGGTGAGTGAGCGACAGATTCGAGACACATTGAAGACCCGTCTGGTGCAGGAATCCATTGAGCTTGAATTGCCAAGAACCCCGGTGGATGTGGTGGATTTTGCAGAAATCCCGGAGGAACGTGATGCGGTGAGCCCGAAAGTTGTTTTGAATATAATCTTGAGTATTATTTTTGGTTTGGGATGCGGAATCGGGTTGGTCTTCTTTATTGAATATGTGGACACCTCGGTCAAGACGGTGGAAGACATTGAGCGATTCATGGGGGCCACGATCATAGGAGTCATTCCCCAGAAAGTGCGACCGTTGACGGATGAGGGATCGGAAAGTCCCCATGCGGAAGCCTATCGTGTCTTGCGGATGAACATTGAACTGTCCAAAAAACTAAGCGGCGGGAACACCTTGTGTTTTACCAGTGGCGGGGCCGGGGAAGGGAAATCGCTGACGCTGTTCAATCTGGCTTGTATCTGTGCCCAGACAGGCAAAAAGATGTTGGTGATTGATTCGGATATGAGAAGGCCCACGCAGCACAAGATGTTCAAGGTTCCCAACAAGCAGGGACTGGCGGAGGTTCTGCTTGGGAAGCTGGAACTGGACGAAGCAATCTTGCGTGATGCTGTGCCGAACATTGATTTCCTGCCCAGCGGGAAGCTGCCGTCCATTTCGCACGGGGTCCTGACGGCCCGGCACTTGCGGGACATCATTGCCCATGTCAAAGGAAAGTATGACTATGTTTTCTTTGATTCACCACCGATCATGGGGGTGAGTGATGCCTCCATCCTGTCCAGTGAGGTTGACGGTGTTCTGCTGGTGGTTCAGCATCGAAGTTATCCGCGGGCGGTATCGAGCCGTGCCAAGGCCATGATTGAGAATGTGGGCGCCAATTTATTGGGTGTGGTGTTGAACAATCTGAATGTTGCCCGGGATTATTATTACTATTACAACTCGTATTACAATTACTCCTACGGTAAGACACGGGAGCGACGTGAAATACGCGATGTCAAGGCGGTGAAACCTCCGACGGGTGGACTTGTTGAAAAAGGTTGAGCTCAACGATGGCGATCGGATGATGTTTACATGAATCAAGTTGTGACAATGGCGAAGTGGCTGGTGGGAGTGGTGGCGGTAGCCGTCATGGTTGGTTGTGTGTCTGTGCTTCCGTCGGAAGAGCCTTTGCCGGCCTATCAGCCGCAGGTTGAGCCGGTATCGCTTGACATTTTGAGGACCTCGCCATCGGCTGTCAATCCGCCGCAGGCGACGGCCAATGGGACGAATGATGTCGAAACTTCCTTTTTCAGCAGTAGCCGGGTTCTGAAGAGTGGTGACCGGGTGCAGGTTACGATTTATGCGCCTCCTGAGCCGTTTACCTCGCCGCATGTTATTGATGAGCAGGGGAGGATCAATTTGCCGCTGATCGGCGCCATGGCAGTAGCGGGGAAAACGTGCGCCGATGCGCAGCGCCTGATTGAGCGGAAGTATATTGACGACCAGTATTATAAAGTTATCACCGTGGTGATTGTCCCGCCCGAGAGCGAATATTCATTGGCTGGAGAGGTTTTGAGACCGGGGCCTTATCCGATCACGCGGAACCTGACGGTTACCCAGGCATTGGGACGGGGCGGGCGTTTTACGGACTATGCGGATCCGACGAAGATTCGCCTGATTCGGGGATCGGAGATTTTGGTCATTAATACGGAAGATATTCGAAAAGGTAAGATAAAAGACGTCATGGTCGTTCCTGGCGACGTTATCGAGGTGCCAAGACGGTGGTATTAATGATGTGTGAAGTGCTTGACGATGGCAGGCGCTTCTACGATACTTTTAGGTAGTGTCAGTAAGCGTGGTTAAACAGGAGGTATTATCATGAGTAAGTGGATGTCAATGGTTTTGGTGGCGATGTTGGTCGTGTTGCCGGTGGTGGTGAAGGCGGGTGCATCGGCAGATGCAGCGGCCAAGTCGGCGGCGGAGGCAGCCGCTTTGCTGAAGAGCGGGCATGATACCCTTACCAATGCCGAAAAAAATGTTGAAAAAGCGGCGGCCGCTGTGAAGCAGGCGGAAGCCGACCTGCAGCAGGCTGATCTTTCCAATGATCCGGAGAAGATCAAGGCGGCTCAAAAAGCGCTGAAGGATGCCAAGAAGGCGTTGGCTGATGCCGAGAAGAAGGTGCAGAAGCTGAAGGCCTTAATCGAGAAGTTGCGCGTGGCGGCGGATGCAGCCAAGGCGGCGGCGGATGCAGCGGCAGGTGCAGCCAGTGAAGAGGATGCGGCGAAGGCGGCGCGTGAGGCCGCCAAGCAGGCAGCCAAGGCTGGTGTCATTGCCGAGCGGATCAAGGAGGTTGCCGAGGGGAAGGGAATGGTCGAGCCGCCAGTGGAGACGTCGACCACCACCACGACGACCACCACAACGACAACAACCACGAAGCCGAATCCAACCCCGGTGGGGCGTCGGTAAACCAGAAGGTGGTTGAATTGGATGTCAAGAGAGCCCTGTCCGAATGGATGGGGCTTTTTCCGTTTTTGGGGGCTATTGCTCAAGGAGGCACGTGACCCATGAGCGCGTGGCGACGTAGTGTAGATGATCCCTGGTTTGTTGCTCTTGCCGGCCTTATATTGCTGGTTATTTCGCTGGTCGGGATGGGGCACAGCCTGCGTGCCGGATTGGCACAGCGGTATTATTGGCAGGCGAAATTTGCGAAGCCGGAAGCCGGTGCGGAGCGCGTGTTGGATCTTTGCTGCAAGGCTTACGTTCTGTATCCCGACAACTATTACTTCAGTATACTGGCCGCCGAGAAAGCGTATTATGCGGCGTCGGATGAGAAAGGGATGAAGGGTAAACGATTGGAGCAGGCTGCGGTTTGGTGCGAGCGCGGACTGGTTCAAAATTGGTGGAAGGGGTCGCTTCGGCGGCTTAAGACGAGGATATTGTGGGAGGAATCGCCATCAAGGGCCATCCGGTTTTGGAATGACTATACGGAATGGCAATTTTGGGAGCCATACAACCATGCTGTTCTGGCTGAACTCTATGCAGGGGTTGGCGATTTTGAAAACGCTGACCAGTCATTACGCTGGGCTGCCGGGACTTTGGATGGGGATAGAGCTCGCGATGTGGTTGAAAGGGAAAAGAAGCAGTGGAAGGCAATATTGAGCGGTGAGAACGAGGGATGGGGCGAATGACGGGACTCGAACCCGCGACGTTCAGAATCACAATCTGACGCTCTAACCAACTGAGCTACATTCGCCATAATGTACGAACAGTCGCGAATCATCCACATCGGAAGGGTTCGGGGCAAGAAAATAATTAAGACATGAAAACGCTGGCCATTGAAATATCAACGGACACGGGGAGTATCGCGCTGCTGGAAGGGCGGGATACCGTGTTTGAACGGACTTGGGAGGAGAGTCGGAGTGAGCGGCAGGGGTTCTTTGTGCTATTGCGTGAATTGGCGGAAGCGGAAGCGCTACGCCTGGAAGAGGTGGATGCATTTGTGGTGGGGGTGGGGCCCGGGTCGTTTGCCGGATTACGCATGGCGGTTTCGGCGGCTTGTGGTCTGGCGGTGCCGGGGGGAAGGCGTGTGGTGGGAATTTCCAGCGCGGAAGCAGTGGCGTGGGCTATGCTGTCCGAAACGGATGCCGACGAAGTGGTTGTGTGGGGTGACGCACGGCGGAATGAGCTATGGGCGATGAGGTTTGGGCGTGAAGCCCAGTGGCCGGAATTACGCAGCGGCATGATCGTCGGCGGGTTTGAGGCAGTGCCTGAGGAGTGGATGCGGAGCCGGGCACTATGGGTCACATCGGATGTGGACCGTATTGGATCCCGCTTGAAGGCGTTATGCCCGGCGGGTGTTGAATTTGTTGAAAAGAGGATGATCCCGACAGCTCGCCATGTCGGCTGGCTAGGGGTTGTGAAAAGTGAAGCGGGCGTGTCCACCGAGCCGTTACTTCCGGTTTATGTTCATCCTGCCGTTGCGGAGACGGCGGGCGAGCCGTTCGTATTGGCAACCATGAGGAAATAAAGAGGAAACTATGACGCTGAAAGTTAACGGGAAGAGTATACCAGAGGCAGCCATCTTAAATGAACTTAAGCGGTTATTGGAGTTTTACAGTCAGCATCTTTCGCGCGCGGAGCTCGGGCAGCATGCGGATGAGCTGGTTGTGAAGGCTCGGGAACATGCAGTGGGAACGCAATTGTTAATCGATGAGGTCAAGCGCCGGCATATTGAGATTCCGGATGCTGATGTTGACAAGTCTATCCGTGACATGACGCAGCGAGTGGGGGGTGAGGATAAACTTGTCGGATTGCTGGCGAAGCAAGGATTGACGGTGGAGCAGTTCAGGGCGAGCGTCAGAGCCGGCAAGCAGTTGGATCAGTTGGTTAGCCGTGTGACGTCGGGAGTGCCGGACTGTACAGACGAGGAATTGCAGAAGTATTACGACGAGCATGCTGAGCGTTATGCAACGCCTGATCAGGTTCAGGTGAGGCATATTTTGATCAAGCCGGCTTCGGATCGTGAACCGGACAAGGCGACGACGCGGTCCCTGTTGTTGTCGCTTCGCCACAAGGCCATGGAGGGAGAGGATTTTTCCGGGCTGGCGGCGGAACATTCGGAATGTCCGAGCGGCAAGGAAGCCGGTGGCGATTTGGGATGGATTGTGCGGGGTACGACGTTGCCGGAGTTTGATAACATTATTTTCGGAATGGATATTGGCGAGATCAGTGATGTTTTTGAAACGCCGGCGGGGCTGCACATTGTTGAGAAGATGGATGAAACCGTGGGTGAGCCGATGACGTTTCATGAAGTCAAGGAGCGCATCAATGATTTGCTGATGCATGAGCGCAAAGGAAAGGCGCTTTCGGACTATGTCGAAAAACTGCGGGGGCAGGCGGTTATTGAGGATATGGCGGAGGGCAGTCCGGATATTTGGGAGCGTGTTTTTGATTCGTTCCTTGACGGGCAGAAGCCCAGTTGATAGCTTTCCACGCGTTTAATGGCAGCTGGAAGGAAGACCCCAACTCCTCGAAGAAGTGCTGGCTTTTGACGTATTGATTCCTGAAATCGGGCCGTAGCGCAGACTGGTAGCGCGTCTGCTTGGGGTGCAGAAGGTCTCGGGTTCAAATCCCGACGGCCCGACCATTT
>CAZSSA010000086.1:0-9486 GCA_964609375.1 uncultured Verrucomicrobiota bacterium | reverse complement strand
CTAGTTTTTGCTCGATTGGCACCATTGCAATCATTTGCTCCGCGATTTTCTCTCCGGAATCAGTTGCTGCCTTCTTGGCATTATAAACCTTCCTCCCGCCAAAATAGGTGCGCGTTTCCATGCGTCCATCCGCCGCACGGCTGACCTCCCCATCCACCTGCACTTGCCCATTCACATGCTCTTGAGGCGTCGACAATGGACCAACCTCATCCAGCAGCATGGTGGCTGGCTTACCATCCCGCTTATCCATTCCAGCCAGTAGCATCCGCTGGGAATGCCTTTCCGGTGCCGGCGGTGTTGTTCCTGGCCTTGTAGCGTCTGGAGCTTCTTCCGATAATCCGCTGACATCACGATCGGCAGACGCACTTGACTCAACTACGGCACAGGCCGGCGCCATATCCTTCATCCTCTGCTCACAGCGCACCGACACATCCCGGGCTTTCGATCGACTCATGCTCAGCGCCGGCATCAGCATCCCCGCCAGCCCGCCGAGCGCCAACACCAGTGCCGCCGCCTTTAATAACCACCATCCGGTTCCGGCCTTCTGCTTCCGCGATAGCATGATCCGCCCGCGATGCAAATCATCTAACTTCAAACCCTGATCCTTAGCCGTCTTGAATCCCTCCACCAGCACCCCCAGCGTCCCCTCCATCTCCTCCCGCATGGCCCGGCAAGACGCACACTGTTGCACATGCGCCCTGACCTGTTCCGCCACAGTCGGAGCCAGGTCCCCGCGAAGGTCATCCACTAGCAAAAGTTCCACTTGATCGCATTTCATGGCCGATCCCCCCCATTCTGGACAGCACTCGGCGACTTCACCCATTTCCCGAGCTTCCGCACCGCATGATGAAGCAAACACCCCACATTCCCCTCGCTCCGCCCCGTGATCCTGCTGATTTCCTGATACGAAAGCCCCTCCTGCAGCCGTAGCAATACCACCTGTCGTTCCGCTTCAGGCAACCGCCCCACCGCCCCCATCACCACTTCCATCCGAGCATCCTCCGTCATGCCCGGCGGGTCAGCGGCCGCACAGGCTTCGGCCTGTCTCGCATGCAGGAAGAACCGCCGTTTTTCCCGTCGCAAATGATCAATCGCCTCGTTATGAGTCACACGATACAGCCATGACCGAATGGAGGCCGACGGCTGCATCCCCGGCTGCCATTGCCTGAATAGCTTGATGAAGACATTCTGGACCACATCCTGGGCAGCATGGGAATCGCCAACGATCCCGATGGCATACCGCAACAGGCAGCTCTCGTGCGTGGCAATAAGGTGTTCCATATCCTGCTCCCCTGAATCGAGAGCGTCTTTTTCTGTTGAGCTTCCGCGACGTTCTTTCACCGGCCAAGTCCTCATAAAAAAGCGCTTCTATTGATACAACGTTTGTCGGCCCCATAATCTTCAGAAAACGTTTGTTCACCGATCAAGGCTGCATATGGCGCGATTCTACACCCTTCCCTCTGCCAGAAAAGGACAAAACTTGGCAATTGACTTGCCACGCCGGTTCAGGCTTTCTGTAATCATGTTTCAGCGTCCAAAATTCACTTGGCTAGCCTTGGTTCTCATTACCATCACGATAGCCCATGCTCAGCATCCCGTGACCAATCCTCCTGAATACCTCCCGGGCTTCAAATGGCCGATCGGCGAGAAAATAACCTATCGCCTCTACTGGGGTTATATCCCCGTGGGCACTGCCATCGGCTGGACGGAATGGGTACAGCATGACAGCCGTCGCCTTCTGGCCATTCGCATGCGCACACTGTCCAACAAAGTTATCGAAACGATCTATCCTGTCGACGACACCATCGAGAGCCTGATTGATCCTGAAACGTTCCTCCCCGTTCAGTTCACAAAAAACATCAGCGAAGGCAAAAACCGTTACCACGAAATCACCGTTTTCGACCGAACCAATCTTGTCGCACGCTGGACCTCCCCGCTCAAAAACAAAACAAAGACATTCCCCATCGCCTCCGATATTCGCGACATCCCAACCCTAATGTACTCCCTCCGCGTCCATACCTATAAACTGGGGACACGTGAACATTTTAAAGTGATGGCCGATGAGAAAGTCTATGACTTATGGCTGAACATCCTGAAAAAGGAAGACGTTGACCTTCCCTCGTATGGCGACGTACGCAGTATCAAGATCGAGCCCGAAGCCGCTTTTCAAGGTCTCTTTGTCCGATCCGGGAAAATCCTGGTCTGGGTTTCGGATGATGAACGCGCCTTAGCCACCAAAGTCCAAGCCACCGTCCCCGTGGCCAACATCAGGGCAGTCTTATGGTCCGTCGAAGGTCCCGGCACGGATCGCTGGATCAAAAAATCCCCCATCGCCAAATAGCATCAGTGCATGGATCGAGTGATCTACTCTGCCACTCGATTATTGAGCCGGACACCCGCGCTTCCCTGTAACCTCCACCACGCCATATCCCTCACCCGGACGGCCTGAATCTCCGCTCGCTTCAGTTGTAAAATCATTTCATCAACCTTCAACCGCGCCTCAGGCCCCATCCCGCCCGCGCTGTCCAGTTTGCGGATAAGCTCAGTCGCTTTTGCCTGTCGAACATCAGTCCCACGACTAGCCGCCTCCGCCCGCGCAACAGCCGTTAACCATCCTTGATAGGCCATATCGAATTCAGTCTGGGCCTTCCGCACCGACTCACGCAACGCCACGGCATATCGCTTGACGTTCGCCTGCTGAATTCGCGTGGCACCACCATGAAAGGCAAAAACAGGAATCTCCAGGCCAGCTTCAATACTCCAAGCTTCATCGTCATCATTGTCGGCAGAAACAACACTCGACGGTGTGATCAAGTCAGCGTTGAAAGATTGCCGCCCCACCGCATCCACCTGGTCACTTGAGTCGGATTTCGCATAACTCCCCTGCAGATAAGTAAACCAAGGCATTCGCCCTATCCGCTTTTCACGCCATAACGCCAGCGCATCCTGATGCCTCCAGTAAGCCGCCATGACATCCGCCCGTGCCTCCACCAACCGGCCTCGCAGCGTACGCGCCATCTCCGGAGTAATTGACACGGTCGACTCATTAACACCCACGCCACCGCCAAACGGCGTTTCTTGAACAGGCGCACCAACCATAACCGACAACTGGGTGTACCGATCCAACAGTGCCTGTTCCAAGACGGCGGCGTCATCCTCAGCTCGCATTTGTCGCTGATCAGCATCCAACTCATCTAGCGCCGTCGCCTGCTGTTGATTCACCAGTAATTGCACCGCCGCCAAATAATCCCGCCGCAAAACCGATTGATTCCTGACAATTTCCAACTCGCGTTGGATTCCAAGAATCTCCGTCAACATACTGCCAATCGCACATTCCGCCTGCCATTCTGCCGCCTGCAGATCTGCCGAGGCCGCCGCAAACCGCGCCCGCGTCCCCCCTCCTTGAACTCTCATCAACCATGGATTGGGCGGGTACAGTCGCAATGTATAACGGGTTCCATCCGACTCAACCGTCCGATCACTGACGGATTTAAGCGGCAACCATTCAGGAGGCGTACCGATCCCCGCCCCATTGCCATACCAAGTGCGCTCAGTCACTTGATTCCCCTCATTGTATTCAACGCGCAACTCCGGGTTCCGGAGCCCAGTAACAGTAACCGCCTCCGCGCGTGCCACTTCCATCGCTTCGCGCAATGCCAGTAGCTCTGGATTATTATGTTTGGCAGAGTTCACGAGGGAGGATAAGACAAGCGGTATACTGTCTTGATGACTTGACGCATCGAAGGTAACCGCTGGGGGATTCCAATCAATAACAACAGCCTCCGCTCCGCTATCTCGCGAAGACCGGCACCCGCAGAGCGTCCCGACCCCCATCACAAGAACAACAATCATTATCCGGATCACGAGATTATCGCTGCGAAACGCTTCCATAACGCAATTCACCTTTATTAATGGCCGACTATCCTGTTCAGATAATCAGCCACCGGCGCCCAGAATGGCGTGGTTAGCCTAATCTGCACGGTTTCGCCCGGCAACAAGTCGGTCGGTTCTTTCAAATGACAGTAAACGCGTCTCCCACGCATAACTCGCCCTGGAATAGGATTGACCTGCCCGGGTAACCCGCGCACCGCCGGCTCCATCGCAGTAACCTGTGCCCCGTAGGACACCCCTACCCCATACATGCGTTCCACCCGCACCATCTGCCCGGGATAGGCCTCACGGGCATTCATTTCAGGGATAAAGCCAATGACGCGAGCAGACGGTTGCTCAACCACAATCGCCACAGGCGTCCCCGCCATGACAACATCTCCAGCCCGGAACATCACTTGGGCCACCACGCCATCCGACGGGCTGCATAAAACACATTCGCGCCGCCGCGCCGCCAGCCCCGCCACCCGTTGCTGTTGCGCCAGCGCCTGATAATTCGTTCCCCCGCCCGAGCCTCCCTTGGCCCCACGCAACGCATCCAAGGCTTCCTGATGCTGGCGTTTCGTCTCCTCCATGCGTTGTTGCAGGCTCGCAATCGCCTGCGGATACATGGCCGTGGCCTTGCTCAACGCCGCCTGTCGAGCCCTGGTGCCACTTACCGTTGAGGCATCGATCAACCCCTTCGCCAGTAAGGGTTCTATCCGTTCAAGCTCCTTGGTTAGCACCTCCAGTTCAGCCTGATCCTGCGTTTGCCGGAGACGCTGTTCATCCAGAGTCGCGCTGGCCGATCCCTGGGCCGCCGCAAACTGACGTTGCAATTGCAAAGCCGTCTGTTCAGGACTTGGTACTGTACCGCGTATTTCCTCATAAAGAGCAGATTCTGCTCCAAGTTCAGCGTCAATCATCGAAGCATCAAAGTGTGCAACCGCCTGACCAGCCAATACACGGTCGCCCACCGCGACGTCGATTGACAGAACGCGCCCCACTTCCGTGGAAGCAATCGGGTGCTCTACGATTTCGACATAACCAGGCATGCCACCCGTCCCTGCACTGTAAATAAAGAGAAAAACCGCCGCTACCACAGCAGCCATCCAGACGAATACATGACTGTGCGCTTTCAGCCGGCTCCAGAGAACCCGCGGGTGCCGATGAGGATTTCCAGCGCTTTTCAATGTCGGCTCCATGGTCATGGCTTACAACTCCACCGTAGAACGTTGCATCAATAAATTCACATTACTCACATTGCCGATCAACTGGATGGCTTTGATCAAGTCAGCCTGACTTGAAGGATCGTGCAGGCGAAGATGATAGGAGTACTCCCGTCCGCTGCCCTGCATGGCCCCACGGACGGCGATGAGTTGCCATGTCGAGCAGTGTTGCTGAAAAGCACTGACGACCCCTGCCGGCTCATCGCCCTCCAATACAACAAACCGCAGCAGCCCTTCATAATCACGCCGCGATGTGAATGGCGCCAGATGCAGATACCACGCCACAAAACAAAAACCCAACGTCCCCACAATCGCCACCGTAAACACCGAGGCTCCGCACGAAATGCCAATCGCCAGACTGGCGAACAGGAACATGATGTCTCTCGGATCCCGGATGTGAGTCCGGAACCGGATAATCGCCAGCGTACCGAGAATACCTAACCCGCGCGCCAAATTGTTGCCAATGGCCATGATCAGCACCGTGGTAATCACACCGCCCAAAATCAAGGACTGGATAAAGGATCGCGAAAAAGAGAGTCCCTCATAGGTCTTGCGATAAACCCAGGCAATCAAGGAACACAGCACAAAACTCGCCAGGAAGGCACAGGCAATCTGGCCAATTCCAAGAACTCGCGCCGGACCGAAAATAGTTAAGAATTCATCCATGCTTTCACCTGTACTCAGTAATCCTGTAACACCGCCACATAAGCAGGTGCTTTTGGCACTCCTCTGAATAAGGACTCGTTCCAAACGGCGGTAGAGTACTTGCAGTTCCCATCCCGCACAAGATCGAACTCGCGCGTCAACTCCACCATCCATCGAGGCGCTTCGCCTAAGGTCTTGAGCTCCAAAATCACACCTGACCACGCATTGAGCTTGTTCTGCTCCAGACTGCCGTCCAGACCGATCCAGTTTCCGCCATGCCCCAGCACACTCCAGTCCTCCGCCGGCTGATATTCAAGGTGCTGGTCAAAACTCACACGCGCATAGTCATCATTAACCCCGAAGTAGGATTCCCGCTCATATCGAATCCGCACCACCGGTTCCGCTTGTATTTCCCGCGCCAACCGCACAAAGTTGAGGAAAGCAACATATTCCTTGTCGGATTTGAACTCGATATCAACATTGGTGTTGCGGATCAAATGGGGCCCCCAGTCCTCACGGCTGATCTTCGCGCGGCTTTTGACAATCACCTGCCCCAACTTCTGTTTCACCTCCATGAAAACCGGACTGTTTTCCCCGTCATACGTCCGCACCCGCAACTTGAAACGATTGAGTTTCTCTTCCTGCTTGGCATGGTGCAACGGTAACCCCGGTCCATCAAGTTGCAGCGTAGTAATCTTGTAAACCGGCGGAAAGGAACGGCCATGCGGATCAGGTTCACAATAATGCTTCAAATACTCCCGCATGGGCACCAAAAGGCTCTGGGGTATCACATATTTGGCTTCGTGCCTCACCAATACAGAGTTATTGCTAATCATGACCTGTTTTCCAGTACCGGCTGGCATCATACGGATTGCGCCAACCCTCTGCCATCACAAAACTCACATTGTCTCTCCAATCGACTTTGCTACACTTCAGGCAACACATCGTCGTTAGGCGTGATACAGAAAGAGACACCATGGCCCATAGGCAAGTAGCCCTCATTAGTCTATTATTCCTGCTGGCCGGTTGTGGCGAAAAACCGACAACCGACCGCAAGACTAGCCCCTCCGCGACAAACCTTCCGCCGGAAAAAAGCACGGCGCAAACCTTGATTGGCGGTTTTACGGGCCAAACCGCTATCGAAAAGGGCAAAGAAACAAGAGCTAAGCTGGACGCTATCGGGAAAAAGGCAAAAGCCGACATGGATGAAGTCATGCAATAAGACGGCCTAAACGACAATCCCGCCTTTTAATCATTACGCACAATTAATCGTGATGGCACGCGTCTTGCTCATTCAATAACAAACCTACGACAACAAGGTCATTTATTGGGTGATATATGATTAGAAAAGCAACCGCTGGCTTCGTGATAATATTCGTTTTGACAGTACTCCCCCCAAAAAAGGCAAAATCTGAGGAATTTATAGCCTCAAAGCTGCTCTATTATGTTGAGGACAACGACAGAATCAAAGTCCTGGCTCCTGCTTTTCTCCTTCAACGCGAAAGCTCGGACGGCTGGACCATCAAGGTTGATGGAATTTATAACTCTATTTCAGGCGCAACCCCTACTGGGGCCCCCATTCCTGCCGTCATCGTCCAACCTGCCAGGACGACCGTTTCCAGGCCAAAACCTTCATCGACACCAACACCCCCTCCCCCTACCGATGACGATGATGGTGATGACGATGTGGAGGAAGAAGACGATGCGTTCATTAGCACTAAGGCGTCAGCGCCTGCAGGAACATATTCCGCCGTTAGTGCCGCCACACCTCCACCCCCCCCGCCCCCACCACCCCCTACCACCGGCGGATCGTCTTCATCCTCCTCAGGCAGCAGTTCTTCCCCTCGACCCGCCGCCACTCCAGTGCCTACCACCGGAACAACGCAGGGGTCAAAAGTCCCCACCGCCGATTTTAGCGACGAACGGGTCGGCGTTAGCGTCGGCGTCTCCAAACGCGTCGGACGGCACACCCCCGGTGGACTCATTTCCTATAGCACGGAAAGCGATTACACCTCCATTGGCTTAAGCCTTCAGGATGCCATCGATTTCAACAAGAAGAACACCACGCTCCTGGTCGGAGGCGCCTACACTCACGACATCATCTCCCCCGCCAACGGCGTTCCAGAGGATACCAAGCGAACGGTTGATGCCATTCTTGGCCTTACCCAGGTGCTGTCGCCATCCACCCTGCTGACGCTCAACGTAACCCTCGGCCAGGTCAACGGTTTCATATCAGACCCCTATAAAGTGGTTGAACTCAACGGTGTGATCCGTCCGGAAAAACGCCCCGACACCAAGGACAAGCAGATTATTTACATCGCCATCGAACAGTTCATCGCCCCCTTGAACGGAAGCGCTGAGATCAGTTTGAGGCACTATCAGGACACTTTCGGGATCACAGCGGAAACGCTCACGCTCGAGTGGTTCCAGAAAATGGGCGACCACTTTATCCTCGCCCCCTCGATACGCTATTATGATCAGACAGAGGCGGATTTCTATGCCGTGCGCTTCACCGGCTCGCCGGACTTCTATAGTTCTGATTACCGCGTCTCCTCCTTCAAGGCGCTTGGATACGGCCTCAGGCTTATCTGGTTCCCAACCACACGCCTCTCGCTGGATATCGGGGTTGAGCAGTATGGGCAGGAAGGCAAGGATGGTGTAACACCTCAGGAGATATACCCCACGGCCACAGCCTTTACCGCAGGAGTGCGCATGGCGCTTTGATCGACCCATGAGAAACCGTGACTACAGTGTGTTTTTGTTTCAGGCCATGGGGACCGAGTGCCGCCTCCAGTGCGAAGCTCCATCCCATGCCGAAGCGGAAGCATTCAAACAGGAAGCCGTAGCCTGGGTTCAAACATTCGAACACGAATTTTCCCGGTTTATCCCCGATAGCCTCATCAGCAGAATCAATGCTGCCGCCGGCTCGGGCTGGATAGAACTCTCCCCGGAAGCCGAGAGCCTGCTGGGCCTTTGCGACTGGTTTTACTGGGCGACCAAAGGAGTTTTCGATCCTGCCGTTCTGCCACTGGTGAAACTATGGGACTACCACGCCCCTCGCCGGGGAACACCCGGCGATTCCGAAATCAAGGAAGCCCTGACGTTGTGCGGATGGCGCCACGTCCAACGGGAGAAAGGCCGTATTTCCCTTCCCTCCCCCGGGATGGGAATTGATGTGGGCGGCATCGGAAAGGAATACGCCGTGGATCGTGTCTTTGAAATGGGGATGAAACGCGGCCTGCGAAATATCCTCGTGGATTTCGGACATGACTTGAGAGTCTACGGCGAACCCCCGGAAGGCGGACCATGGCGTGTCGGTCTCGAAGACCCTATGGATCCCGGTCATTGCTGGGGCGGTGTTTCCATACGCGACCGGGCTGTCGCCACGTCTGGCGACTATCTTCGCTATTTTACCGACAACGGCGAACGGTACGGTCATATCCTCGATCCCCGCACCGGGCGCCCGGTCAACAACGGCACAACCTCCGTCAGTGTTGTTGGCTCTACCTGCACGGAGGCAGGCATCCTCTCTACCTCGGCGTTTATCCTCGGCGGCGAGGCCGGCCTCGATCTCTTAAACACCACGTATACGGCAGAAGGTTGCATTAGTGAAAAAGGACGCCAGTACTACTCAAGGAGATTCCATGAATACATCATTTCGTAACCCCCTTACCCCCACTCGCAAAACCATCAGGAACTTGTTCGCCATTGTCCTGGTGAGCGTGGCGATTTCCGCCTGCGCCGA
>CAZSSA010000085.1:0-9689 GCA_964609375.1 uncultured Verrucomicrobiota bacterium | reverse complement strand
ATGCTTTGAACTAGAACTGCACCTTGACGGCTTTGCGCTCTTCGGCTGAGTCCACTTCGAACAGCTGGGCTGGCTGGAAGCCAAAGGTGTTGGCGATCATAACGCTGGGGAAGGTTTCCCGGGCCGTGTTATACTGCATGACGCTGTCGTTGTAGGCTTGGCGTGCGAAGGACACCTTATTTTCCGTGGAGGTCAGTTCCTCCGAGAGTTGCATCATGGTTTGGTTTGCTTTCAAGTCCGGGTAGGCTTCTGCAACCGCCATCAGCCGACTGAGCATCCCTGCCATCTGTCCTTCCGCCTGCATGAGGGACTTCATGGCCATGGCGTCGGCGGGATTAGCGGCCGCCCTTTGGCTGGCGGAATAAGCCTGGTTACGGGCGGAAATGACGGCTTCCAGGGTTTCACGCTCATGCTTGATATACCCTTTGGCCGTTTCGACGAGATTAGGGATGAGGTCGTAACGGCGTTTGAGTTGGACGTCAATCTGGGAGAACGCATTTTTGAAGCGATTGCGGAGGACGACCAGCTTGTTATAGATGCTGATGACGGCTAAGGCCACCACGACGACAATGACCAAAAGAATCAATCCAAGTTTACCCATGTTCATGTCCTTTCGTATCGTTGATTTTCTGCGACGGGAAGTATCTAACCGCTTTGAAGAGGATCATGCAAGCGGTTTGTTGGGACGGGGAAGGGCAATAAATCAGGCTGTAGTTTTTTCGTGATGGATGGCATCCAGCAGTGGCTCGAGCAGTGAATTGGCTGAGGAATGGCCGCCTGTTTGACGGGCATGGAGGTAGTCACGCACATTGTTTTCGATCCGTTCACCGAATCCCGGCAAAGTGCGGAGGCGCCCGGATTCGAGGGCCTTAGCCAGATCGGCAAGTGTATGGATGTTGAGGTGTTCATAAATGACATGGACTCGTTTAGGGCCGAGGCCGGGAATGAGCAAAAAGTCACGCAGGTCTGGAGGAATGTGTTTCTCTTCCTGATCCAGAGCATTTAGATGACCGGTTAGGACGATTTCTGAGATTTTGAGGGCCAGTGCCTGTCCGATACCGGGGAGGTCGGTTAACGGCTGATTGGCCAGTATCATGTCGGCTACCTGAGTCTGAAGCCCCTTGAGTAATTTGGCGGCATTTCGATAGGCCCGGATACGAAAGGGGTTCTGACCCTCAATTTCAAGAAGATCGGCAAGTTTATTCAAACTCGCGGCGACTTCCACATTGGAGATTGTCATTGTAAGCCTCCCCTTGTAATGGCCATTCTATCAAAGACTATTGCTGGAGGCGACAGAAAGAACGGCACGATTGGTCCATTTCTGCGTTGACCGACGCAGGGTGGCGGAGCATGCTGAGGCGTATGAACACAACAACTTTTGTTCGTCCTGATTGGGATCATTACTTCATGGATATAGCCACAGTTGTCTCTACGCGGGGGAATTGCTGCCGTCGGCAAGTGGCGGCGGTGATTGTCAAGGACCACCGGATTATATCGACTGGCTACAACGGCACACCCCGCGGTGTTAAGAACTGTTGTGAAGGGGGCTGTGTCCGGTGTGCCGGGGATGCTCCGTCGGGGGCGGATTTGGGTGAGTGCATTTGTTCCCATGCCGAGGAGAATGCGATTACACAGGCGGCTTATCATGGAATTGCGGTTCGCGGGGCAACGCTTTATTCGACACTAAGCCCCTGTCTGATTTGCGCCAAAATGATCATCAATGCCGGGATTGTCGAGGTTGTTTACGGAAAAGAGTATGAGTTCAATGTCCAGACCCGAGAGTTGCTGCATCAAGCGGGAGTGCGTTACCGGAAGTTGGGGTGATTGGGCAATTGCCGTATCCGGAATTCAGGCGATAGGACCGGTATTGGAACCTGCTAAAAGCACGGAAGGGGAAAAGAACCATTGCGGACGGTGGTTTATTTGATAGCCAGCTTTTCCTTAAAGAAGGCAATTGTCTTTGCCAGTCCCTGATCGAGCGGCACGGTGGGTTGCCATCCTAATGTAGTGCGTGCCAGGGAAATATCCGGCTGGCGCTGCTTTGGATCATCTGGAGGCAGAGGTTTAAAGACGATGGTCGAGGAAGACCCGGACAGGGAAATTACCTTCTTGGCCAGTTCGATCATGGTGAATTCGCCGGGATTCCCGAGGTTGACGGGGCCTGTGAAATCATCAGCACTGTTCATCAAGCGGATAAATCCTTCGATCAAGTCGTCCATGTAGCAGAAGGAGCGAGTCTGGGTGCCATCGCCGTACATGGTGATGGGTTCGTTGTGGAGTGCCTGGACAATAAAGTTTGAAACGACGCGACCGTCGTGAGGATGCATGCGGGGTCCGTAGGTGTTGAAAATACGGGCGACCTTAATCTGGACATGGTGTTGACGGTAATAGTCGAAGAACAGTGTTTCGGCGCAGCGTTTCCCTTCGTCGTAGCATGCCCGCATTCCGATAGGATTGACATGGCCCCAGTAATCTTCGCGCTGGGGATGGACTTTGGGGTCTCCGTATACTTCGCTGGTGGAGGCTTGGAAGATTTTTGCCTTCACGCGTTTGGCAAGACCCAGCATGTTGATAGCGCCATGCACGCTGGTCTTGGTGGTTTGAACAGGATCATATTGGTAATATACTGGTGAGGCCGGGCAGGCTAGATTAAAGATTTCGTCTACTTCAACGAACAGGGGAAACGTGACGTCATGTCGCATGAATTCGAAATAGGGATTTGAGAGTAAGTGCCGGATATTGTCCTTGGAGCCGGTGAACAGGTTGTCGGCACAGATAACCTCATGGCCATCGCGAAGCAGGCGTTCGCAAAGATGGGAGCCAAGAAAGCCGGCGCCGCCGGTAACGAGAATCCGTTTTGTCGTTAATGACTTCATGCTGTCCTCCATATGCAAGAGACTCAGGGATAGTAGGATGCGGACGTGATGGAGTAAAGTAAAGATGCAGCGGATCCACGGAGACGGATCGCAAATCCACGTTGACGGGGGCATGAAAGCCATGCACTGTGAAGCCCGATGTGATGTGGAGGGGAAGTGACCAATGAGGGCAGGCGATGCTTGAACCAGTCAATGGCGTGGTACGTGGTTATGTGTTGATGTCGGGCGGCTTGGATAGCCGCCTGGCGGTGTGTGTATTGAGGGAGCAGGGGATTCAGGTGACGGGAATCAGTTTTGTCAGTCCGTTTTTCGGTGCTGAAAAGGCAAAGGATGCTTCCATTAAATTGGGTGTGCCCCTTGTGATCGAAGAATTCACTCCAGCGATCCTTGGCCTTCTTGAACATCCGCCGCACGGATTCGGATCGCAACTCAATCCCTGCATTGATTGTCACACGGCCATGATCAAGTTGGCAGGCCAGCGGGCGGAGCGTGATGGGTTTCAGTTTGTGGCGACGGGAGAAGTCCTTAATCAGAGGCCGATGTCGCAGACGAAGCGGAGTCTGGCGATTGTGGCGAAGGATTCCTGCTTTGCTGAGTGGCTGATTCGTCCACTAAGTGCCCAGTTGCTTGAGGAGACAGAGCCGGAGCGGCGCGGGTGGGTGGATCGAAGCCGGTTGCTTGATCTGAGTGGGCGGAGCCGGAAGCCACAAGTCGCCTTGGCAAAGAAGTATGGGTTGACGGACTATCCGGCGGCAGGGGGGGGGTGTTGTCTGACGGAGCCCAATTATGCTGTCCGGTTGAGGGATTTACGAAGTCATGGGATGATCAAGGATCTGCATGCCATTGCGTTATTGAAGTTTGGTCGTCATTTCCGGCTAAGTGAGCATGTCAAGGTGGCGGTTGGTCGTGATGTGGCGGATAACGCGATGTTGGAGTCGTTGGCGAGTCACGATGATGTTGTCATTGAGACCATTTCTATTCCGGGGCCCGTTGCCATGGTAACCGGACCGGCGAATGAGAAGGATGTGATGTTGGCGGCCAGTCTTTGCGTGTGGCACAGCGACCAAAAGACGGGCGAGGTTGAAGTGCTGATAAAAAGCAAGATGGGGAAGAGGCCGGTAATGGTGTCCTGTGCGACGGCGGAGATGGTGAGCCGATTTCGGGTGAAGTGAATCCACGGAACTGAATTCAGAAGGCGGGAGAATGAAGATGGCCGGAAAAAAACAAATCGAATGGCTGCATGGGGAAGTGGAGCAGTGGGCGCGGGACGGGGTGGTGAGTGAGGAGCAGAAGGCGGTTTTGCTTCAACGTTATCCAGTTGTATCGCCTGCTTTTGCGTGGGGGACGATTCTCTTTTCCTCGCTGGGCGCGGTGATTGCCGGGCTTGGTGTGATCCTTCTGCTAGCCTATAACTGGGATGATATTACCAGGTTTCAAAAACTGGCTTTGGTCGTGGGGAGCGTGCTGATAGCCCACCTGATTGGGTTTAGCTTGTTCCGGGGCGAGGAACGGCGGCGTCCGCTGGGTGAAGGGCTGTGCCTGCTGGGAACCATGCTGTTCGGTGCGGGGATATGGCTGGTGGCGCAGATTTATCATATTGATGAACATTTCCCGAATGCCTTCCTGATCTGGGGTGTGGGGGCGTTGGCGATGGCGCTAAGCATGCCGTCGATTCCGCAGGCGATTCTGGCGACGATTCTGCTGGCGATATGGGGAGGGGTTGAGAGGGTGGAATTTGGCGACCCGATGTTTGTGGCCCCTTTGCTTGTGGCATTTGTCATTATCCCCCTGGCGTATGTCAGGCGTTCCCGCTTGTTGCTGGGGGTGGCGGTTCCGGTGATGGTCTTGTCATATGCGTTTGCCGTTCCGCATAACGGGGGACAGCCCTGGTTGGTGCTGTCGGTGCTATTGAGTCTTGCGGCGCTGATGATTGCCGCCTCGTATCATGTGAGAAGACTGGGATCTTTTCCAGAAGCCAGTGGGTTGCTGGCGGTATATGGGTGGGTATTGTACTTGGGCATCCTCTACCTGATGAGTTTTCCAAGGATTTCGCACGAGTTCTTCGGGTGGGAGCGGGAACGTCTCGCCTGGCCATTCTTTGTCTATTGGGGTATTCCCCTGGCGACCTGTATTGTCCACTGGATTCTTCTGGTTCGGGATTGGATCGGCCAGAAAGTGGAAAGGCGTGAAGGTGAACTGGGCATTGAAATCATGCTGGTACCCATGACGGTTATCCTGGCCATGGCGGATCTCTTCTATCTCAGGAATTATGGGGACTGGGTTGTGGCGGGGCCGTTCAATTTGGTGTTCGTCGGGTTGGCGGCGTCGTTGATGGCGATGGGATGCCGGCGCGGGTTAGCTCGGCCAACGATTCTTGGCTCCGTGCTGTTGATCCTTGTCATTGTGGCGCGGTATTTTGATTTATTTGAGAGTTTGCTGGTGAGAGGGGTGCTTTTTGTGGGTATGGGGGCATTATTACTGGTGGAGGGGATTATTTACTCCAGGGCAAAGAAGCAAAAAATGACGGGAGGTGTGTCGTGAGAAAAATCCTAATTGGCATGGCAATTGGATTCCAGCTTCTTGTGCTGCTTTTCATGGCAGGTGAACGGGAATGGGTGATGAAGAAAGGGGAAGTCATTTATTTTCGGACAAGACCGGTGGATCCTAGGGATCCGTTCCGGGGGGATTATGTGCGACTGGATTATGAGGTTAATCACATTCATACCAATTACGTGGCGATGGGCTTGTTGAGCGGGGATGTTCAGTTGGAACGGGGAAGGAAGGTTTTTGCCGAATTGAAGCGTGATGAGGATGGGTTGGGCATTGTGAAGAAGCTGACGGGGGACAAGCCACCGGAGGGGTTGTTCGTGAAGGGGCGCACGGACTATGTTTACAGCGGGAGTCCGTTTGTGGCCGTGAAGTATGGGATTGAGGCGTATTTTGTACAGCAGGGAGAGGGGAAAAAGATTGAAGCGGGGCGAGTGAGGGGGGAAGTGCGGGTGCCATTGGATATGGAAGTTGCCGTGGGGCGTGGGGGGATGGCTGTGTTAAAAAACTATCGGTGGTGCCCCCTCGGCATTGGCTTGAAAGTGGAAAACACAACCAATCGTCAAGTGAGGGCTGTCACGGTTACGCTGGTCAATGTGTCCTCGAATGTCCTGGCCGTGATGGATCCTTCAACCAGTGGTTGGCTGAGACTTGAATCAGATTCGCGACAGAATTGGGGGCCAAATGAATGGATGTGGACTGGCAAGGATCTTCCCGTAGTAACGCCTGTAGATGGCGACGTGATTTTATTGAATCCCGGTGAAGAGAAGTCGGTCCATATTGACCTGACCCAGCCGTCGTGGTTTGTCCGCAAGGCGAATGAGTCGCCGAGGTCGATCGGCGAATTAAGGGATTTTGCAGGATTCCGGTTTGTGTATCAAGCACCCGACAGGTTGGCCTGTGCAAAGTTGCGTAACGCAGGGGTAATCTGGCACGGAACCTTGTCCTCCCAGGCTTTTACCAGTGCTGGCCGATGGGACTGATGGTTATGAATTGATGGTGCGTTCGATGTGATTACGAACGGACTCTTTGGTCGCCGGCAGCACGGTGCAACGTGTGGGAAGATCATTGAGCGCATCCAGAATGGGGTGATGGGCGAGGTCTTGACCGGTTGCCGTTTCGATGGCTTCACTGAACTTGGCGGGGTGTGCGGTGGCCAGGCAGATCATTGGTTCCCCCTTGTGACGATGCTGCTCCGCGACATGGACGCCAACGGCGGTATGGGGATCCAGCAGATAGCCGTAATCCTTGTGGAATTTCCGGATAATTGCCTTCGTTTCTGCCGTGTTGGCTGATCCTGCTGAAATCAGATCGTCAATGCGTCCATCGGGCAACGGGGTAACGGCTAGACGGCCTGACGTGGAGAAACCTGCCATGATTTCACGAAGCACAAGGGCGTCGGCGCCTGTACGGTAGTAGAGATAGCGTTCGAAATTACTGGCCACCTGGATGTCCATGGAAGGACTGATGGTGGAATGGACTGCACCCTGTTTGTATTCGCCGGTGTTAAAGAAGCGTGAGAGAATATCATTCTCGTTGGTGGCCAGAATCAGGCGGGTGATGGGGAGCCCCATGCGTTGGGCGACGAAGCCGGCAAAGATGTCGCCGAAATTTCCGGTGGGAATGGCGAACCTGACGTGTTTGGCGCCAGTCAGACGCATCACTCGGAAGGCGGCAAAGAAGTAGTATACGATTTGGGCAAGGACGCGTGCCCAATTGATCGAATTTACCGTGCCGAGGGAATAGCGGTCCTTGAAAGAGAGATCGCTGAAGAGCTCCTTCATGATGCGCTGGCAATCGTCGAATGTGCCTTCCACGGCGATATTGAACACGTTGTCGTCCAGAACGCTTGTCATCTGGCGTTCCTGGGTGGGGCTGACGCGACCCCGGGGGTGCATGACGAAGATGCGGATATGGTCACGTCCGCGGACGCCGCAGATGGCGGCACTGCCGGTATCGCCGCTGGTGGCAGCGAGGATGTTTAATGCCCGGTTGTCCTGTTCTAGAATATGTTCGAAGACGTTGCCGAGGAATTGCAGGGCCACGTCCTTGAAAGCGAGGGTGGGGCCATGGAAGAGTTCGAGAACATGGATGTCGTTCACGCACACGACCGGGGTAACATCCGGGTGGCGGAAGGTGTTGTAACTGCGATTGATGATGGACCGAAGCTCGTCGGTAGGGATGTCGCAAAAAAGATTCATGATCTCAAAGGCTAGGTCCTGATACGACAGCGTTTGCCAGAAGGGAATCCGGGAGGCGACATAGGGGATTTCCGATGGGAGGAGAAGACCTCCATCCCGGGCGAGACCGGTCATGACGGCGGCTTTGAAACCTACAGGATCCTGAGCTCCTCGAGTGCTTATGTAACGCATGGGCAAGACAATAAAAGCGGAGTGACTGACAGGCAAGAAGAAGTTGGGGGTGAAGTGATATTGATGAGGCCGCCCTTTATGACATCAACCATCGTTTTTTCAGCAAGTGATGGGAGGCGAGACATGCGCATAACCCCATGACGACGAGGCTAATCCATGAATAAATGAATGTGCCGAGTCCGCTACCATCCGCAATCATGGATTGGATGGGGGCATAGAAATGATAAGAAGGCAGGAAGGGGGCGATGTTGCCCAGCGTTTGTGACATATCGGATAGGGCGGCCGGCAGCAGGAGGGGCAGATAGCAGAGGACTCCCAGTGTCCTTGCGCTGGCTTGGTGGCGACATAGGAGTCCAAGAAAGATGCCGAGGGAGCCAAAGCAGAAACCGCCTGTGCAGAGCATCAGGAGATAACTCATCCCGTGTGTGCAGGTGAGGTCTTTTCCCATTAACTGAAGTGACGCGACTGAGGAAAGGAGCAAGACCATTCCGTACACCACCTTGGAGACCAGCCATTCGCTTTCGCGAATGGGGGTTTGCATCCAGCCCAGGAAGAGTTGTTTTTCCTTTTCTTCGGCGACTTGTGCCGGTAGCACAATGAAACTGATAAGCAAGAGCATCATCAAAATCCAAGTCGGGAGGGTTTGTTGTTTGATTGAGCTTTCCTGAAGGGGGCGGACCGCCGCTATCCAGTCAGGGTTTTTGCCTTCCGCCAGGGTTTGCAGGGCAGACATTCGCTGAACAATAGTCAATGTTTCCAGCGAGGTTTGGCGATTTACTACCAGAAGAAGGCGCGCGGCATCAGCGCTGTCAGGCATGAGAATGCCGTTCACCTTGTGTTCTTTGAGTAATCGTGATGCTTCGTATTTATTTGAAATCCAGCAGATGTCAAACTGTCCGGGATTAGCCTTGATCACGTTGAGCATCATCGGGGCGTAGGCCCCAGTTCGAAGCAATCCAATGGTCACCTTGGCGGTAGGGGGGGAGGCTGGGTCAACCAGGGTCATCGTTGCGAATACAAATAGCGGGATGCAAATGATGAGATAGAGGGTCTTGTTTTTGAAGGCCACAGCCAGATCATGAGTGAGTAGAATTATGATGTTGCTCATCATATGTACAGTGTTTGGTAGAAGGCAGATTGGAAGTAGGCGCTTGGGGTTCCATCGAAAACGATGGTTCCTTCGTGCAGCACGAGAATGCGAGTGGCAAGTGACTTGATCTCTTCCGGTCGGTGCGAGGTGAACAGAATAGTCTTGCCTTGCATATGGATGCGATGGATCAGTGAGTAAATATCCCTGGTGGTTTCGAAATCCAGGGCGGATGTGGGCTCATCCAACAGTAAAATGGGGGGATCTGCCAGCAGAGAGCGTCCGATACTGACACGTTGCTTCATGCCTTTTGACAAGGTGCGGACGGCATGTCGGCGAAAAGGAAGCAGTTTGAATTCCAGAAGCGTGTCCTCAATACGAGAGGCAGGGGTTCCAAACAGGCGGGCAAAAAGGGCGAGATTATAATCGATGGAAAAAGCATCCTGAAGATTAGGGGTTTCGGGGACAAACCCTATTATTCGCGTCAGGGCCAGGCGATCATGAAGTCCAATGCCTTCTACTGTCACCTGTCCGCTGTCAGGCACCAACCAATTCGCCAGCACTTTGAGCAATGTTGATTTGCCTGCTCCATTGTGCCCAACAACGGCAACCAACTCGCCTCGTTCCACGCTGAAACTTGATGCCAAAAGCCCCCGTCGCCCTGGATAGAGTTTCGAGAGATTAAGGACGTCCAAGTGCATGTCGTGGATCGACGAGACGAGTCGCCGCGTCTCCCGTCTTATGTCAGTCTCATGATGACAATAACCAGGATGACAACAACCAATACTCCAATGACGAAGCCCATAA
>CAZSSA010000084.1:0-9872 GCA_964609375.1 uncultured Verrucomicrobiota bacterium | reverse complement strand
TGGAGGGCGGATGTCCCCAGCCGCCGCATGCCTAGGTGCACCCAAACGGCGGTCGAGGACGCCCGCCCTCCAGGAGAGGTGGCCATAATGCGAATTGCTGCAAATCTTCGTCGTCCGATTGACCTGCCTGAATTAAAGGGTGTACAGTCGCGGCATGACGAATGGAGGAGTAGCGATGAGCAGTCCGGAAGTTGTGATATCAACGTTGGGAGAGGCGGTTTTCCCGTCGTCGTTGAACTTGAATTCCAGCGCGAATGACACCATTGGCGACTATGTCCCCGAAACGGTACGGATTCGGTATAATGTCGAGGAAGGAGGAACCTGGGGGAAGGATTATCGGTTTGAGAAGGCGGGACCGCGGGAAAAACTGTTCTTTCAGCCGGCATACACCCGGGCGGCCATTGTGACGTGCGGCGGGCTTTGTCCCGGATTGAACAATGTGATCCGGTCCGCCTACCGCCAGTTATGCATCTACGGGGTTCGCGAGGTCATGGGCATCCGATATGGATATGCAGGGCTGAATCCGGCCCATGGGTTTGACCCTGTCCGGCTTGATGATGACATGGTGGATGACATTCATTACGATGGGGGAACGATTCTTGGATCGTCGCGCGGTTCACAGCCTGTGCCGGTGATGATGGATACATTGGAAAGAATGGGTGTGAACATTTTGCTGGCGATCGGGGGCGATGGGACGCAACGGGGAGCGCATGAGCTGGCGAATGAAGCCATGAAGCGCAAGTTGCCGCTGGCGGTGGTAGGGATTCCGAAAACCATTGATAACGACATTCTTTATACGCAGCGCACGTTCGGGTTCAACACGGCCGTTGACCGGGCTCGTGATGTGTTGTCCAGCGCCCATTACGAGGCGCGGAGTTACCACAACGGCATTGCACTGGTCCGGTTGATGGGGCGTGATTCCGGGTTTATCGCGGCGGTGGCCACGCTGGCCAGCCAGGAGGTGAATTTTGCGCTGGTGCCCGAGGTTCCATTCCGGCTGGACGGCCCGAATGGATTCCTGGCCGCGCTGGAGAAGCGGATTCATCGAAAGCGCCACGCCCTGATTGCGGTGGCAGAGGGGGCGGGGCAGGATCTGGTTGCTGGTGCGGGCCAGCGCAAGGATGCCTCCGGTAATGTGCTGCACGAGGATGTGGGGCTCCTGCTCAAAGAGCGGATAGCCGCCTATTTCAAGGAACGGGGCATCGGCATCAATCTTAAATACATGGATCCGAGTTACTTTATCCGCAGTGCCCCGGCCA
Source organism: uncultured Verrucomicrobiota bacterium (assembly GCA_964609375.1). Taxonomy (GTDB): domain Bacteria; phylum Verrucomicrobiota; class Kiritimatiellia; order CAIKKV01; family CAITUY01; genus CAZDUS01. The sequence continues at coordinate 8,613 of CAZSSA010000084.1, read as the reverse complement.
ATTCCGAGGATGCCCTTCTATGCGACCAGTATGCGCGCCATGCCGTTCATGCGGCCATGACGGGGCGGACGGATATGATCATCGGCTCCTGGAACACGTTTATTCATGTGCCCATGTTGATGGCGACGGAGTATCGGCGGAAGATTGATCAGGAAAGCCTGTTGTGGAGCAGTGTCATTTCTTCCACCGGTCAGCCGCCGGTCATGATGTGACCGGCTCAGGCGATGTGGCAGACGCGGTTGCGTCCATTTTCCTTGGCCTTGTAGAGCGCCTGATCGGCGGCGTCCAGCACTTCCTGGGGTGTTGGGTAATGCAGGGAGGAAGAGGCGGCGCCGATGCTGATGGTGAGATGGATGACGGGCGTTTCCTTGTTTCGTTGCTGTATTTTCCTTGGTTTTTGTGCTGGACGGGTTTCCCCGCGCAGGAAGAAGTCCTTGCGGCTGACAATATCACGCAAGTCGTCCAGATTATTCAGGGCTTCCTTGTAGGATAGGCGTTCGTAGACGACCACGAATTCCTCGCCCCCGTAGCGGTAGGCGGTGCCGTGCGCAATGTTGCGCAATTCGGCGGCCACATAGCGCAGGATCTGATCGCCTGCAAGATGGCCATAAGTGTCATTGATGCGCTTGAAATGATCAATATCCACGACGGCCAGGACGTAGTGGGTGCCAAGGCAGCGCAGGTGGTGTTTCAAGGGGCGGCGACCGGGGAGCTCCGTCAGCTCGTCGATATTCATGTGGCGCCAGGCAGTTTCCAGGATAGCCAGCAGGAGGGTGAAGCCGCTGAGCGCCCCGAAAAGAATCAAGGCGGTGCGGTGTTGAGGGGGGCGGCACAGCGAGGACGAGAAGTTTAGCGCGAGAAAGACAATGCCAACGGCCATGCCAATCAGGGGGCCGAGGAGCGGGCTTTCGCCGCGTTGTTTGAAAAAGAGGAAGGGAAGGGAGCCCAGAAGCGCCAGCAATCCGACGCCGGGAAGACGCAGCCAGCCGGACTCGGTTCGAAACGAAGGCGGCACCGAGGTCATCACGGATTGCTGGAATCCGGAGCTCAGGGGAAGCGTGATGACGAAGCCGGCGAGGACGAGGATGGCGGTGGCGCGGATGACCCCGTGCTGTGTAAAAAGGCCCCTTTCCTGCGAGCGGTGAAACACGGCGGCCAGCGGCGGCAGGAAAAGACAGCCCAGAAGCAGTGTGGCGGCGCCACGGGCCGCGTCATGAGCGACGAAATACGACTGATCCACAACGAAGAGCGTTACGGAGATGATGGCCGCCAGATAGAAGACTCGTGTCTGGGTGAAGCAGAGGCCGGCGATGGCGGCGGCCAATAGCAGAAAATGGGGGAGATAGATGAACCAGGGAGCGTCCGGCCAGGAGGAGGAAGCCGGCCACACAGTCAGGAGCAGCATAAGAACCAGGGCCAGAACAACAGGAACGGTCAGGGCAGGTTGGAGTGTGTAGCCGGCTATCTTCATGGATTAGAACGCATACGAGATTTCCCAGCGCGCAAAAAGGGCGGTATCATCCAGTGTGTAATAGTCGCCTGGATCCAATACTTCGACCAATACATGGCCGATGAGCTTGTCCTTTTTGACAAGCCAGTTCTCGGCGATGGTGAAATCGTTGCGCCATTTGGCGAGCCAGCCGCGTTCCCTGCCGCCACCGGTGCCGTCGTTTTCGAAGGCACTGAGGTAGTACAGGGTAGCGGTGGTTTTCCAGGCTTTGTAAGGAGTGGCGCACGCGGCGATGTTGGGGGCGATCAGGTTGGACCAGCGGGCGGCGGATTCCTCGGCGTCCAAGGCGAAGACATAGAGTTCGCTGAATTGGGGATAGCGGGCCCAGAGGGGGTTCCAGCCCTCGTCGTCTCTGGTGGAAGGATCATCGCCGGAGAGACAGAGGATGCCGGCGGTGAAGGCGGGCTTGGCGCTGACGGTGGTCAGTGTCTTGGTAAGGGTTGCATTCGCGAGGAACCCTTGGACGTCAACATCATCCCGTTGTCCGAGTTGGCCGGCCAATTCCATGGTTCCCTTGAGTGAGTCCGAGAAGACGGGCATGAAACGAAACCCGAGGGTCCCGATGTCGACCTGGGCGTTTTCAACGACGCTGCGATTTCCGTCCAACGTTTGCCATGATTGGGATGGGGCGATGAAGGTGCCATCCGGGTTCTTGGTGGCGGCCTGATCCCAGGCGCCTTCACGCTTATAGATCAGGTAGGCATCGAATGGGAGGGTTGGGTTGCTTTTGTTTTTCAGGTAGATGCCGCCGCCGCTTTCGGTGACGCCTTCCTTGGATTTAGGGAAGGCGGAAAGATCCCGGTCGGCAGGATTGACGGCCAGTTCGTCCTCGGATTCGTTATAGATTCCGAAGACATCCACTTCGGTTTTAGGGATGGCCTTCCAGGTGGCCTTGATGGCGTTAAAGTAAAGGGTTCGGGATCCGTCGCCGGGGGTTCCCTCAAAGATCACGTTTCCGTCTCCGTAGAGCAATTCCTGTCGCCCGATGCGCAGGTCGAGGCGGTTGTTCAGCAGGTTGCGTGCGTCCAGGTAGAGATTGTCGAAGACCCATTCATCGGGCCATTCCGATGTGGACCGTTGGGGGCGCAGGGAGACGTCGGGGTAATTCCACGAGCGGCTTTCGTTGACGGCGCGAGCGCGGAAGGTTACGTCTGGCGTAACGTCCTGTTCCGCCCAGAGGCGGGTCCGGAAGCGGAAGTAATTGTTTTCGCCCGCTCTGGCGTAGGCGGGAATAGCTGTCTTGTTGGGGACATGATCGAAATATTCCTGTCGGGCGCGTTCATCGGCGCCGAAGCGGAAGCTCGGGGTCGGTGCCATCGCGTTCGTGTTGCCGGAACCCGCTTCTCCTGACGCCATGTTTCCGGCCAATGCCGCCACTGCCACTATGACTTTCCATCGTTTCATGATGTTTATCCTTTCATTCAATGATCGAGGACTTCAACCAAAAGCAAGTATGCCCCTCAACCGGCGGGAGGGATATGGAAGGCGTGAGTGCCGTGAATGGCGAGGATTTCGCCGAAATAGAGCCGGTGGTAGTCGTGCCCGTTGTAGTTGCCCTCAATGTGCGGGGCCAGAAAGTGGTCCGGCTTGATGTCGTCGTAATACATCTTGCGGCATTCGATGATCAATTCGGCTTCGTCATAGGCCGGGGCCGCCACCATGCTGGAGGCGATGGGAGTGAGGCCGGTGGCTTTCACCTTGTCGATAGCCCGCCCGGAGCGGGTGCCGCAGAGGGTCAACTGATCCTTGAATTCAGCGGGGAGGAGGCAGAGGGTGAAATCGGGATATTTCTCGATGAGTTCGAAGGTGTAACGGCTGGGTCGGACCATGACCATGGCCAGGGGTTTATTCCACACCTCGCCAAGGCCGCCCCAGGAGACGGTCATGGGGTTGAATTTTCCGGGTGTATTTTCGCCGGCGGTCAGCAGCATCCAGCGGTCATGAAAGCTGCTAATGATGGGCAGCGAAAACTTGTCGACGGGGATGGGTTGAAGTTTCATGGGTTATTTTTCCGTTGAGTCGGATTCGAGTTCCAGGGTGATTTTCCAGTCGGTCGCGAGGGATTCCAGGAATTGAGCCTGTTCATGGGGGATGGTATCGGCCAGCGATTCGGAGAGGACGGTGCCATAGATGATGTCGCGGGCTTCCTGGCGGGTGATGCCGGAGAGGAAGGTTTTCAGGGTTTTACGGTCTGCGAACCGGGTTTCCGCTTCATCGGCCAGTTTCTGGAAGACGTCTTCGCCGAGGGCTTCGACGATTTCATCGACCTTATCGACTTCGTTGGCGGTGATGTTCCGGTCGGAGATGACGGCCAGTTCGGTGAGGGCCACAAGGGCCAGGCGTTCGTCGTGGGACAAGTCCGCGATATTCATGGTACGTCTCCTTTTAGTGTTTACGCCTGAAAGGTAGCATGTTTTGGTCAGAGAAACAGCAACTTCTACGGCGTTGCTTGGGGTGCCTCTCCGGGTTTGGCTATTTTTGTTCACGATTTTTGTCAGGCGGTTATTCATGTTGACAGTAATTGCATAAAGAAGTATTCATTTTGTCATGAATTCTGGTAGAGGCATGATGAAGGTTGATTCTGATAAGGACTTACGACGGCGTATTGCGGCCAATTTGCGTTCCCTGCGTCAGATAAGAAACATGACACAAGCTGAATTGGCGCGCCGAGTGGGGATTCGTTCCGGTCCCATGAACATGATTGAGCAGGGGCAACATGTGCCTTCGGGGCGTGTTCTGATTGGGCTTGCCGAAGCGTTGGGTACCAGTGTGGATGCCATTCTGGGTCGTCGTACGGCGGGTGGACAAGCGGAGGAAGTGTACGCATCCGCTGTTCCCGCCTATGTGGCGGAAGTCTCTGGTTCCGGGGACTGGCCGCAGGCGGCGGCCATTTCGTTGGCCGACGATCCGCCTGTGGATGCGATTGTCCGTGAGCGATTGGATGGCGTTGTGCGGACGTATCTGGCGTTGGAAGATTTATGTGGTGCGCAGAAGAGGGCGCACATCCCCCTGTACTTGCCGTTTGTGCCGAATGACACTGGTGTTGAAGCGCTGGCCCAGCATGTGAGGCAGACGCTGGGCATTGGGCAGGCGGTGATTTTTGACTACCTTGAACTGCTTGAGAATGCGGGTTTGCGCGTCATTTTCTTTCCGTTGGCGGCGCCGGTGCAGAGCGTGGCCTTCTACGATGCGGAGAATGCCAATGCTTTTTTGGTTGTCAATGATGCCATGAATGTTGAGCGGCAATTATTCGAATTGCTCAAGCGGTTGGGATCGGTGTTTGGATATACGCATCGGCGATACGGCGCCAGTTCGGGTAAAGATGTTCCCGGGGCGCTGGATGAAGTCCATGTGGCGCGCAAGTTTGCGGCGTTGTTTTTGATGCCGGCGGCATCGGTACGGGCGACGGTGGTGCAACTGGGATTGGGGCCTGACGACTGGACATATGAGTTGCTATTACGGATCAAGCACCGGTTTGGTGTATCTGCGCAGGCTTTTTTGTATCGGCTGAAGGAATTGGGGTTGATTACGGAAGTGTTGGCGGCTGCCTTTCGTGCGCGGATAGAGCGCCATTACAGTTCGACCTCCTATGCTGAGCCTGATTCCACGCGACGTATACTGAGTCCCAACGGGAGGATGGGCGACTTGCTGTTGGCCGCCTGGCGGAATCCCGATGTCCGAATGGAAGTGCTGGAGATTGACACGCAACTCAGGCGGATGAAGTTGAAGGGGTTAAGCGCGAGGACGCTGATGGCAAAACATGAGACGTGAAGCGTGAGACGTGAGGCGTGACAAGCAGGAAGAGGGGATCAACCACGAAGCGCACGAAGGGCACAAAGGGGGGAGAGGGAAGGTTGTGATTTGGTTGGAACGGTCTATAGGGAACGGGTTGTTTTTGAGGAGAAATCGTTATGGCGAAAAAGGCGATGATTGCCCATGCGGCGCCGATGGCCGTATTCAAGGGCAGGCAGGTTCGGCGGATCATTCACGATAATGAGTGGTGGTTCTCGATTGTGGATGTGGTGGCGGCGTTGACGGATAGCGTCAATGCCCGTGATTATTGGTTTAAGATGAAGATTAGGGAGAAAGATGAGGCGGGAGTTGAGTTGTCGACAATTTGTCGACAACTGAAACGCCCGATTGTCTCCAGTCAGAATTATTTGAGGCATAAGGAAGCGGAGAAGCGATTGAAGGCCTAATGTACTCCGAAGACGAATTGCTGCCGATCTCTGCCCTTCAGCATCTGCTGTTTTGTGAACGGCAGTGCGCGTTGATTCATATTGAACATGTTTGGGAAGAGAACCGGTTGACGGTGGAGGGGAAGAACATGCATGAGCGCGTGCATGATCAGTCCGCCGAAAGCCGCCCTGGCATTCGTATCGCACGAGGATTGCGCCTTCGTTCACTACAACTTGGCCTGGTTGGGATGGCCGATGTGGTGGAGTTTTGGAAGGATATGCGATTTCAGATTTCAAATCTCAGATCTTGGAATTCAGACATAAGAGGTAGGGAATCTCAAATCTCAGATCTTGGAATTCAGACATAAGAGGTAGGGAATCTCAAATCTCAGATCTTAAATCTCAAATGCCTGATTCAGATTCCAAATCGCGTGAGCAACCGTTTCCGGTGGAATATAAGCGGGGGAAGCCGAAGGCCGCTCATTGCGATGACGTCCAGCTTTGCGCACAAGCAATGTGCATGGAGGAAATGCTTGGCGTGGAGGTTTCCGCGGGTGCGTTATTCTATGGCACAACACGACGGCGGCAGGATGTGGTGTTTGATGATGCATTGAGGACATTAACCTGTCAGACGGCCTTACGGTTGCATGTACTGGTTGATTCGGGTGTGACGCCGCCGGCGGTGCATGGCTCCAAATGCGAGCATTGCTCGTTGATCGAAATATGCCTGCCAAAGAAAATGGCGAAGGGCCGGACTGTGGCGCGGTATCTGGCAGGCATCTCAAATTTCAGATATGAAATCTCAAATAGGGAGGAGTGAATTGTGCGATATAAGAATTTTGAGGATGTTCCAGTCTGGCAGGCTGGTATTGAGTTGACCGTGAAGGTTTTTCGTCTGACTAATGATCCGGCATTCCGTTTCAAGGGCGATATAGCCAACCAAATACAGCGGGCGGCGTTGTCGGTGCCGAACAATATTGCGGAGGGTTTTGAGCGGGGGACGACACCGGAACTGATTACATTCCTGTATTACGCGAAGGGATCAGCCGGGGAAGTGCGCTCGATCTGTCATGTCATCGACCGGCTGGAGTATTTCGCGCACTTGAAATCTCAAATTACAGATATCAAATCCCTGGCGGAGTCCAGTTCCCGGCAACTTTCGGCATGGGCGGCATCGTTGCAGGAAGGGGACATTAAAGGGCCGCGTTATCTTACGGAGCAATCCAAGGGGGCTTACCAGCAGAAGCAACGCGCTACGGCGTTTATGGAAAAACTGAAACGGGATCAGGAAGAGCGGATGGAGCGATTGAAAGCGGAGCGGGCCGTAGAAAAATAGGCGGATATGAAAAAACTGCTGAACACCTTGTATGTGACCACCCAGGGCTCCTATCTGTGCCACGAGGGGGAGTCTGTCCTTGTGCGTGTGGAGAAGGAGACCAAGCTTCGAGTGCCAATCCATACACTCGGCAGTATTGTGTGTTTTGGGCAGGTGTCGTGTAGTCCGCCGTTGATGTGGCTTTGCGGGGAGCGAGGGGTGGCTATTAGCTTTTTGTCGGAGCAGGGGCGATTTTTGGCGCGGGTGGAGGGGCCGATATCCGGGAACGTGCTTTTGCGGCGGGAGCAGTACCGGCGGGTGGATGTGCCGACAGCGCGTGTGGAAATTGCGCGGGGAATGGTGCTGGCCAAGATAACAAATTGCCGCACGGTTTTACAGAGGGCGACGCGTGATCATGACGACAAGCCGGGAACAGAACAGATTGAACGGGCGGTGAGACGATTGGGCATATTGCAGGAAGGGATTCAAACGGAGCGAGATCTTGCCGTGTTGCGCGGAAGAGAAGGCGATGCGGCGAATACGTATTTTGAGGTGATGGATCATCTGATTACGGCTCAGAAGGAAGACTTTTTCTTTCGAGTGCGTAGTCGCCGGCCACCGCTGGATAACATGAATGCGCTGCTGTCATTCACTTATACGTTGCTGGCGCATGATGCATCCTCGGCATTGCAGGCGGTGGGGTTGGATCCGCAGGTGGGTTTTCTGCATGCGGAGCGGCCGGGCCGTCCAAGTCTGGCGCTCGATTTGATGGAGGAGTTTCGTCCTTTTTTGGCAGACCGGTTGGTGTTGTCGCTGGTGAATCTCAGGCAGGTGCAAGGTAAAGGATTCAAGAAGACCGAATCTGGCGCCGTGGAGATGACAGATGAGACACGAAAGGAGTTGCTGGTGGCGTATCAGAAACGGAAGCAGGAAGAGATTCAGCATCCGTTTATTGGTGAGACCGCGTCGGTGGGGTTGTTGCTGCATTTGCAGGCGCTATTGATGGCGCGGCATTTGAGGGGCGATTTGGATGGCTATCCGCCGTTTGTGTGGAAGTGATCTCGGACATGAAATTTAAGATTTCAGATGAGGTGTGCCGATGATGGTACTGGTTAGTTATGATGTGAGCACGAAGACTCCTGCTGGTAAAAAGCGACTGCATCGCGTGGCGAAAATATGCCTCGATTATGGTCAACGGGTACAGAACTCTGTGTTTGAGTGCATTGTCGATCCAGCGCAGTGGGCGGAGTTCAGGCATCGATTGGAGACTGTCTTTAATCAAGAAGAGGATAGTTTGCGATATTATTTTATGGGAGCGAACTGGCAACGCCGAGTTGAGCATGTGGGTGCCAAACCTGCTGTTGATTTGGAAGGGCCGTTATTGGTGTAATTACCCATCCGCGAATGGGTAGCGAACAGCGAATTTCAGACGGGTTCGCGGATGGTTGTAACATTATGAACAGTAACTAGTTCTGTAATGAGCGATCTTTGACAACGGAATGCAGACTATGATTCGCGATGGCCTTCGCGGAAACAAGCCTCTTTGATACTACTACAGAATGAGTTATATGGATGGGTGTCGCCCCCCGCGCGGGGGCGTGGATTGAAAC
>CAZSSA010000083.1:6050-10203 GCA_964609375.1 uncultured Verrucomicrobiota bacterium | reverse complement strand
GGCGGTCGAGGACGCCCGCCCTCCAGGAGAGGTGGCCATAATGCGAATTGCTGCGGGCGACTACCTATGGATTTTGGGGCGGGGGTTTGGTATACAGGGTCTGCTGGATCCGGACAGGCCGGACATAGCATCAGGAAAGGGATGGACATGAGAGATGGTAGCCTTAATCAGTGGCGGCTGTTGATGGTGATGGGGGTGGCGACGCTATGCACAGCCGTAACGGCCCCGTGCATGGCCGGCGAAGAGGCGGCCAGTGTTGGCGGGTTGACTTGTGTTGCTCCCCTGTACCCGTTTGGAAATCTCGGTCCCGAGCAGAAGGTGAAGCACTCGTTTGTTTTGACCAATACCAGTGACAAGGTTGTGCACATTGGTGCGGTGCGGGTGGGGTGCGGGTGTTTGACCTCCACACTGGCAACCAACAGTGTATTGCCGGGCGGCACGACTGAATTGACGGCCGTGATGAGTCTGGCGGGACGGAAAGGCTATCAGCGAAAGCCGATTTATGTAGAGTCGGATGCGGGGCCCGGTGCTCCTCTCAAGGTGGAGTTTGAAGGGAACGTGGTGCCGCCCATTGAGGTGCTACCGGAGGGTATCCATTTTGGTGCGCAGGCGGTGGAGGGTGATCTTGAGCGTGATGTCATGGTTGTGGCCATGGGGAATTCGTCTTTCCAGGTCAAGAAAGTTACCAGTTCCTCGCCCTCATTCGGCGCCGATGTGGAAACCGTTGAGGCAGGCAAGCGGTACCGGGTGAAGGTAAAATGCAAGGGGCCGCGTTCCTTTGGAACCTCCACCGCATCGGTCCATGTGGAAACGGATCATCCCGCGATGCCCGGTCTTGATGTGCCGGTGACCGTTTTTGTCACCGGGGATATTGTGGCGGCGCCAGCCACCCTGACATTGGTTGAGGTGGCAACCAATGCAGCGCGTCCGTACTATGTGCACGTCTATTCGCCCGGCAAAAAGGCATTCAAGATTGAAAAGGTCACGGCGCCACAGGCGGATATGGAAACCCGTTTCACCATGATTACGCCTGATCGTTATCGCGTGGAGCTGAGTGTGCCGGGCAAGGTTGGGGAGTTGAACGGGAAGTCGTTGCGGATAGAAACCGACATGGCTTCCATGAAGGAAGTGGTGGTCCCTCTCCGGGTTATTCTCCGGCCGTCGAAATGAGGATGCTGCCCCTAGCATGGCTGCTGGCCGCCGGATTGGTTTGTCCGGTGTGGGCCGAGGAGCGTTTTGCTCAAGAGCCGGTGGGGGTTGAATTCTTCTTTGAACAAGGCTGCGACGCGTGTGTTCGTGTGCGGCGCGAACTATTGCCGGAGCTGCAGCAGCGCTTTGGCGACGGGTACAGGCTGCGGGAATTTGATATTGCGGTCGCCACCAATTATCTGCGTCTGGCCGTCTGGCTGGATCGGCTGGGGATTCGTGACAATGCTCCCGTGCTGATGGTTGTGGACGGGCGAGAGGCCCTCGCGGGATTTGAGGCGATCCGTGACGGTTTGGCTGAGGCGATTGACCGTGCCATGACGAGGCGGTTGGGAGGGGGAGAGGGTGCAATAGCACCGGCTGCCGATGTCCATGGGCGCCGACAAGCAGCGCCCCTAATAAACTCAGGGGATGTGGATGGTCGCGAGGTGCTGAAGAGGCGTGTGGCCGGGTTTACGCTGGCGGCGATTATGGCGGCGGCGGTCGTGGACAGCATTAATCCGTGCATGATCGCCACGCTGGTGTTCTTTATGAGTTTGCTTTCGGTTTCTCATATGGGCCGGCGGAAAATGGCGGTTGTGGGCGGTGCGTTCATCATGGCTTGTTATGTGACGTATTTTCTTCTGGGGCTTGGATTGTTCGGCGTGCTACGGGCCCTGACCGCTGTGCAGTGGGCAAGGAGGATCTTTGAGATTGTTCTTTTGGGGCTGCTGATTGTATTTGCCATTGTTTCGTTTCTTGATGCCGCGCGGTACGGCCGGACAGGCAGGGGGGATTTGTTGTCCTTGCGGTTGCCCAATGGGTTCCAGCGGCGAATTCATGATGTGATGAGGAGAGGGCTGAGGACGAGGAGCCTGATACTGGGTGGAGTCGGCGTGGGGGTTCTGGTGACGCTCATGGAGAGCGTGTGTACGGGGCAGGTCTATGTGCCGGCATTGGCGTTGATGCTGAAGAGCGGCCAGTCGGTTTTCCGGTGCGCCTTTTATCTTGGGCTATATAATCTGGTTTTTGTAATACCGATGGTGGTCGTGCTGGGACTAACGTGTGCCGGCCTACGGACGGAGGTGTTGGTTGAATGGAGCCGGCGGAATGTGGTGCTCAGTAAACTGGCATTGGGATTGTTTTTTGCCGGGATGGCGGTGATGATACTGGTGATGATGAGGTGAGGGAGAAAGGAACCGGGGTTCAGGGTTCAGGATGAGATGAGCAGAACGACAGGAGATGTGACGACATGAAAAAGATGGCTGCAAAAGCGAACATGAAGGTGATGGAAACGCATGCCAAGGTTGTGGCGGAGAGTCGGCAATCCGTGACGGCCAACCGGATTGTGATCGCCGTGATTGGAAGTGACCGGCCGGGAATCATGGCGGGAGTGACGGCGATTCTGGCCCATCGCCATGCCAATATCCTGGACGTGAGCCAGACGATCATGAGCGATCTATTCACGATGGTCATGCTGGTGGATATCAAGGGGATTGCCTGCAAGTTCGCGGTTCTCAAGCAGGAGCTTGAGGAGCATGGGGGCAAGGCGGGGCTGTCGATCATCGTGCAGCACGAGGAGATCTTCAAGGCGATGCACCGGGTGTAATCCCTGGTGAATGAATCATTGAAAGCAGGTTGTGATCCGGGGCTGTGACCACGACGTTCACGAAGGGACGCGGGGGAAAACAGGGACGGATCAGGAGTAAACAATGGCTATAAGTTCGGAAGAGATTTTCGAGACCCTGGGGATGATCCATGCCCAGAAGCTGGACATTCGGACGGTGACGATGGGGATTGATTTGCATGATTGTGCCGGTGGGGATATCCGGCGCGTGGCGCGGCAGGTTTATGACAAGGTCATGCGGATGGCCGAGCGGCTGGTGCCGGTGGCGGTGGAAGTGTCGCAGGAATATGGGATTCCCATTGTGAATAAGCGGGTGGCGGTGACGCCCATTGCGTGGGTGGCGGCGGCATGCGAAACGAGCGACTACACGCCGATCGCCTTGGAGATGGACCGGGCGGCCCGCGAGTTGGGCATTGATTTCATTGGCGGGTTTTCGGCGTTGGTCCAAAAAGATATGACTCCGGCAGGGCGGGCGCTGATTGGTTCGATCCCGCGCGCCTTGGCGCAGACATCGCGGGTGTGTTCCTCGGTCAACATTGGGACCACCAAAGCAGGCATCAATATGGATGCTGTGGCGCTGTTGGGATCGGTGATCAAGGAGGCGGCGGCCCTGACGGCGGACAGTGATGGAAGCGCCTGTGCGCGGCTGGTGGTGTTTTGCAATGCGGTTGAGGATAATCCCTTTATGGCCGGCGCGTATAGCGGAGCGGGTGAGGGGGATGGCGCCCTGTCGGTTGGTATTTCCGGGCCGGGGACCATTCGGGCCGTGGTGCAGTCGATGGGGCGGGATCTGGATCTCCAGACGGTGGCGGAAGAAATCAAGCGAGTGTCTTTCAAGATTACCCGGGCGGGTGAACTGGTGGGGCGCAAGTGTGCGACGCGACTGGGGGTCCCGTTCAATATTGTGGATCTTTCGCTGGCGCCGACGCCGGCGCCGGGTGATTCCGTGGGGGATATTCTGGAAGCCATGGGATTAAGCAAGATTGGGTGTCCCGGGACAACGGCGGCACTGGCCTTGTTGAATGATGCCGTCAAGCGGGGTGGCGCGATGGCCACCAGTCATGCCGGCGGGATGAGCGGCGCCTTCATTCCGGTTTGTGAGGATGCCACGATGGCCAGGCGGGCGGCGGAAGGGGCGTTGACGATAGAAAAGCTTGAGGCCATGACGGCGGTGTGTTCCGTGGGGCTTGATATGATTGTTGTGCCCGGCGACACAACGCCGGAAACCCTGAGTGGTATTATTGCCGACGAGGCGGCCATTGGGATGATCAATAAGAAGACCACAGCGGTGAGAATTATCCCTGCACCGGGCAAGCGGGTGGGCGAGCATGTGGAATTCGG
>CAZSSA010000083.1:1293-5950 GCA_964609375.1 uncultured Verrucomicrobiota bacterium | reverse complement strand
GGACGGGAGGGGGTTCGTGTGTTCTATCCGGCGATTGGCGGCCTTGGTGTGGCGGTGGGGATGATAATGTTTGTTCCCCGGTTGGATGTGGCGTTACGGCTGGTGGCGGCAAAGGCCTCCGCCTGGGTGCTGGCGTTATCAGGGGTTCGTGCCGACGTGATTGTGAGACATGCTCCGTTTCAGGTCGGGATGGTGGTGGAGAAGGGGGCGGGGCTGTTTGATGTGGCTACCGAGTGTAACGGGTTCGGGATCCTGCTGTCCTCTGTGGTGTTGACGGTCATTCTGATTATTCGCCGGCGTGTGCCGGTGGGGTATGCCGTCGGGTTGATCGGGTTTGCCCTGCTGATGGGGCTGGCGTTCAATATTATCCGCATTGTGACTATTGTGATGGCGACGCTGCAATCCGACATGAACTACGACGCCATTCACGAAGGGTTAGGCACGTTGATTTATCTATTGGCGCTGATGGTGGTGTATGCCGGGAATAAGGCAGTCGCAAGGAGGCGATCAGTGGACAGAATGCCGTTGCAAAAACCCGGCGAGGCCGACCGTGGTCCTGCTTACTTGGCGGCGCTGAACGATCCTGAATAGGTGCCGTTTCCGCCGGTTGTGGTGGCGGAACCCTCGACGCTCCCGGCGATCCTGTTGTTGTTCACCATGCCGATGAACTTGATTTCGCCACTGCGATCCGGCTGATTGACGGGGGCTTTGAGCTCGAAACTGGAACCGGAGAGTTGGCCTTCCAGATGAACGCCTTCGTACAGTGTATCGGTGCTAACCAGGCCTTTGCTGCTGATGGTGATGGTGATGGGGTAGGTGGAACTGGAGAGGGCGCCTTCTGGAGGCTGGAAATAGACCGAGGCCGTCCCGGAGTAGGTTCCAGCGGTATTGGTGGAGGTTCCATTCCCGCCGCTATCTCCGCCGCTTCCGCCCCCGCCTCCCATGATGGCTAATGCCGCGCCACCAGCCGCCAGTGCACCCCCGGCGATCAGGGCTGGTTTTTTCCATGAGGATTCCTTTTCAGGGGGAGAGGCGTTTTTTGCTGATGGCGTTGATGTGGCAGAAGGAACACCGCTTTTGATTTCCACGGGATACCAAGGGGTTTCGGCGGTGGCGCCAAGGGAGTCCTTGGCTTCGATGTAGTAAAGGAGTTGTTGCAGTCCGGCCGTGAGATCGGCCGAGACGGTTCCCATGTAGATGCCGGCCCCGGCAGGAGTCATGGCCACTTTGTAAGGAGCGGCGTCGCGGGAGACAGCGTAGAACAGGGTGACGGAATCGATCGCCTTGGCGTCATCGATCACTTTGGCGCGGAATAGGATGTTTTGACCGCGGACGGCGACTTTGATGGCGGAATGGTCGATAACCGGGGCCTGGTTCTGGGCGAGGGTTGTTTGGACGGATAATAGTGTGGCGATGAGGACAAGGCCGGTTAAGAGACATCGTTTCATATTGTGGTTCTCCGCGTTTTCGTAGAGCGAAGGTAATGATTTTGGCGCGGACAGGCAAGAGGAGAATGCGGATTGCGGATGAGGGGGTGGTATGGACACGCCCATGGGGCCACGGGCTGTTACCCTGCGCATCCAGGCTTATGTGGCGCCGGGTCTACGCCCATAGGGTGGCGAGGTTCCCGGGGGGCAACGGGGACGGGTTTTCCTGGGCCCGCCACAAGGGCGATGGCCGGCGTTGAACATTTGACCGACCCTTAGACCGCAGGCGTTCTTTAATTCATAGAGCGAGGGGACCTCGAGCTGGTTGCAGGCGGCGATGGCAACCAATGCGCAGGCATGAGCGTCTTCCTCGGCATTGTGATGGCGGAACGAAATTCCAAGAGAGCGGGCGATGTGGTCGAGGGCATAGGTTGGGTGCCGGGGCCATGCCAGTTTCGCGATGACCTTGGTGCAGAAGTAGTCCGTTGTCGGATAGGGAAGTCTTGATTGATCCAGGGCGCGCCGGATGACGCTCATATCAAACGCTGCATTGTGAGCGACGAGCGGGCCGGAGACCTGAGCCCAGAGGCTGGTCCAGAACTGTTGGAAGGTCGGCGCGGTGGCGACGTCGGATGCGGAGATGCCGTGGATGGAGACATTGAACGGATCGAAGTAGCAGGGGGTGGGCCGGATCAGTTGATGATGGCGGTCCACAATGTGACCGTCTTCAACCTTTACCCATCCCACGGCGCAGACGGATCCCCGGTCGGCGTTGGCGGTTTCAAAATCAATAGCTGTGAAATTCATATCTGCTGGAGGTTGTTCTTCCAGAGTCGGCTTTCAGGAGGCGCTGTTTTTTGTCCTCCGGTAACGATGTCTGGTTTAGCCATTTTTCCGCGGCGGTCCGGTCAACCTGAAGCCAGGCGCGGCCGACGTTTTCAAGGGAATTGATGCGCTGGGTGGCGTTGGTGATGGATTCCGTCCAGGAGGCGGCCATTTCCGGATATTCATAGGAGGTACTGCTGATATACGACTGAACCAATCGTTCGTAGTGTTCATCGGACGACAAGGTTGCCAGCCACTGGCCGGCCTTGGCAGGGTCAATACTCGCCCAACTGGTTGTGATTGTTTGAAGGGCATTGTTACGCGTATTTCCCTTTTGGAAAGCCCCGACCCAGTTGGCGGCGGCCTGTGGATCGGAGTTGGCCCATGCAGACACAATGGTTTGAGCCGCGCGATCCTGGGCGGGGCCAGAGGGTTGTGAGGCAATGAAATTGGCGGCATCTTCCGGGGCGGTTCTTGCCATGGATCTGGCAATGCCCTCGACGAAGGCGCTGCGGGTTTCGCCCTCGGGCATCTGGTTGGCATAGGCGATGGCGGCCTTGGGGTCGGTTGTCGCCATGGAAGCAGCGATATTATTGAAGATATCGTTTTGACTTTTACCTGCTTGCAGCGTCTGAGCGTAGGCCAGGGCGCCCTGGGAATCATTTTTTGCCCATTCAGGAAGGATCCGGGAGAGCGCGTCTTGAGAGGATTTTTCGTCCGGGAGTTGCCGGGCCCACTCCACGGCGCGGGTGACATCGGTATTGGCCCATAGGTTGGCCAGGGTGCCGATGAAATTTGAACGGGCCCGCCCTGGAGGCAGGGAATCGAGCAGGGAGGCGGCGGTTTCCGGATCAGATTGTCCAAGGGGCCAGGCAAGGCTTTGCAAGGTGTTACGTTTGGCGGAGCCTTCCGGCAGGGAGGCGTACAGCTCCAGCGCGGCGGCGGGATCGTTGTTGGCAAGGCTGTTGATCAAGGGGCCGATGGCCTTGACCTGGAGCGGGCCGGGGGGAAGTGAAGCAGCGAAGGCCATGGCCATTTTCGGATCCCGCCATGACAGTTGCTGGACGATGGATTGAATGGCGTTATTCCGGTCACTGTCGGCGGGGATGGTTTGCAGGAACCCGAGGGCGGCTTTGGCGTCCTGTTGTGCCCATTGGCCCAGAATCTGACCCAGCATCTGGGTTCGTTTTTCGCCTGTATGAAGGGCTTGCACATAGGCAAGGGCGGCTTTGGGGTCGGTCTCGGTCCATGAGGTACAGAGTTGGCCGATGGCGATATCCCTGCTGGTCTCGTCCGGCAGCTCTTTTGCCCAGGCGAGCGCGGCATTCAGGTCGTTTCCGCCCCAGTTGGCGGCGATGGCGCGGATCGCGTTACTGCGCAGGGTTCCGGCAGGCAGGCTGGCGGCATAGGAAGCGGCTTGACCGGGATCTGTCTCGCCCCATTGGGAAACGATGGAGGTCATGATGTTGTTTTTTTGCTGACTGGTTGGCAGCGAGACGGCCCAGGCGAGCGCGGCTTGCGGATCCTTTTCGCCCCATGCCTGCCCGATAGCCTGTATGGCCTGATTGCGTTGTTGGCCCGTCAATTCGCTGAGGTTGGCGATGGCGGTTGCCGGGTCTGTCCGGCCCCAGGCTTGAAAAATTGGATAGAGAACGCCCCCATACTGATCAGGTTTCCCGTTCTTCTGATAAAGGGTAAACGCCGTTACTGGATTTTTCTCAGACACTCCCCTGATCAGTGAATTCATAACCTGATCGCGGAACAACCCTGCAGGCAGTGTATGGACCCATGCTTCGGCGGCGACGGGGTCGGTGAGGCTCCATGTTCCGACGACGGTGGAAATGGATCCATCACGGGTGTGTTTCCCCTTAAGGGCGGACGCATAGGCGATGGCCGCCCTGGGGTCATTTTCCGCCCAGCGATTCAGCAACTGGTAACGGGCCGTATCCCGGATGGACCGGTTGGGTATTGCCTCGATCAACGCCATGACGCGGGGAATATCTTCCGGGCGGACATCGAGAATAAACTTGGCCCAGTTCCTTATTTGGATGGAGTGGGGCATAGCGGATAATTCGCGGATCTGCTGGGCGATTTCGGAGAATGGACGCCCCTTCTCCGCCGGTCTGGCCTTGTTGACGGTGGGATTGGGTGATGGGCGGGGTGCCTGTGCCGGAGCGGTGCGGGGGATCGATGAGGTTTGTACGGAGGGGGCGTCCTCTTGAAGGGGCGCCGCTGAAGTCTCGTTTTGCCGAAGACTTTCGATTTCAGCCAACAGCCGGTGGTTGGTGCGATATTGCATTGCCGCGATGATGGAGAGAACGGCAACTCCGGTGATGGTGACCCACGTCGGTAACGGCTTCATATGATCTCCTCTGTGACCGGGGTACCATAACGGGTGTGTGGGC
>CAZSSA010000083.1:0-1193 GCA_964609375.1 uncultured Verrucomicrobiota bacterium | reverse complement strand
TAACGGCTTCATATGATCTCCTCTGTGACCGGGGTACCATAACGGGTGTGTGGGCCGCTGGCAATTTGAATAGGGGGCACAGACGCTTGACGGGCCATTGGCGCCAGACGGAAAAAGGCGCAAAAAAACGGACAGGGGTTCCCTGTCCGTTGTTGACCGATATGAGGGCGTGGTTATTCGCCCAACTGCCAACGAACAAAACGCCGGATGGTCAGTGTGTCGCCGATTTCCTTGCTCTTGGTTTCGAGCAACTGTGTAACGGAGACATCAGGGTCCTTGACGAATCCCTGCTCCACCAGGCATATCTGCGAGAAGAATTTGCCAATCTTGCCGTCGACGATTTTTTCAACGATGTTTGCCGGCTTGCCCGTGACCTGCTTGGCGTAGATGTCGCGTTCAGCGGCCAGGACGTCGGCGGGAACGTCGGTGCGCACGAGATACTTCGGTGCGCAGGCGGCGATGTGAAGCGTCAGATCCTTGGCGACCTCCTGCATGACGGGGCTGCTGGCGGTGGTCTCCTTGCCGGCGCCAAGCTCGATCATCACGCCGAGTTTCCCATTCAGGTGGATGTAGGTTGCCACCAGGCCGGGGCCCTTAAGGGTGAAGCGAATGTTGCGCTTGGCAATCAGGTTTTCGCCGATTTCCGCGACCTTGGCCGCCATGACGTCCTTGGTGTTGGCGGTGATGGTGTTGTCTTCCATGGCCAGCGCCTTGTCGGCGAGGCCCTTGACAAACTGCTGGAATCCTTCGTTTTTGGCCACGAAGTCGGTTTCGCAGTTGACTTCAATCAGGGTGCCGACGGTGCCGCTTTTATTCGCGGCGACGATGAGGCCCTGATTGGCGGCTCGGGATGCCTTCTTGGCGGCGATAGCGACGCCCCGTTCACGAAGCAGCCGGACGGCGGCTTCCTTGTCGCCATTGGCCTCCACGAGGGC
Organism: uncultured Verrucomicrobiota bacterium; assembly: GCA_964609375.1. Taxonomy (GTDB): domain Bacteria; phylum Verrucomicrobiota; class Kiritimatiellia; order CAIKKV01; family CAITUY01; genus CAZDUS01. The sequence goes on along the minus strand of CAZSSA010000083.1, from coordinate 258 downwards.
GCGTTTGCATTCCATCATGCCCACATTGGTGGCTTCGCGTAATTCCTGGACCATTGCTGCGGTAATTGCTGCCATTGATATTCTCTCCTCTGGATTGATGACGGGCCGGTGGATGTTTTTCCCTCCGGCCCCGCTGATCTTGTTCAGGCTTCGGTGGTTGTTTCCGGTTTGGCTTCCGCCACTTCGGCGGCGGGGGCTTCTGTGGCGGGGGCTTCTGCGGCGGGGGCGGCAGCCTTATCTTTTTGCTGTCGAACCGGG
>CAZSSA010000082.1:0-10860 GCA_964609375.1 uncultured Verrucomicrobiota bacterium | reverse complement strand
GGATGTGATTATCTCGGTTGGATATCGGGTGAAATCGAAACAGGGAACCCAGTTTCGTATTTGGGCCACTCAGGTTCTCAAGGATCATCTCCTCAGGGGTTATACGGTTAATGAGAAACGCCTGCTGGAACAGAATACCCGACTGAAGGAATTGCAGAAGACCGTCGAACTCATGGGGCGGCTGATCGAGGGGCGGGATCTTCAGCAGGATCAAGCTACAGGCTTGCTGAAAGTGATTGCCGATTACGCTCATGCGCTGACGCTGTTGGATCAATATGACCACCAGCGGTTGACGTTGAGTGGCACAACCGCCGCTCCGGCGTTTACCATCACCTATGAAATGGCGAAGGATGGCATTGCGCGCCTTGGGGCACAGGATGGCGCGGGGGGCGGCTTGTTCGGGCGGGAGAAAGACGCTTCATTCCGTAGCTCAATTGCCACAATTTATCAAACTTTTGGCGGACGGGATGTTTATCCAAGTCTTGAGGAAAAAGCAGCGCATCTGCTGTACTTTGTGATCAAGAATCACTCCTTTGTGGATGGGAACAAGCGCATTGGCGCTTTCCTGTTTCTCTGGTTCATGGAGGCAAACGGCATCCTTTATGGGGCCGAAGGCCACAAACGGCTGGGCGACAACGCGCTGGTGGCATTGACGCTGATGATTGCCGAGAGCAGGGCGTCCGACAAAGACACCATCGTTAAAGTTATTGTGAACCTGATCAACAGGGATAACCCCTAGACCGGAGTCCGAATGGTCAGATTGGTTTTGGGGATGTGAAATTTGACATCCGAATTCCTTCACTGGTCTATGCGGACGGACTTGTCCAAATCTTTTCAGTAATGGCGAATAACAATTGGGAACGTTTCTCGAGTGTCAGTCGCGTAAAACTTGGTTCAGTGGAAAAATCGAGACCAGAATTCTTGATGAACGTTTTCATAGCCGAGTTGGCCTTGTAAAAGTCTGGCACCAACGTTCGAGCCAGGTAATGGGACCAACTCAAAATGTGCGAAGCCTTCGCACATTTTGGGTAAGCCAGATAAAATTGCCGAAACCGTGTCACATTGCTGCGACTGAACCCTTTCCTGCTGCATCCCCAGTGTGAGTATAGGCGCTGAGATACCACTCGCCCTTGTAACTGATCAAATAGTAGGGATCCACAATCCGCTCGGCAACGGAATGATACTCCGCCATGCCGGGGAAAGAAGCAAGGCAAGACATCAACATTCTGGCCGGTATTTTAAATCAAGTTGAAGAGGAACTATACTTTTTGTAGAATCAGGTCTAAAGCTTGGAGTGCATGATGCAAAGTAAGAAATCAATGAAGATTGTTTTAGTCGATGATGATCCAATGGTTCTTTACACTTTGAGTAACCTTTTTCAACTCAAGGGTCACTCGGTCTTGACCTATGACAACCCAGCGTTATGTCCCATCTTCACGCAACCTCATGGTTCCTGCTTTCCTGATTCCGCATGCCCGGACATTATCATTACAGACTTTGACATGCCGGGTGTGGACGGGATTAAATTTATTGAGGCTGTACGCAAGAAGGGATGCAAGTGTCAACACGTTGCACTGCTCACGGGAGTCGGGGTCTCGGATCAGGACATGCGGCGCCTGGCGAAATACGGCACACGGTTTTTCACCAAGCCCCTTGACTTCGCCGAGTTCGAGGCATGGATGATGATCAGAGAAAAGATGTACAATTGATTTCTCAATCATCCATCGCCGGAACGGGGTCAGGGTCGGACCAGATAGTATTCCTGGCGGCGGGAGGCCCATATGGCCTCCTTGTCTTTGGAGAGCAATAGGTTCTTGATGTCTTTTGCCCTCCAATTATTGACTCCGTAGGCCTTGCCAATTACCGTTTCCGGTTGCCGTTTTCCTGCTTCAAAATCCTTTTTGGCGAAGACGAGAATTGAATATTGATTGATTTCGGCCTTGGATGGGCGTGCGGAAAGTTGGTCGGGGTTGATCCGGTTGCCGGATAGAACCCGGACCTGGCTTTCGTAGATCGGCGGGACCCCCACCATGGCAACGGGGGCGCCGGAGGGATATAGCGCCAATATCTGCCGGGTCATTTCCGGGGCGGCGGAAACAAAGAACAGGGGTCTTACCCCGATATCCAAAACTGATATCAGCGTCATGATCAGGGATGCGAAGCCTGCCATCAAGAAGGCGGGAGGCCAGCGGGTAAAGCGTGTTAGTAAAAAGGCCGAAAGACCGACAATGATCACTCCTGCCATCAGCAGTCTGATATGGATGAAGCTGCCCCCGATCATCAGGGAGACGCCGACAGCCAACACGATCCAGCAGAGCGAGAGGAAGATTCTCTTCAGGAGTGGCCGGGTTGCCTTGTGGCGGAATCCGGCGCACAGAAACATGGCAATGAGAACGGCAAGATGGGGATAGGCAGGGAGAAAGTATCTCGTTCGCTGGATGTTGCCGACACTGAAGATCGCGAAAAGAAGCAGTGTCCAACTGACGCTAAACAGGACTTCGCGACGATGATTCAGGAAGAGCGACGCACTTTTCCGCCGGCCGTGATAAAGGAATACCAGCGCCCCGAATGACCAGGGAAGCAGTTGCAGGACGAAAGAACTGAGATAGACGCCGGCGTTGGATAGAATATACCATTTACTGCCTGAAAACCGTTCGCCGACCTGATCCTTCCAAAAATCAGAGATGGCGGCATCCCCGTGCTGGGTAAAAGCCACAATGAACCAGAACAGCGCCACAGGCAGGGAGGCAAGCAATAATGGGATATGGATGAGATCGCGCGTACGTATTCCGGGCGGCCTGGCGATCTTTACCCATCCGAGCACAAAGAGAACCGGCAACAGTCCGAAGATTCCTTTTGTCGCTATCGCCAAGGCGGCCCCCAGGTAGGCGGAAGCGTAATCTCCTGTCGAACGCCGCCCCTTGAATATGATGTTGGCGAATCCCATCATGCTGATGAGGATAAACAGCGCGAGGAGGATGTCGGGAGTGGAGCGGATGGATAGATACAGCACCGCCACATTTGATGCCATTACGGCTGACGCCACCAGTGCTTCAGGGCGGCGTCGGATCAGGATGAGGGCGAAATAATACGTCAACCCCACAAACAGTGTGCCGGCCAGCAAGAATGGCAATCGGGATGCCAAATAGTTCACTCCCAATGTCTTATAGCTAAGAAGGACGACCCAATAGGTGAGGATGGGTTTTCTGAAGCGGTTGGTTCCGTCGCTGTATGTTGGGGTTAGAATATTTCCATGATGAGCCATGGAAATGGCGGCATCGGTATAGAACCGCTCATCACCCCGCCAGCGCGAGACCTTGGGCAGGAGGGGAAGGGAAAGCAGGAAGAACAAGGCGACCAAAGCGAGGATCGCGTATCGGTGAAACTTCCGATGCCGGGAAAAGAGGTTTGGCATGGGGCGAACCCTATTCCTTTGGTCCAATTGAGTAATAAACAGGTTACTTGATGAGTTTGTCCAATCCCTCGAATGGATTGACGATGGGGGAGGGTTTTAAAGGGGAGATTGTTGATGGACCATTATCGCCCATGGCGCGGATGCTGTTGGGGGCGTGTTCATCGTCGTGACAATACACACAGAGCAACTCCCAGTTGCTGCCGTTGGTCGGGTTGTTCTCGTGATTGCCGTCCTTGTGATGAACCGTCAGTTCTTTCATCCGTTTTCCTTCAAACTCGCGACCACAGCGACCGCAGATATGGGGGAATAATTTAAGAGCCCTCATCCGGTAGCCGGTTTGACGGGCTTCTGTGTCCCGCCGTAAATCCTCGTGCAGTTGAATTTGTCGCTCTGATTGCATTAACCCTCTCCATTGTGACTTGTATGCGATTAAGCAGGGAAATTGTACGTCTATCCCCGGTTTGGGTCAAGAAAGGCAGTGTGGATAATTATCGGGGCGCTGCGCAAGACGCCATGTATGGCAACAAAGAGATTGCGCACGGGAGGGGAATGAGGTATAAGATTCCGGTTTTTCGCCAAGAAAGGTTCAGATTATGAAGAAGGATATACACCCCAATTACGCGGAATCGACACTGACCTGCGGTTGCGGGATGGTTGTGCAGACCAAATCAACGTCCAAGGCCATGCACGTGAATGCCTGCTCGGCCTGCCACCCGTTCTACACCGGTCGTACAGCCTTGGTGGATTCCAAGGGTCGTGTGGAGCAGTTCCGGAAACGTTACGCCAAGAAGTAGTCAGGGCGCGTTTCAATCAAGGCCAGAAGACCTCCGGGTGTTCTGGCCCTTTTTCTATTCATGGATCGCCGGATATTCCCGGCACAGGACGGACGGGATCTTGTGATCGATAATGCGTACATCGACAAGTTGACGGCACGCCTGACGGTGCTGGAGACGGATATAGCCAATCCGGCTGTTGCCGCGAACCAGAAGAAATTCCGTGAAACCGTCAAGGAGCATTCGCGCCTGCGTCGCATTCTTGAAAAGGCGACGACGTATCTTCGCATCAAGCGGGATTTTGACGAGCATCAGGAGTTGCTGTCGAACGAGGCGGCTGATCCGGATCTGAAAGCGTTGGCTGTTGATGCATTTTCCGAATTGGAGGCTGCCCTCCCGGTGGCGGAAAAGGAATTGCAGGCGGCCATGCTGCCGCCGGACCCGAACGATGAGCGGAACGTGATCATGGAAATCCGGGCGGGTACGGGGGGTGAGGAAGCCGCCTTGTTCGCGGCGGACTTGTTCCGGATGTATACCCGCTTTTGCGAGGGGCGCGGATGGAAGGTCAGTGTTATCGATGCCAGTGCTTCCGCCATTGGCGGCTACAAGGAAGTGGTTTGCTCGGTGGAGGGCAGTCATGTCTACAGTGTGCTGAAATATGAGTCCGGTTGCCATCGCGTGCAGCGGGTTCCCGTGACGGAATCGTCCGGGCGTATTCACACATCCGCTGCCACGGTGGCGGTGCTGCCCGAAGTGGATGAAGTGGATGATATTGTGATTCCCGCCGACGAGTTGCGCCTGGATATTTTCTGTTCGTCCGGGCCGGGTGGGCAGGGGGTGAACACGACGTATTCGGCTGTACGTGTGACGCATTTGCCGACGGGGTTGGTGGCGCAAAGTCAGGATGAGCGCTCGCAACACCGGAACAAGGAGAAGGCGATGAGCGTTCTCAAGGCGCGCCTGCTGGATTGGAAGTTGAGGCAGGAGGAGGAGCGTAGCGGGAATCTGCGTCGTACGCAGATCGGGAGCGGTGATCGCAGCGAGAAGATCCGCACCTACAGTTTCCCGCAGAACCGGCTGACGGATCACCGGATCAACTTTACCATTTATACGTTGAACCGCGTCATGGAAGGGGAGGTCGACGATTTGATCGAGGCCTTGCGCGACCATGACCTGGCGTTGCGGATCAAGAAGGAGATGGCGTCGGCCACGGCATGAAGAAACTGCTCGAGGTTCTCCAGGCGTCGGCTGATTATCTTGGCGGCAAAGGAGTTGAGCATCCCCGCCTGGTGGCTGAGCAGTTGATGAGTCATGTCCTGAAGTGTCCGCGCCTGCAGCTTTACATCCGATTCGAGACGGTGCTTGAGGAGGTTCACCTGGTTCCGCTCCGGGCGGGGATCCGGAGGCTGGGGGCCGGTGAACCGCTGCAGTACGTGATTGGTGATGTCGGGTTTATGGGGCACACCTTCAAGGTGGACCGGCGTGCGCTGATTCCCCGGCCGGAGACGGAGATGCTGGTTGCGGCTGTGCTGGAGTGCGATGAACTCTGGAGTCGTCGACCGGTCATGGTGGCGGATATTGGCACGGGGAGCGGATGTGTGGCGGTAAGCCTGGCGCTGGGGCGGCCAGAAGCGCGCCTGCTGGCGGTGGATCTCCATGAGAAGGCGCTGGAACTGGCGCGTGAGAATGCGGCGTTGAACAAGGTTGCCGGGCAGATTGAGTTCCGGCAGGGTGATTTGTTGCAGGGCGTTGGCGTTGCCGCACTGGATGCGGTGGCGAGCAATCTTCCCTATATTTCAACGCATGATTGCGCCGCGTTGCCACGGCATATCCGTGAGCATGAACCGATGTCGGCGCTGGATGGCGGGGTGGACGGGTTGGAGTTGATCCGGCGGTTGGTTCGGGAGTCACGGGCGGCGTTGAAGCCGGGCGGCTGGCTTTTTCTTGAAATAGGTTTTGACCAAGGTCCGGCGGTTGTGGGAATGTTGACGGATAATGGGTTTGTGAATGTGGCGGTTCGACTTGATCTTGGGGGTCGGGATCGCGTTGTGGTTGGGCGAGTGGCGGCATAAGGCGGCTACCCAGGTGCTGATGTGGAGGGAACGAGCATGGACTTTCTTGACTTGGTGAGGCGGCGATTCAGTGTGCGCGCGTATGAGAAGCGCGATGTTCCCGGCGATAAGCTGGAGAAGGTGATTGAGGCCGGGCGATTGGCGCCTTCGGCGGCGAACCGGCAGGAGTGGCGGTTTGTTGTGGTGAAGGATGAACGTCAGCGCCATGCCCTGGGCGAGGCTTATTCCCGTGAATGGTTCTGGACGGCACCGGTGATCCTGGTGGTGTGCGTGGATCCGGCGAAGGCGTGGGTTCGGGTGGACGGAAAGAACTATGCCGATGTGGATGGCGCCATTGCGATGGATCATATGACATTGTGCGCGGCGGACCTTGGGTTGGGGACTTGTTGGATTGGTGCCTTTGAGCCGGCCAAAGTCCGGCGGATCTTAGGCATTCCCCAGGGGATTGATCCGCTGGCGATGACGCCCCTTGGTTTTCCGGCGGAGCCTGTTCGGGACAAGAGCCGGAAACCGCTGCACGAGATTGTGCGCTATGAGCGTTACGAGGCATGAGGCCCTTGCGATTTCTTCTGGTGATTCTCATGGTCGCCTCCTTTGCGGTTGCCGGCTGGCTGGCCGGGACGTCACGGGGGAAGGGGAGTGGCGACATGGATGTGGAAGGATATCCGCCCGGTGTTCGTTTTGTAACGGTGGCGCTGGGTGGATTCCGGGGGCTTCTGGCTGATGGACTTTGGCTGCGTGCGGCTCAGAAGCAAGACGAGGGACGTTATTTCGAGGTCGCCCAGCTCTCGGAATGGATCAGCCGTCTTGAACCGCGGTATCCCGAAATCTGGTCGTATCATGCGTGGAATCTTGCCTATAACATTGGCGCCATGTTTCCCAATCCTGCTGACCGTTGGCAATGGATCCAGCGTGGAGTAAGGCTTTTGCGGGATGAGGGTATTCCCGCCAATCCAAGGAACTCGAAGTTGTATTGGGATCTTGGCTGGTTGTATTCCGACAAGATATCGGGGCGATGGGACGACGATCCTCTTTATAACCGTGTCCGGTTGGCGTCCGACATGACGCTATGCATGGGCGCAGGCAGCGGATCCCTCTTGATGATGCGGGATGAACCAGAGCGCAGAGCGGGCATGGCATCCGAGGGACTATCGCTTGATATCATGAGGCGGGTGGAGGCGGAGTTTGGTCCGCTGGACTGGCGGTTGCCGGAGACGCATGCGTTGTATTGGGGGTATCGGGGAAGGGGTTATCAGGATCCGGGAATGCCCTGGTGCGATCGGTTGGTGTGGACTTCGTTGACGGAGATGATCGGTTCGGGGGCGCTTTACTTTGAGGCGTCGAGGCGGCTATATGTGCGGGGGCCCCGATTGGACTTGGCGCGGCAGGGGGTGCATTATCCGATGCGAGCGGGTTTGATGAGGGTGCCGCTGACCGGGGTGGTGGTTGAGCATTTTTTGCGGGAAGCCATGGTTGTCTTGTTCGCGTTCGGGGATGAGGATGGCGCCGAGGAGGCGCGTGTGGTATTGGCCTCTTTGCCTGGCGTGACGGGCGTGGGTCCGAATGTGAGGGCGGCGGTCCGTTTGGAGGTGGAGGATCGGCTGCGCGCTGTGAATGCGGCGCAGGGACGTGATCTTGTGATGGGATTTTTGTCGCGGGGCGAGATCTGGCGGGGGCTTGGGAATGTGCCGGTGGCTGACGGGTTTATCCGGATGGGTGGGATGTACCGGGATGCGTTGAAGCGAGGGGCGGGGGAGAGGGAATCGGAGGGAGGGGTGGGGGCGTGGGAGTCCATGATCAATGAAGCCAGGGAGCGAGCAGCAGCGACCCTGGCCGGCGGTATGAATTGATTTCAGAAGCGGCCCGTAAGGCCGATTGCGACCTGCTGGATTTGCATGAAGATACGATTAATGCAAGAGGGATGACGTGATGAAGAGGCGTAAGGTTGGGATGGTTTTGGGGACGCTGGTGATGGCGGGGATTGGCCTGACGGCGTGTCGGCGGGAGCAACCACGGGAATTGCCTTTTCAGGTGATGGGGACGATGGGGTCTGTGATTGCGGGAGTTGGCGAGGTGGAACGCTGTGAGCGTTACGTCGAGACGACGCTTGAGCTGATGAAAGAGATGGAGGCTACGTTAAGCCTCTATCGTCCCGCCAGTGAGCTTTCGCAGTTCAATGCCCAGGCAGGCAAGGGGTTGGTGGCGACAGGCGGGCATTTGACGAAATTGCTGGGGATGGCCAGGTTGTATGGGGCGTTAAGCCACGGGGCGTTCGATGTGACGGTAGGGCCGGTGGTCAGGGCGTGGGGGTTTAGCGGGGGACGGAAGCCGGAGAAAGTGCCTGACCAGGAGTTGCTGAAAGAGAAGATGGCCCTGGTTGGATATACGAATATTGTGACGGCTGGCGTGATGAGTGGATTGGCGCGATCAGGAATGGTTGTGGATCTTGGGGGGCTTGCCAAGGGATATGCCGTGGATGTGTGTTGCCGGGCGTTATTGAAGCAGGGGGCGAAGGATTTTGTGGTCAATCTGGCCGGCAACATGAGGTGCTACGGGAAACCGGAGGCCGGGCGGTCCTGGCGGGTAGGGGTTAGAGATCCATTCCATGCCGGCGCCGTGATCGGGATGATAGAGTTAGGAGAAGGTATGGCCGTGGCAACCTCGGGGAATTATGAGCGGTTTGTGGAGATCGAGGGGAAGCGCTATTCCCATATCGTTGATCCGCGTACAGGATGGCCGGTGACCGGGATGGCGGGTGTGACGGTGGTGGCTCCCTCGGCGGCGGCGGCGGATGCGTTGTCAACAGCGTTTTTTGTGCTGGGGCCTGAGGAGGGGAACAAGGTTCTGGGTTTATTCACCAATTGTGCGGCGCTGTTTGTGCCGGACAAGGACGGGTTGGAGATTCAATTGACGCCCGGTATGGATCGGTATTTCAAAATGAGTCCGGATGTGAAAGCCAGAGTGACAACGCTGGGGGGGGGAGCGGTGGCTGGGAGTATGGATAAACCAAGGGCGGATCAATGATGGTCACCAGACGATTTCGATGGTTGATGGTGCTTGTGCTGGTGGTGGTTGCCATTCTTGGGACGGTGCCGTGGAATGGGCGGACGATGCCATTCCGCGCCTCCGAGTTACGGGTGCTGATGTGTGCGCGCAACATGGCGGAGGGGGGCAATTGGCTTGTGCCAGTTTATGACCGGGAAGTCCGGATTAACAAGCCGCCGTTGATGTATTGGGTGGTGGCGACGGTTTTCCGGGTGACGGGAGGGACGGAATCGCTGGCGGTGGCGCGTGGTGTGAATGGGGTGCTTGGCGTGTTGCTGGTGGTGACGATCTATGGATGCGGGCGGCATTGGGTGGGGCGTCGGCGTGCCTGGGTGGCGGCCCTGGTGGCGGGGACGAGTTTATTGTTTCTGAGATTTGGCAGGCTATGTGAGACGGATGTTGCATTGGCGTTATTCACGATGTTGGCCTGTTTCAGTTTATGGCGTGCGGCGACATGGCAGGGACGTTGGTGGTGGTGGGTGGCGGCGGGCATGTTTTCCGGGATTGGATTCATGTTCAAAGGGCCGGCGGCGTTGATCCTGCCGCTGGGGGCGCTGGCGCTGGCGTATGTGACGCGGGCGGCGGGTTCGTGGCAGCGGAGCGGGGCGGGGTTGTTGTTGTTCATCATTCCGTTTGCGGCTGTTGTTTTGCCGTGGTATCTGTGCCTGATGATGGGGCGTTCGCACGGGGCGGCAGAGAAAGATATCGGGTATGAGATGTCGGCCTTGTTGAAGGATAGTCCGCATCGAGGGCCGATCATCTATTACCTTTATACACTTCCGGCTTTACTGATGCCGTGGGGTTTATTCCTGCCGCCCGCCATGGTTCAATCGTGGAAGCGGCGTACCCGTGGCGGGATACGGTTTTTGCTGGGGTGGCTGATCAGCGCCATGGTGGTGATGACTTTTGTGAAGAGCAAGCAGCCGCACTATGCGATGCTGCTGTTGCCGCCGGCGGCATTATTGACGGGAAGCTTTCTGTATTCGGCGATGAGGAATCAGAGGCCTGAGCGGTTCAAGGTGACAAGGGGTTTGCTGGGATTGCTGCGCTGGGCGATGGTCGTCGGTGGTGGCGTCTTGGTTGTTTTTCCTTATTTTGTTGATAGCGTCAGAGGGGGCGATGGATTGATCTGGGGAGGGGTGGTGATTGTCGTTGGAGTGGTGGTGCCGATGGTTAAATGGGGGAGTCAGGTGGGTCGTACCGTGGCGGCATTGATGATGATGAGTATATGTGGTGCGGCGGCATATAATGCGGCTTTTCATGAGTGTCATGAGCCGGCGGCCATGTACCGGGATTGTGCGGCGGAGGTAAGGAATCGGGCGGGGGATACGACCAAGGTGTTCATGGTTGGCCGCCGGATGATGCCCATGGAGTTCTATCTGCACCGCATTATTTGTCGTCCGGATAATTTGGCGGCGGCATGGAAACATGCGGAGTCCGGAGATTTGGTGATTGTTTCCACGGATCCCGGTCATCAACGTCTGTTGACGATCCAGCCGACGAGTCCGCCGGTTTTCGAGCGCAAGCAGGGAAAAGTGGAACTGAAGCTTTATGT
>CAZSSA010000081.1:0-10882 GCA_964609375.1 uncultured Verrucomicrobiota bacterium | reverse complement strand
CTCACGTTTCACGCCTCACGTTTCACGTTTCACGCCTCTAAAACGGCGCCCCCGACACGGCCTGCTGGATCAGGTTCATCGCGATCGTCGCCATACTGATCAGCCCCACCCCGGTAAAGTAGCCGGCCAGGAGAATCGGCATCATCTTCAGCAGATTCTCCGTTCCGAACTTCTTGCGAAAATAGAAACGTCCTATCAGCGCCCCCACGATTTCGAGCAGCAACGTGTGCGGGATGCCGCCGAGCCCGCGAATAAACCCGTAGATGAGCAGCACCGGCCACCCCAGGGCGCTGAGAAGCGCAAACCCCGCCACGGTGGCGCCCGCCCCGATGCTTATGATCTTCGGGTGCACCGCCTGTTTCATGAAGGGACTGTCCAGGATGCTGCGCGACGCCGGATCCTCGCCCGGCGGCACAAAGGTGGACGAGAACAACAGGACACTATTCTTGGCCGCCAGTTCCCAGTTCACCTGCGCGTAGGGGTAGGCCGAGGAGGGAATCGGCCCCGACTTCCAGATGAAGGCCCAGAACACAAGCGACAGGCAGAACAGGATCGGGATCGCCACCAACTCGGCCTTGATCAGCGAGAAGAACCGGACCCCCGTCAGTTCATTCACCCGGAACGATTGCGCCATTCCGCCGTGGTTTTCGAGCGGGATGGGCGCCATCCAGATGTCAATGCCCTTGGCCCCCGAAGCGATGAATGCCGTCTCCCTGACAAAGGGAATATCCACGCTCTGGCCCGCAATCCCCAGCATGCGGGCATTGATGTAGGCGATGAAGGGCATGTAAAGGAACCCCAGCACGATCAGGAAGGTCAGGGGAACCTGCGGCACCAACAGGTGGCAGGCGCCCGTGACCGCCGCCGTCGCGACACCGTAGATCGCCAGCGCGATCCACACGGGATAATCGCCGCGCCCATCACAAGGGGGAGTCCATAACCCGCGCCGTTCCGCCTCCGTCTTCCGTTCGCGGATCTCCTTCAATTTCCGCCGGACGTCGCGAACGGCCGAAACAATGCTGATCCCCGCAATCCCAAGGCTGGCCCCGATCGTGAAGCTCATCCAGAAGTCTATGCTGTTGGAGAAGACCGTATTGACGGTATCCATCCCCGGCTGCCAATGCGACAGCACTCCGAAATGCTGCAGCAGCGGATTGAGGATCACGGTCAGCACCACGGCCGAAAAGGTCCCAACAACGGCCCAGAACGGCAATACCATGCCCACCAGGATGATCCCCAGGTCAAGGGCCAGGCCCGTCGGCGTGGCCGGCAGCAGACCCTGCGTCAGGGGGGTTGTTTCGATGAAAGGCTGGGGAATCAAGAACACAGGCTTGTCCAGGAACAGACGGGTGACCGCGGGGATACCCACCTGGACCACTCCGAACAAGGCACCGATCATCACACCCAGAGAGAACTGCCGCCACCGTGGACTGCCGGTTTTCTTGAAGTCCCGCTTTTTCAACCCGACGGCCTCCTGACCCTGGTCCGGAGCCCCGTTGCCCCCGGCGGCGGACGGCGTGGCCGCCTTCTCGTCCATCTCCGCCATGGCCGTCGCCCCCTGGGCCGCAATGGGAGCCATCGGGAAGGGCAGTTTCTCCACATCGGACGCCAGCCGGAAAAAGAAATACCCCAGGGTGTAGCGCTGCAGGAGCCCCGTGAAGGTCGTGAACACCATTAGGGCGATCGGGATCAGCCAGTCCTTGTGGAACAGCTCGCGGTTAAGGATGGCGGCGCTCTCGGGGGGAGGCGAGAACCACGCCGGAAAGGCATGCAGCATGCCGGCATCGCGCGCGGCATCGCAGGTCACCAGGAAGGCGCGATACACCACGTAACCGAACGGACCGCCCGGGAACATGGCGTTGGCCGCCACCATGATCGTGGCGGCATGCAGCAGCACAACCAGTTCCTGGCGCGACATGGTCTTCATGGCGCGCTTGGCGATCTGGGCGAACAGGATCACCGTCACCCACGTCCCCGCCGCCCCCATGTTGCCGCCGGTCATGAGCGACAGGTAGATGGACCCCGGCATCATCACCAGGCCGCAAAACAGGATGCCCGCCACCGTTGACCAGCCGAACCCCTCCTTGAACTCCGAGGGCGTTTCAATGAGGTTGCGGTATTGCTCCAGCTCCGAATCCATGTGTTTCCTGCTCATGCTTCCGTCTTTACCTTAAGCATTTCAAGTTTCAATCCATCCCCGGCCTCCTCGAACATCTCCGCCCGCTCCCCGGTCCTGACCGCGCGCCAATGGAGGAAATGTTCACGCACCCGGCCGACAAACAACCGGTTGAGCCGCCTCCAGTTCTCCATCGTGCCGGAGCGGCGATGCAGCGTGATCTCGGCGACATACTCGCCGGTTTCCGCGTCGCGGGGCATGGCGATCTCGAGGGTCTGCGATACGCCGAGATCAAAGGGCTTCAGCCATACCGGAACGGAAATGACAGGAATGTAGCCGCCGCCATCAAGGGGGTCGGTGTGGCTGGCGATGCCCATTTCAGGGGTCCCGGTGTAAAACGGCCCGGAGCTGCCCTCGCCATGATCTACGAAATAACGCCGGAAAAAAGCCAGCACCGCGATCCGGTCATGCCAGTCGAAGGTGAAGGGCAGGCGGAACCGCAGCCGGTTGCCATCAGGCTCCGGCAATTTCCAGCCAAGATCCTCCCCGGGCGAGGCGATTTTCATCGCCGTGCGGGCCGGGAACCAGGTGGAAATAAACACCGAGGCCGCAATGGTCAGCGAGGCATAGATCGTCCCCAGCGACGTGAACGTCATGTTCAGCCCGCCCGTGAGGTGCAGCGCGGTCAGCAGCCGGCCGGTCCCCTGGCTCAGGATATACCCCAGCACGGACCCCACCACCGCATACACAAACGCCTCGGCAAAAAACATGAAGAAGATGTGACGCGGAGCGATTCCAACCGCGTTATACACGAAGATCTCCTCCTTGCGCTCGTACACCGAGCCGCGGATCGTGTTGAGCACCGTGATCGCCGCGATGATGAGGGGAATCAGCATGTCCACCAACCCCACGAAACTGCTCTCCCGTGTCCGCTTACCGAGAAAAGCGTAGCCATCCAGCCCGTAATAGGTCTGACGCCCGCTCTGCTCCATGAACTGATCGATTTCCGCGCGTGCCGCCCGCGGACTCAAGGAAGGGGAAAAGGCGACAGCCACCGACAGGATGCGGTTTTGCCCGCCGGAAACCCCGGCCCCTTCCAGTCCGTTCGGCGAGAGGATCACGTCATCCCCGGCGATACGCGGGTCATCCTCCGTCGCCAGGACCGTCCAGGAATCAAGCCTATTGATGTCGCGCAGCGCCTTGATATCAAAGGGCAGGAGGTTGCGTCCGTCGAGATCCATCAAGCCATCAAGCACCTTGCCCTCGAATACCCCGCACACCGGAAATTGAACCCCGTTGATCTCGACCTCGGGGAGGTTGCCCGCCTCGACGTCAGCCAGGTTGAGCCCCAGGGTATCCGCCATGACTCGCGGCAACAGGACCGGGGCCGCGCGCCCGGGCGTATCGACATCCGTCTCGGTAAACCACCGCCCCCGGATAGACAGGCGTGGCGCCAGCGGTTCGCCAGGCGCCAGCGTCAGGACTGACAGCGGCCTCGCTTCGCGCGCGGAATCCCCCAGGCGCCGCACCACCCGGATTTTCGGCACCATCCGTTCCCGGGTCTGCCATTCCTCATAGCCGACCACGGCACGCCGGGGCGCGACGGTGTACTGGTCGCCGAACTTGGTCTGCAGCGCGAACACCTCCGCCTCGGAGACCGGCCGGAACTCCTGGTTCTTGACCAAAAGCCCGTTGAAGGGGGCCTTGCCGATCGCAACCGACGTGTCGGTGATGTCGCTGCGGACCGAGGTGAAGCAGATCATCACGAAGGTGATCAACACCAGCGTCGCGCACGTAAGCAGGGTGCGGATCCGGCGGCGGTGCATATTGTTGAGCCCGAGCATGAACGCCGTCATGATGGCCCCGGCCTTGTTGACCTCCGCCGCATCCACCTGGCCGCGGCTCTTCCGGATGCCCGAGAGGTTATCCTTGAAGCGGCTGGAAAACAGGGCAAGGATCCCCGTCGAGATCAGGAAGATGATGAACCCCAGCAGGATCATCACCGACGAACGGATCATGGCGAAGGCGGGATGCAGCAGCTTTAGCAACGTGAACACCACCAGGAAAGTGACCACGTGGGCCCCGAGCTGCTTGCGGATATCGGTGAACCCGAAGACCAGTTTCTCGAAGAAAAAGGCGAAGGGCACCAGCAGGCCGAGGTACCAGAGGATCCCCACGACAGCCTCGAAAATATTGCGGCGCAGAACGGGGTGATTGAGCGTGGCGTAGGTGAGGGCATCCCGGCTTGCCAGCAGGGAGGCCTTGCGGGACCGGGAGGGATCCGCGGCCTGCTCGAGCCATTCGGTCGAGCGTTTCTGGAACTCGTGCGTCTGTTCATCGGCCATGCCGAACGAATCCTGCAAGTCCAGGCGCTGGCCGTTCACCCCGACCATCGACCTCGCCGCCTGCCAGGAAACTTCGCGGATCAGCGGCGTGTCGGCGGCCAGGAATCCCCGGCTCTCCAGTTCGCCGCCGGGAACGCGGTTGGCCCGGCTCCCGGAGGGTTCGCCCAGCATGAAGGCGCGTGTCGTCTGCACCAGCTCGTTTTCCGCCGCACCGGCCTTGAGGGCCACGCAAGCATACTCATCAGGCTTGATAAAAGCGGTCTGCAACCCTTCGCTGCTGGCGTATCCCGCCGGCAGCCCGAAACTGCTCTCAAACTCGCTGAGCCCGTTCGCCTTCAAAAACTGCGCGCCGGCGTAACTCTTCATGCTCTGGGGATTGATCAGGTCCAGCAGCGTCACCGGCGCGGCCCGGTAGCAGATCAAGTTGATGTCGTTCGCCAGTCCCTCCGGCCCGAGCTTCATCGAGGCGAACAGGCGCTGAGCCTTCGGCCCTTCGTCCTTGATCAGCGAAATGCCCCCCTGCGCATCGTAACCCGCCGCGTCCACCGACAACCCGCCCGGAATGGGTGCCACGCAATAATCGCGGCCATAGCGCCCGTAAACATCGCTCATCGCATACAGGGACCCCGCGTAGCCTCTCGAGGGCATCGCCTCGCCGGACGGCTTGAAGACCACCACGGCTCCGACCAGCGGGTAGTTCGGCAGGATGGACTGCCCCACGTTGGCGACAAAAATGTTCCCGCCGTATCGGTTCACCGCGCCCTGGACATTCAACGGCTTGAACTCGCCGTTGCCATGGGCCACCGACAACACCATGGCCCCCACGACCTTCAGCGATCCGTCAAGCGAGGCGATATTCCGCATCCAATCCCTGGCGCAAGGCTGCCCGAAGTCCTCATAGGAACGGCCGTGATTCAACAGGCTGTAGGCCGGAATGCTGAGCCGCGACCACAGCTGCGACTCTGGATCCTGGCCAGACAACATCCCCGCGACCTCATCGCCGTACGATCGCGAGGCGCTGAACAGAAACGACACCCGGTCCTCGAGCCCGAGTTCCTGGATGGCCGCCTGCACCGACTGGCACGCCGGCTGTGCGCCGCTGGAGTGGTTGATCCCCGCCCCCATGGTGAGCGTCAACGCCTCCCGGGGCATCGTCGTCTCCTTGGATGGCACCAACTCGGGAGCCAGCACCAAGAGCTGGTCATACGCCGCAAACGCCGCGTTGAGCGCCAGGCTCTGCTCCAAGCCCCGGATCTGCGCCTCATGATGCGCCAGCAAAGCCGCCATACGGGCTTCCATGCGGGCCGGCAGGTTCACTTCCGCGACAAAGGCGGCCTGTTCCCCCAGAAGACGCGGAAAGGCGAGACCGGCGCAGGAAAAGGCTTTGTCATAGGCCTTGCGAACAGCCTGATATTCATCGAACTCGGGCCGGTTGATATTGGCCTTGTCGCCCTTTTCAAACCGGATCTTGGCCGTCAGGACCCGTTCTGAACGCTCGATCACCAGCGTATTCAGGACATACCGGAGCTGTTCCATGAACAACGCGGCCTCCTCACCATCCAGGGCATCCAGCCGCTCCGGGGCCCGGATCGCGGCATCGTCCGCCGCCAGGGAATCCAACACACGGCGACAGCGCCGGAGCTGTTCCAGTTTCCGCGTATGGTCCTCCTTCGCAGCCTGGAGCGCAGCCCGCCGGGCCATCCGGTCCCCGTTCGCGCCTATGGCGCCCAGGAGCCGGTTGTGGGGATCATGCGCCATGAACCGGCCGCCGAACGCCACGAAGATCACGTCGCGCCGCAACCCGTCCCGGCAAGGCTTCAATCCTTCCAGCAACTGCAACTGGATCGCCACCGGCAGCGCCTGGAGGACGCCGGGACTGCGATCGGGGAGAACGGAAAGCGCATCATAGGAGCAGGGGATTACCAGTGCCCTGCGGTTGCCGTGGCCGGATTTCAGGATCCCCACCAGCGTCCGGTTCGGAACCTCGCTGAACCGCGACCGCACGCGGAGGGTCACCTTGCGCCCCACATGCGCGAACACCCCGGGCCCGGCGGCAACGCGGAGGAAATTGACCGGGTTCATGCAGGTGACGCCCCAAATTGAAGTGAGCTCATCAAGGCCTTTCGAGTGCGAGACGATCACCCCGGCAAACCCGAGCTGGGCGTACTTGGCAAAAGCATAACCATATCCCTTGGGTAACGGCCGGGCGCCGTCAATCAGGGCAAAGCAGCCCTCAAAGGAAGTCCGGCTGCGCAGCAGTTCATCATCCACGTTCAACAGCGTGGCGGTGATCCCCTCATCCGGCGTGGCCACCGGTTGCAGGTAATTCGGCATGAAGGGATAGACCTCGAAACCGGCAGGCGCGCCGGACTCGTCAAGGGCCTCGGCAAATTCCGTGACCGGCGCCACGGTCCGGATCTCCTGCTGAAGAATCTCAAGCCCCGCGGCCTCGTAGCGGTCGCGAATGTACTCCTCCGCCCGGTAGAACCCGGGCTTGCCCAGGAAACGGTCGCCCAGAGCCGTCACGGCATCCAGTCGCGCCCGCACCGCCCCGGGGGCCACCGCCTCCAGCATCGCCTTCCGGTCGTAGGCCTCGAACGGCTTGGCCGGCGGCTCATACCCCTTGGGCGAGAAGCAGGCAAGATAACCCCAAACCGCAAGGAGCGCCAGCGCCAGGAAAAGCAATCCCGGAAGGATGTCCAAGAGCTTAGATTTGATATCTGAGAGCATCTGCATCATGTCCCTAAGGCATCACATTGTAAATCCGTTCAATGCCGTGAGCCTGCAAATAGCCGATGTGGATAATATTAATCAGCAGGAACACCACGCTCCCAAGAAACAGCCCCACGAAGAAGGGAAACAACTTGGTCTTGACCGTCGCCGCGCCGCCGATCTTGAGCGCCATCGCCCGGATGGCCCAGGCGACGAGCACACTGCCCCAGATCCCCTCGATCATGTACGACGATCCCAGGATGAAGCCGATCGGATGAAACCAGAAGCCCGCGAAAATCTGGCGCAGGACTGTCAGCACCACGGTGACCGCCCCCCCGAAAATAATTCCCCAGGTCGCCGGCTGCAGTCCGCCGGCGAGGGCCGCCCCCTCCTTCGCCCGGCTCAGCTCGCCCGAGGCCTGGGCCAACTGGGCCTTGTAACTGCTGAAAAACCACTCCTGGTTGAAGGCCCACTGGTAGCGGATCGTCTCGCCGCCGAGAGCATAGGCGTTGGACAGGAACACCCACCCCCCGATGAACAGTCCGCCAAGCACCCCCAGGCCCACGGCGTAGCCAATGTGCCGCGGTTGCACCCGGAAGCGCCGCCCGTATTCCAGTAACTCGAACTGGGATCCCGGGATCAGGAAGAAAATACTGACCGTGAGGAACCCGGACGCGATCAGGGTGACCAGCACCCCGTCCGCGCCGAAGACGCTCATTCCGCCCAGCATCGAGACGATGATCATGCCGTTATAGGGGGTGAAATAGGCGGCGGGAAGGCCGCATTCACACCGTGCTTTCATCGCCACAAACCCCACCAGCATCAGGAAACAGAAAAACACCAGGATGCCGCCCGTCGGAACCCCCAGCCAGCGAGCCCACCAGGCAATCCCCACGTGCACCGCCGCAAACACCAGCAACGCCGTACGGTACGTCAGCACTTCGCCCTCGGAGTCCTGCCGGTTGCGTACAACGGCGCTCCGGACCACCCTCCATAGATACCTCCGGCACAGGAAAAGCACCACCACGCCATAGGCCAGATAGGCCCCCACCGCCTGATCGTAACGGAACGGATAGCCGGCGTACACCGACAACCCCGAAACCCCGCCCAGCCACAGCAGTGACCGATACGCGAAAAACCCCACCACAAAACTCAACAACACGTTTAATTCAAAAAACATGCAAATACTGACAACAATCGCCGACACCGTCAGCTTCACGCTCCACATGCCGTTCCACCCGGGATCGTCAAGATACTGGCTCAGGGAAATCTCGATGGCCGTGTTGGGGAACTTGGGATTATAGAACGCCCACATGCGCAACAGCCCCCAGACCACCCCCGTGACGACCCCGACCCACATCAGGCGATGGCGCCAAACCGGCGCCCACACCGAACCGCTTTCGTCTTCCGGTTCCCCGATCAAGGCGATAGGCAGGCGGGCCAGCGGCATGGAGTAACGCTCGTTTTCCGCCCACTGCCTGCGCATCAGCACGCCCACGGCAAACAGGCCAAGCAGAAGCAGCACAATGGGCGCGGACCAGGCCAGCGCCGTCTCGCCCCAGTCCGCAAGGGGAATATAGCCTCCAACCAGGAACTTCAGCCCCGCCGGACTAAACATGGAGTCGGGCTTCACGATCAGCCCCCCTCGCGCCTCGGGCGGCAACGCCGCATACGCCTTACCGCTGACAATCTTTCGTCCGTTGTAGACGCCATCCAGGGCGGCAACGCTGAGGAACTTGGGATCAAACACCGCCAACTGGCCCACCCCGTTCAGCCCGACTTCCAGCCGCGCATGACGCTTGACCCGTGCCGACACCACCACCCCGTACTTGCCAACCCTGAGGAACCCCTTCTGATGCACAAAAGTGACCTCCGAAGACTGCCGATCCCGGATCACTTCCTCGTAGGTCGGCTCGTCATCCTCATAAAGACGGATGAAATAATAGCTGTCCGGCGACAGGTTCTCCGGGCGCGCCAGAATGCTGATCAAGTACGACTCGTCCGGCCGCAGGCTGAGGCGCCCCTTGCCGGACAGGGGTATGCGGAAGGAAAGCGACGATACATCGCCGGGCTCCGCGTTGATCAATACCGGCAACGTCGCCTCCCGCCCGGCTTCGTATTCGATCCTGCTCCACTTCACCTTGCCCTGGACAACGGCCGGCCCAGCCTGGCCCTCGTCGAGCACCCCCTGGAGCAGGTTCGGGCCATGCGGCCACAACTTGTCGTTGAAGGCATCCATGTACTTGAAATTCCCCTCCCGCGGGGTGGCGGCAATCAGGCCGACGAACCGGTGCCACATCCCCTGCGTCATGATGGGAGTCGCAATCACCATCGCATAGAGGACACACAGGAGTTCCGGGCGCGTCATCCATTGACGTCGGGTCGCCAGGGCGCCCAGGCCCACCAGGGCCAGCAGAAAGACCAGCACCACCACGGCGGGAATCGACACCGCCTGCTCCGCCGGAACCGCCGAGTTGCTTTGGATGACCTCGACGTACTGAATGAACATGCCCATCAACAGCATGCACAACAGCGTCGCGCATAACGACCGCCAGGTGATGCCGGGACTGAATGATGAGCTATCGTTCAACATGTGTTATGGTTAGCTTATTTGTCAAAGCATAGCAACGCATGAATCATCTGGTCTTGCATGTGTTCAAGCACGATCGTGCCGGGAATCTGGGCGCGCATCACCCGCTGGTTGTCGACGATCATGCAGTGCCCCTGATGGCATGTCTGCCGGCCGACCGGGCCAAGGGCATTGGCGGAAGCGAAGCCGGAATAAGGACAGTCCTTCTCGTCGAGGATCGCCGCGGCGTTGAACACCCGCGGACGGTTGTCGACATACCGCGCGCGTCCTTCAGCGGTCAGCAAGTCGGCGCTGTGCAGCATATCGCCGATTTTCCCGCCCCCGCCCGCCGGACACAGCCGGTAATCAACGCCCTGGCCGCGCAGGTCCTCGTGCAAGCCGTCCATGCCCCCATCAGCACAGATGATGATGGCACAGCGGACACGCTTGATCTCCACCACCGTCCGTTCGCGGGGACCCGGTGTGAGACGTGCCGCCCGTTCGCCGGCGGTCAGGGCAAATTTCCGGGCCGCCGCGCCCGAACCGTCCGGGCGGGCGATCAGCATGCTGTTGTATACCCGCCCAGTGTGCTCTTCAAAAAAACCGGCGAGGATGACCAATCCCAGGCGCCGGGCCAGTTCCCGGACCCGCAGGCAACAGGGCCCATCCACCGGTTCGGCCACGGCGCGGACGGATTCGGCCGTCATATCATAGTCGTACCCGTGCAGGGCGCCTTCGGCAAACAGGATCAGGTCGGCCCCGACCGCTGCGGCGGCTGTCGCCTGCCGCTCCAGCCGTTCGAGAATCTCCCCCACCCGTCCGCCGGAATGAATTTGCGCGACCGCCACATGCAGGGTCCGTTGCGATGTTTTCATAGGTTCCACAAACTCCCATACCCCGTCCAGCCAATCACATTGCCACCTGAATCACAAATCATCTTTCGCTCCTTCCGCTCCCTCACCCCACTTCCGGCCCCGCAATCGCAAACGTTTCCGCCAGGGCGCCGGAATGGCGGTTGGCCCCCCGGGACATGCGGAACAAAACACGCTGCTCCATAAATCCCAGCCCGCACAACCACTCCTTCCAGTCCCGCTGCGCCGCCGGAACATCCAGAATGACCGCCCGGCCGCGCAACGCGGC
>CAZSSA010000080.1:6275-11498 GCA_964609375.1 uncultured Verrucomicrobiota bacterium | reverse complement strand
AATATACCTCGCGCGCTCCCGCGTGCATGGCCGAATCCTTGACCGCACGCTTCTCAACTTCTGTAATCCCGCTGGGTACGGCTATAATGACTCTCGGGCGCACCATCGTCCTGCGGTTGTGCACTTTGCGAATGAAATACCTCAGCATCGCCTCGGTAATCTCAAAATCCGCAATAACACCCGCTTTCATCGGGCGTATGGCAACAATACTACCGGGTGTGCGACCCAACATCTGCTTGGCTTCTTCGCCGACCGCCAGAACTCTGCGCGTACCGGACTGAATCGCCACCACAGACGGCTCTCGCAGAACAATACCCCGATCCTTCACATAGACCAGTGTGTTGGCTGTCCCGAGATCAATCCCAATATCATCGGAAAACAGACCCAGCAAGAGATTAAACATAACAATTCCTCTACGGCTCCTTTGCCGCCCTCTCCACTTGGTAACCATCCAAGATAGAGATAATGGCGTACTTTGCGTAAAACACCTCCCCTACGTCAAGAATGAAAAACGGACCGCTTCGTCAAACTTGCACATCCTACTTGACGGATACTCCCGCTCAGGACAGTATTGAAAAGGGATGGGGCATTGATCATCCTGCGTCAACAAGGAGCTAGTGGAAACCAAAAGGAGAGCTTTCCCGCCATGAGAATCAAGATTCTTCTTTGCGATGATCATCGAATCATCCGCGAAGGTCTGCGTTCCCTCCTCGATAAGCAGCCGGACATGACCATCGTCGGCGAAGGCACCAATGGATTCGAAGCGTGCAAATTAGCCCGGTCATCCTCCCCGGATATTATCGTTCTCGATGTGGCCATGCCAGGCTTGAACGGCATCGCCGCCGCCCGGCGCCTCCAGGAAGAAGCCCCAAAGGCAAAAATCCTGGCCCTCTCCATGCACTCCGACCGTCATTTCGTCACCGGCATGTTACAGGCAGGCGCTGCCGGCTATCTGCTCAAGGACTGCGCCTTCAGCGAATTAACCACCGCCATCCGGACCATCAGCAGTGGCGGCATGTATCTCAGCCCCCAGATTACCGGCGACGTGCTTCAAGCCTTCTCCCGCAACACACGCACCTCAACCAAAAAAGACAAATTGGAATTATCAGGGCGTGAATCCGAAATCCTTCAATTGATCTCCGAAGGAAAAAGCACCAAGGATGCCGCCGCCCAATTGAACTTGAGTGTCAAGACCGTCGAAACTCATCGCATGAATATCATGCGTAAAGTCGGCGTCAACAGCGTGGCCGAATTGACCAAATATGCCATTCGCGAAGGCTTGACCACTCTGGAGGGCTAGGCTTCTCACCCTGCCCACCGGTCTCCCGGGGGAGAGGCATCGGCAAACGATGCCCTCTGCATGGTGAAACGTTCCCACCGGGCTACGCACCGGCTGAACCTAGCCAATGCGTTTTTCCGGAAAAACAACTCCATAACACGTCGTCAACCCGCTGTGGCACTGCAGCACACCCCCTAATTGACCCGCCAAGGTCGTCACCAATTCCAACCCAATCGACTTCTTCTCCCTCGCCACTCCCTTCGGCGGCATCCCCACCCCGTTGTCGCAGACTTGAAGATGCAGGTTGCCATCTTCCATGCGCCGAAATATCACCTGTATCAACCGCTTCCCTTTCGAAGGAACCTCAACACAACCGCCATGCCGCGCCACATTACCCCCATCCGGGAAGGCATGTTCCAGCGCATTGGTCACCAATTCGTGCAATATCAGCCCGCATGGTATGGCCATATCAATCCCTAACTCAATGGCCGCCACCTGCAAATCCATCTCAATACCCCGCGCCCATGCATTATGAGCGCTAAAAAGCTCTTTCATCAATTCATGCACGTAATCATGAAACGGCACCTTGCTGACATCGCGTGACCGGTAAAGATTCTCGTGAATCATGGACATGGACCGGATCCGGTTGTGGCTGTCCTGAAAAATCCGCCGCGCCTCTCCTTCAGGAACATGCTCCGACCCTAATCTCAATAAACTGAGAATAAGCTGCAGGTTGTTCTTTACCCGGTGGTGTACCTCTCGCAACAACGTCTCCTTTTCCGCCAAGGAAGATCGAAGTTGTTCCTCAACCTGCCCCCGCTCAATGGCATACCGGACAATCCTGGCAACCATCCGGGAGTCCATCTCTCCTTTGACGAGATATTCCTGCGCCCCTTGCTGCACGGCCTCAACACCAAGACCCTCATCGTCTCTTGGCGCTATCACCACAACAGGCTTGTCGGGAGCCATCGCCTGAAGGACAAGCAATGACTGTACCCCCTCCTTGCCCGGTATCGCCAAATCAAGCATGACAACGTCAAGTGATTGTCTGCCCAGAAGCT
Source organism: uncultured Verrucomicrobiota bacterium (assembly GCA_964609375.1). Taxonomy (GTDB): domain Bacteria; phylum Verrucomicrobiota; class Kiritimatiellia; order CAIKKV01; family CAITUY01; genus CAZDUS01. Next base: position 9,158 of record CAZSSA010000080.1, on the reverse strand, counting down.
CACGGGCCTCATCCAGGCAGGACACCCGCCACCACTCGCACTTCAGTCCTGCAGTCTCGGGAATCAGTGACTGGATGACAGCCGCATCGCCATCATCAGCCATAATCAACAGGATTCGAACCGCCTGACCGGCAACACTAAAAGGACGTTTCGGCATCATCCCTCCCCCCTCCCATCCTAATCTTCATTTTAGTCGTACTCCCCCCCCATCCCTTCCCATCCCTTCCCCACTGAACCCCGAACCCTGAACCCTGAACCCTGAACCCTCCCCCTCCCCCTCCGCCCCCCTCACGCCAGCGGATCCTTCATCCCTGCCGCCTTGAACGCCGCCCCCCGCTCCACACACGCCGGACATTCCCCGCAAGGAGCCTCCCCCCCCCGGTAACACGTCCACGTATGCGCGTAATCCACCCCCAACTCCACACCCAGCGCCAGTTCATCCGCCTTGCTCATCGCCACAAAAGGAGCATGAATCGTGATGCCCCTGCGACGATTAAGCCCCAGCACCGCATTGATCCGATTCAAAAACTCCTGCGTGCAATCCCAATACCCATACCGATCCTGACTCTGCGCCCCGTAAAACACGTCCTGAACTCCCCTCGCCTCCGCATAGGCCGCCGCCAGCGAAAGCAAAATCATATTTCGATTCGGCACGTACGTCAGCGGTTGCGATAGCGACGCCCTCTCCATATCCACCAACCGCGGCACCTCAATGGCATGATCCGTCAACGCCGACGATCCCGCCGTCAACCCCTCATAAAACCCCATATCCACCACATCATGAGCCTTCACCCCCGCCGCCCGCGCCTGCCACACCGCCGCTTCCACTTCCCGCCGATGCTTCTGCCCATACAAAAACGACAAGGCATACACCTCCCCCACCCCCATCCTCCGCACCACATGATGCAGCAATGTCGAGGAATCCATCCCTCCCGATAATAATACAACCGCCTTATCCATGATTCATCTCACACCCAGTATCTTGTGCAATTGCGTATGAACACGCACCGGAAGACGCTCCTCCATAATCCAATGCCCCAATGTCGACAATGCCAGTTCCCCATGAACCACCCCGAACAACACCGCATGGCAACGACGAGCCAGATCATGCCGCCTCACAATATCCGCTGCCCATTCAAAATCATACCGGTCGGAAATCACAAACTTCACTTCGTCATAGGCACGCAGGCGACGGATATTATCGAAATTCATCGCCGCCGATTGCCCGCTGCCCGGGCATTTAACGTCCATTACCGCAATCGCCCCCTCCGGAATCAGCGAAATATCCACACTCCCATTGGTCTCCACCAGCACCGGCCGGGTCGTCACCTCCATCAACACCAGCGCCAGATCCCTGCACCCCGCCTGCAACAACGGCTCACCCCCGGTTATCTCCGTGATCTCCGCCCCACTACGCTGCGCCTGCCCAACCAGCTCATCAATGGTCCTGGGATCCCCTGGCTCATAGGCATGCGTGGTGTCGCAATACCGGCACCGCAGATTGCATCCGCTAAGCCGTATGAAAAAACAGGAAAGGCCCGCCCAAGTGGATTCCCCTTGGATCGACAAGAACGTCTCCGTGACGGAAAGTTTGGCCTCGCCGGACATCGTCTTGCTTCCTCCGTGTCCCTGCCCGCGATGCTGCACATCGCACCGCAGGCAGGCTTCGCGGTAAAACGAAGCATCAGGATCAGTTAATCATTCCAATAGCTGGCCGTGGTTCGGGGCGTCTCACACACGGTAACCTTGAACACCTTAAGCGCCTTGCCGTTCAACGTCTCGGAAAGCCGCTCGTGCAAATACCGCGCCAGATTCTCGGACGTCGGATTCTCCCGCATAAAGGCAGGCAACTGATTGAGGTCACAGTGATCCACCTCTTTCATCGCCATGCGGACGGCTTCCTTGATGTCAGTAAAATCGATCAGCATTCCCAACTCGTTCAATTGGGTTCCACGAACGAAGACCTCCACATCCCAGTTATGCCCATGCGGATTGGCACAAGGCCCCGCATACCCCACCAACCGATGGGCGGCCGAAAAATGCGTCTTAATACTAAGTTCAAACATGTCAACCCCTCTCCCCTTACTTCTCAAACCGGTAACACTTCCGGACCTCATCCAGCGTACGGCCCTTCAAATAGTCGGCAATAGCCTTGTCGTACGCTGCCGTATGCGCGAACGCCTTCCGTGCCAGATTAAGCCGCCTCTCGAACGACATCACCCCGTTGGCACGCTCCAACTCCGCCACAATCCCGTCATAATCGGCGGGATCAGTCACCGACGCCACCCTCAGGTAATTCTTCGCCGATGCCCGCACCATGCACGGCCCGCCAATATCAATATTTGAACGCGCCATCTCCGGTGTGGCATCCGCCTTGGCCACCGTCGCCGCAAACGGATACAAGTTCACAATCACCATATCAATGGCCACCGCGCTCGTCCGCTTGAGATCTGCCGCATGCGCCGGATTATACGTCTCGCTAAGCAACCCAAGGTAAATTTTGAAATCCAGCGTCTTGACCAGGCCACCCTGCATTTCGGGCTGCCCCGTGTAATCGGAAACCTGCACCAGATGGCGCCCGGCCTCCGCCCCCAGCATCTCCCCGATGGCCGCATGGGTCCCGCCCGTGGAATAAATTTTCACGTCCGGATTGATCCGGATCAGCGCCGGAATCATCCGGTCCAATCCCGCCTTGTCCGACACACTCGCCAACACGTTCCTGATCTTGACGCCATCGTCTATCCGCTCCACCACATTCACCGCCATAGGAAGCTCCTTTAACCGACTTGTCAAAACAACTCGACACCCTTGCATCCGGCAACGCAAAAGGATTATGCCATAAATCCCGCGCAACAAAAGCAGAAAGCCATGCGCGAGGCAGTG
>CAZSSA010000080.1:0-6175 GCA_964609375.1 uncultured Verrucomicrobiota bacterium | reverse complement strand
CCCGCCACCGTTTCGCAACTCACCGGCTGGCCGGCGGTATCGGCGTACGCAGCCCTTTTGAACTGCTGTAATGCAATAACAGCAACGGCGTTTGCCGCTTCCGAACGCACGCAGGCGCGAAATTTCCTTGTGCCCGTGCCTTCTTGTCATTATGAAGAAGCCATCACATTGCAATAACAGGGGCGAATGGTGGGTATAACAACACGAAAATTCAACAAGGTCGCCGTGCTCATGGGCGGGCCCTCCTCCGAAAGGGCCATCTCCCTGAAATCCGGCGCCGCCGTCGCCAAGGGACTCCGGGCCGCCGGTTACACCGTCACCGAGGTGGATATCCAAGACCGGACCCTCGCCCTGCCCTCCTCCATCGAGGCCGCCTTTGTGGCCCTGCACGGCGAATTCGGAGAGGACGGCCAAGTCCAACAACTCCTTCACGCCCGGGGGGTTCCCTACACGGGATCACCCCCGGATTCAAGCCGTGCCGCCTTCGATAAGCGCCTCAGCAAAGCCATCTTCTCCCGCGCCGGCATCCCCTCCGCCCCCTACGAAGTCCTCTCCACTCCAACCCGTCGCTCACTTCCTCTCCCTGTGGTCGTCAAACCCCCCTGTCAAGGCTCCACCATCGGCATCTTCAAAGTTTCGCAGGAGTCCGAATGGGCCGGCGCCTTTGCCGACTCGCTCCGCTATGATGGCGCCGTCCTCGTCGAAACCTTCATCCCGGGCCGCGAATTGACCGTCGGCATCGTCGGCGAAACCGCCCTTCCCGTCATCGAAATCCTTGCTCCGGAAGGCTGGTATGATTTCGACGCCAAATACACCAAGGGCCACTCACAGCACCTTTGCCCGGCACCGCTGGACTCCGTCACCGAAAGCCGCTGCAAAACCATCGCCCTGCAAACCTTCAAGGCCCTCGGTTGCCGCGGACTCGGGCGCGTGGACTTCCGGCTTGACCCGCAGGGAAACCTTTTTGTCCTCGAATTAAACAATATCCCGGGCTTCACCGAAACCAGCTTGCTGCCGGAAGCAGCCCGCGCCGCCGGCATCGAATTTCCTGAATTATGCCATCGCATCATGGAGATGGCGGAGCTACACTGATGCAACACCCTCGAAAGGGATAACAATCGGTATGTGGTTTGGCAAAAAACAATCAACGAGGAACGAGAAACGCCGACAGGGACCCCCGGAACCCGGGAAACGATCGCGGCCTGTTCCCGCCATTCCCAAAGCAGCATGGATTCCCATTGCCGGCATCGTCGCCGTTGCTCTCACGGCCTATATCATCTGGCTCATCGGCGCCCTGCTATTCTGGGAAAACCCCCAATTCAGCATCAAAACCATCTCCATTACCCTGGAAGGGTCCATGATAACCCGCACGGAAATTCACAACAACATAGGGGTCAAGGAAGGGCAGAACCTGTTCTCCTTCAACATCCGGAAAATGGCCAACGCCTTCCTGAAAGCAACACCACTGGCCAAATCCATCCTTATTCACCGCCAACTTCCCGACACACTGGTTATCAAGGTTCAGGAACGCCTCCCCGTCGCCAAGATCGGGCGCGGAAGTGCTCTCGCCGCGGACATCGATGGCCACACGTTCAAACTCCGGGCCAACAACCGCGACTTCCCGATCATCAGCGGCTGCGCCGAAACCAATCTCCACCCGGGCATCGAGGTGGATCAAGCCGTCAAAAACGCCATTCTGGCCATTGACGTCTGCCGTCAAACAAGAGGCTCCGACATGATCCGCGTGGCGTCCGCGGATGTCAGCGCCAAGGATTCCATCGAACTCTATCTCGCCGCCGGGGAACGCGTGAAGGTCGGATGGAAGGATATGTCAAAAGTCACGGACGCCAATATCAAGGAATTGCACGACCAGATCTCTCGTCTCGCAACCGCTATGCGCGCCTCGGAAGAACGCGGCAAGAAAATCGTCAACTTGGATCTAACCTACGGCGGACAGTATGTCCCCGCCCAGGAATATTGACCGTATATTGAGGACCTATGTCATTGCCCCCTGTTGTAGCCATTGAAATCGGGACCACCAAGGTGGTAGCGCTCGTCGGCGAAATGCGCGACGATCACATCATTATATCCGGCATCGGCGAACACTCCTCTTCCGGCGTCCGCAAGGGCGAAGTCACCGATATTGATCACGCCCTCGTCTGTGTCCGTGGCGCCCTCACCGGTGCCGAGGAAACCGGACAGGTAACCATCCGCCAGGTGCATGCCGCCCTCTCCGGCGGCCATGTGGAATCCATGATGAGCCGCGGCACCATCCCCATCACCAAACCATCGGAAGGCGTCACCGATGACGATGTCCAGCAAGTCACCGAAGTCGCCCGTGCCGTCAATCTTGAGTCGGATCGCAAAGTGCTTCATTCCATCGGGCAGATATTCTATGTGGACGGCGAACGCGTCGGAAGGCCCGAAGGCTTTGAAGGCGCCTCCCTTGCCCTCGACATGCTGGTCCTGCATGCCAAGGCCAGCCACGTCCGCAACACCGTCCGACTGTTCCAGGATATCAACATGGATGTCAGCGATATCGCTTTCGGTGGACTCTGTTCAGCACTGGCAGTCCTGACACCTGAACAAAAGGAGGGGGGCGTTCTGGTGATCGATTTCGGCGGAGGCACTACCACCTACTCCGCCTACGCGGCCGGCACGTTCGCCGCTTCCGGTGCACTTCGGCTCGGCGGCGATCACGTTACCAATGATATCGCCCTGGCCTTTAACATCCCCCGCTCCCAGGCGGAACGGCTCAAAAAGGAAGCCGGCAGTGCCATCGCCGAGGACATCGCCCGTGGCGCCCGCGTCGATCTCCCCTCCGAAGTGGGCTATCCGGCCCGCTCGGTGAGCCTTTCCGGTTTACATACCGTCATGCATCTGCGCATGGCAGAAATCCTGAACCTGATCCTTCACGACATTGAACGACAGGGAATCCTTCACCAACTCGGGGCCGGTATTGTCCTGACCGGAGGCGGCTCCCAAACCAGAGGACTGATCAAACTCGCCGAACGAATATTCCGCTTGCCCTGCATGGTCGGCCGTCCCCTCGGATTCAGCGGGTTGGCCGCCGTCTCGGAACGCCCGGAATATTCCACCGCCGCCGGTCTGATTCGCTACGCCTTCATCAATGCCACCCGGGAGGCTCGCAGCACATCCCCTCTTACCCGCGTCTTGAAAAAACTCTTCGGAGCCGGCTAACGGATACCCTCATGAAAACAGTCGATACAGTCATGTCCCCCGACAAGATCGCCGTCATCGGCATCGGGGATGGCGGCTGCAATGCCGTCGCCAGCATGGTCAACCAGTGGGAAAACGGCCCCATGTTGATTGCCATCAACACCGATGCCCAGGCGCTCTACGCCATCCAAGCCCCACAACGAATCCAAATCGGCAAAAAACTAACCCGCGGCTTGGGAACAGGTGGCGACGCCGAACTCGGGCGTCTCGCCGCGGAGGACGATTTCGGCACCCTGCGTGACCTTTTCACAGGAATCGATCTGGTCTTTTTGGTAACCGCCCTCGGCGGCGGAACGGGAACCGGCGCCGCCCCCATCCTGGCCCGCGCCGCACACGAATCCGGCGCCCTGGTCATCGCCATGGCCACACTTCCGTTTGATTTCGAAGGCACCCAACGATCATCCCTCGCCAGAAAATGCCTGATGGAACTTCAGGACCAGGCGGATGTGGTTATCGCGGTCCCCAATCAGGCACTCGCCGCCACCGCCGGCGCCGGCGCCACCGCTGCCGAAGCGTTCCGACAGGCAGATTATCTCATCAGCATGGGTGTATTCGCCATGTGGAAACTGCTCGTTCAGCGCGGAATCATGAATGTCGATTTCGCCACACTCCGCACCGTCGCGCGCTGTAGCGGCGGCATCAGTATCTTCAGTTACGGCGAAGGCAAAGGATCCGACCGCGCCGCCACTGCCGTCAATGGCGCACTGCACAGCCCTCTGGCCGAAAACGGTCAGGCCCTCGCCGAGGCCGAATCCGTTCTCGTCAGTATCCTCGGTGGCACGGATATGACGCTCAGGGAAGTCGAAAGCATCATGACGGCTATTAAAAATTTCTGCCGCCCAAACGCCCACCTGACCGTCGGCACCACCATTGATCCGCATTGGCAGAACACCGTATCCGTCACCATGGTCGCCTCTCAGTTTTGGCGCACCGAGGCGGAGTCACCGGAAGAGCCGGCTCCCCTGACCGAACCAGACGACACGGGGAAAAACCCGACACCCGGCAAACGCAAAAAACGCACCAAGCCAACCCAGGGCCAACTCGGATTCGATTCCATTGGCAAGGGGATCTTCAAGGATGTCGAACCCACTTATCTCAATGGCGAGGATCTTGACATTCCCACCTTCCACCGCCGACGTGTTGCCATTGAAAAGTGATGAAAGCCATTCTGCATCAATTCAAGACCCGCGACCAACAAACCCCGTTGGTCCAATTCATCAAATACGGCATCAGCGGCGGCGTCTCAACCCTCATCCATGTCGCCAGCTTCTATGTAATGGCCGTTACCCTGTTCCCCGCCTTAACCCCCGATGACATCATCGCCCAGCGCCTGCATTTATCCGTTTCGTCCGTCTCGGATGTCATCCGCGCACGCCATTCTATCATTGATAATATCGTCGCCTTCCTCTTTTCCAACCTCGCCGCCTACCTGCTCAGTATCAAGTGGGTATTCAAGCCCGGTCGCCACCATCCACTCCTTGAAATTCTTTATTTCTTCCTCTGGTCCGGCATCAGCATCGTGGTCGGCAGTCTTATTATGGGCCTTCTCATTCATCAGTTCGGCCTCGCCACAACGTTCGCCTTTGTCATCAATGTCATCGCCTGCCTTCTCATTAATTTTGTCGTCCGGAAACATCTGGTCTTTAAGGGATAATTGAGAACCTCCATGAATATCCTCCGCAAAATCACCGTCATCATGGCTACCGGGTTCGGCCTGGGCCTGAGTCCCGTCGCTTCCGGAACCGCCGGCACCTTGCCAGGCCTGATTATCGTCTGGGCCATCTGGCCACACGGCCTGACGTGGCAACTCGCCTCAGCGATCCTTCTGCCCCTGCTGGCTATTCCTATGTGCAGCATCGCTGAAAAACACTTCGGCAAAAAGGATGACGGCCGCATCGTCGCCGATGAATATCTCACGTTCCCCATTTCCATGCTGGGCCTCCCCTTCACCCCCTGGGTTGTGGCCCTGGCGTTTCTTACCAGCCGCTTTTTCGATATCGCCAAGCTCCCGCCCGCCCGCCAACTGCAATCCCTGCACGGCGGCACCGGCATCGTCATTGATGATGTCATTGCCTCCATTCACAGCCTGATCCTCAATCACGCCATCTTCTGGGCCGTCCAGCGCTGGCTGATCTAAAGTCTGTTGGACTTCCCGCCGCAAATCGCTATAAAGACAGGCGGCGTTAATAAATCGTGGCGCTATTGGTTTGCCGGAGGTTGATTATGAAGGTCTCGATTGTCGTACCCGTTTATAATGAACAAGATAACGTCCTGCCGCTCGCCGCGGAAATGGACAAGTTATCCGGCCAAGTCCCCGGGCTCGAGGTTCTCTTTGTTGACGATGGCAGCCGCGACGGCACCTGGGCCCGCATCGCAGAAGCCAAGGCCAACTACCGCTGCGTAAGCGGCATCCACTATGGCGGCAACCGTGGCCAGAGCCACGCCATGCTGGTGGGCCTCCGCCTCGCCGCCGGCGATGTCCTGGTAACCATTGATGGCGACCTGCAAAACAACCCCGCCGATATTCCACGGTTGCTGTCGGAGTTGAAGGACTGTGACGCCGTCTGCGGCTACCGGGCGAACCGCAAAGACACCTGGGCACGCCGCGTCGGCTCACGTCTCGCGAACAAAATCCGCAATTGGGGCACCCATGATGGAATCCGCGACACCGGCTGCAGCCTCAAGGCCTTCCGGAAAATCTGTGTGGAGGACCTGCCCCCGGTCGAGGGAGTGCATCGCTTTATGCCGGCCTACTTCAAACTCAATGGCCGCATCATCAAGGAGGTCGCCGTGGATCACAGGCCCCGTACCATGGGCGCCTCAAAGTACACCAATATGAAGCGTCTCCCCCGCACCATTTTCGATCTCTTCGGCTTCATTTGGTACCGCAAACGTCACCTGCGCACCCTGTCCACCACCGAAATTCTCCGCGCCT
>CAZSSA010000079.1:0-11647 GCA_964609375.1 uncultured Verrucomicrobiota bacterium | reverse complement strand
CAACGACAGGGACCACGCACAAGGCTTCCAACCCCTGCGCCTGAGTCGGCAGTTGGCCATGCGCGGCACGGTACATCTGGAGGGCCGTCTGCAACGTCTTGATCTGCGCCCGGGCTGATTCAATCTTGGCCTTCCGCACATATTGATACAAGGACAACCCGACCACACCGGACAGGATGCTGACGATCAACATCGCAATCAGAATCTCAAGAAACGTAAAACCGCTCTTTTTGTTCATCGAGCTCTCCTTTTTTCAGTCACGCTTGTCTGCATCCACCCCGGCAAGAGGCAGGCCGGGGTCGCATCCCTGGCGTTTGCATCGCCAACCGCACAGGATCGGCCCACATTACACTCACTCGCCACCCGCCTCCTCACCGCCCAAGGCGCCGCCGCAGAATTTGTCATAGAGCACATCCAACTTCGCCACATAATAGGCCACATTCTCATCCCGCTCAAAGGGATTCCACGCGGATATCAACCGGGCATTGGCATGCACCGGCACCGTTTTACGGGTGCCCGTCACATAATACGAGACCTGATCGCCTGCCCGGTACTCCCGCCCGGAAGCCAGCGCCAACTCATAAGCCGCATTGCGGGCACGGCTTTTCTGTCCGATTTTTCCGGCATATGTCGCCGGGGCATCCTGCAAGGTTTCCGTTTTGGCAAACAGGGCTACCGGCCATTCCCGATTGACAATGTCACTCTCGTATTTGGCTTTCAACGCGGGAAGTTCCTCGTCGCGCGCTTCCAGCTTCAACCGGATCATCTCGCGCAAAAACCTGCGCTGGAAAGGTTCCAGCCCCCGGGACTTCAACGCCGCGCCCTTGATCACAATTCCGCCATCCTTCTCCAGCAGCGCGTAGTTCTTGACCTTGTAACTGAACATGGCGGCGTAGTCGCCGTCAAATTCCACCTCAATACCCGGTGGAAGCGCCTTCTCGAATTCCAGGCGAAACGCGTTCAGAGCACCCTTACCCGGCAATTCCGGAGGCACAAAGTAAATCCCGTCCGTATCCATCTCAACAGGGCGCGCCCCATGCGATTCCAACCACTGGATCATGAACCGTAAAAGTTCCCGCCCTTCCGCCGCCACCCGCTCGGCGGCATCAAAATCACCAAACCGCGCCTGGTCAAACCCCAGATACCCATAGAACGAGTTGATCAACACCTTGAAGGTGGTCTGGAGCGCCTCGTGATGTTGCCGTTCGGCCTCGGTCACCGCCGTCCGTGACAATGTCTTCGCCTCCAGCCGGAACTGCCGCAACCGATCCAGCAACCGGAGGAAAACACCCAGAACGTCATGCCGGGGACCTATCCGGCGCGTCAACATCAAGGAAGGATACAACGACCGGATATCACAGTGATGGACATCCTTTACCACACCCTGGATGTACACATCCGCATATCCGCCGGCAAACGGCCGGGCGCTGTCGGGCTCCGGCATACTGTGTCCGTGCCGGAAATATTCACGCATCAGCAAGGCATCAATCTTGGTGGCATTGCCCCGCACACAAATATTCTGATAGGAAAACGGGATCACCTGCGCCTGAGCAAAGGCACTTTGCGACAACAGCCGGCTCAGCGCCTCCGTCTCCTGCACATCATCTCCCGCATACCTCATCACCTTCTCGGGATTATTCCGGAATTCCGCGGAAATCTGCGACCCCTCAATATAGACTCGTCCCGGCCGCGACAGGCCGAAATAACTCGCCACCGCCTTGAGCCCATGCGATTCCAGCGACCGGTGCGTCACGTCATAGGCATGCACCAGAAACAGCGTATCCACCACATGCCGGCCAAACACGTCGAACCGCGTATAGGCAATGGTCCGCTCCCCCGCCGAAAAGCGGCTCGGACGCGTGCCAGGCTCGCTCCCATCGCGACCAAGCGCCAACTTTACCCCATGCCGCTTCGCCCGCTCGCGCAGGTAAGGCAGATCAAAATTAAAAATGTTATGCCCCTCAAGCACGTCCGGATCACGTTCCTGAACCCTCGCAACAAACTGCTCGATCAAGGCCTTTTCGTCCAGCCGGGCGCCCGAAAGGACAGCCTTCCAACCGGTGTCATCCGACAGGGCAATCGCAATGATCCGATCCCCTTCTCTTTCGGCATTACAGAATTCAAATCCGTCTGTGGTATAACACTCAATGTCCACCTGCATCCGTCGTATCTCATTAAACCCAAGCCCCTTGAACAACGTGCGCCCCGATACCATCAAATATTGCTGGACGGGATCGGTGATCAGAAAATAGGGCGCCTCGGGATGACCAGCCGCCTTGCCGGTCGTCTTGCCGAGCCATGTCCTGGCCTTTAGACAGGACTTCCAGGTCTTGAATCGCACGCGCCACCGGAACGGCAGGTCACCCAACAACTCATCAACCTCGCCATCGCCCGGCATCCCTTTCAGCAGGGTGTGATCCGCCAGAAACAGAAAGGGGGAAAATGAATCACGGGACTGACGAATCCCTTCCCGCCGGGTGAATAAGAAAACGGAATCGCCCTGAGGCCCACCCTCGACGTGCTCAACGGCAACAAGTCCCGCATCCTGATTCGCGCCGGAAAGAAGAGGCTCTTGAAACATAGCTGGTTCCCTGCTGTCCACATCACACGAAGGCGCGACACGCTTGTCCTGCACGGCAGGACGATGAAGCCCGCGGGCGCCATCAAATAGCCATTACCCATGCCCTTTGCACCGCGCCACTAGTCCCTGGGCGCACTACCCACCCGGATATTCGGGAAAGCGGTTAACCATAGTTGTAACGACACCCGGTAGTCGGACTCGCGTTCAGAGCCATCACTGCGGGTGTAACCCGGCAAATAGCTTCCGCCCACCCGAATGCCAAGGCAATCAAGCTTCCGGGTCAGGAAAATCCCCTGTTCCTCCAGTTGGGCTTCTTCAAACTCATAGCGGTCATAAATCCCGAATGCCCAATTTTTGTTGGGCGCATACTCAAGTTCAACCCCTAATAAATGGCTATCCTGATTATGGAACCGTTGTTCCACATCCGCCGTCCACCGTTCACCCCGGACCCGGGCTCTGGCATTGAAGGTCTCGATATCCCCCTCCACCGTGTCATAACGGCCATCCATAAACACCTGGAACCAGGAGGCAAAATTGAATTCCGCTTTTGCGCCGATCATCGAAATCGAATTGCTCTCGGCGTTCAAGTCGTAGGTGGTGAAAACATCCAGGTCCATGATGTTGACAACGCGTACATTCCGTTTGGTCTGGAAAAAATTACGTACACCAAACTTGACGCTGTTGTTCTCCCCCAGCCGGTCAATTGAATCAAACTGGTAGATGTTGTCCGGCGTCAGATTCGGCTCGGGAATATAGGTATAGTTTGCATAAGGCTCCACCACGTGTCGGAATCCCGTGCCGAAATCATTTTCTTCGTTGCTCAATACCTTGAAAGCCCGGAACGAGGTCTCCACCCCGAGTTCAAATAACGATCGCGTGTTGCTTCCCAGCGCTGTGGACTTCTGGACCGTGTTCGTGCTGGTGGACCCGGTCAGCACAGGAACCGTTGTTCCACCCGCTCCCGGCACCATGTTCGTGGTCACAACGGTAACCACCTGGGTCACCGTACTCCACTCAACCGTCTCGGAATAATAGGTTGCCCGATACCCTGTCCGCGGTATCACATTCAAGAATCCAAAATGGCGCGTTGGATAATAGAGCTTGTGCCCGGTATCCAATCGACCCGCCGAATAATCGTCTTTCTCAGAGTCTTCCTCATACGCCTTGTTGAGGAACGTCACGGAGTTGCGCCCTTCATAATACAATGGCGAATCCCCCACTTGCATGCGGCTCACATCCAGGGACGCTTCCGGCAGGCGTTCCACCGCCGTGTAAAAATCGTTCAGCCGCTTGTAGGCGGAAAGCCCCATGGTCATCTCATCGCTACGATGCGTCAATGTGGCGTAGTTTTGCGGCTGAAACCCGGACCGGTATTCCCCATCAAAGAAATCCTCCAGGATGAACTCGTCACTCTGGTAACTCATATCCGTCAAAAAATAATCCTGGGGACTTAGTGTCTGGGAATGGGCAAACTGGAGCCGATACCGCCCTTCCTCTACCTTGCCATCGTAATCATCCTTGGCCCCGCTGTCCGCCGCATAGTAGCCGTACAGCTTGCCTTGGCCTGCCTCTTTATCCATAAACCATCCGACTTCCTGCCCGACGGCTGGCCCGCGCTTGCTGCGATAATCAACCTGGGTGATCCCCCTCAGGGAGGGCGCCATCCAATATTTCGTGCTCGTCAGCAAAAACAATCCCATCCGGCTCCGTTGCCCGGCTTCCGCGCTGAACCCGACCGACCGGTCGCTCAATGACCGATATACCCACGGCAGGTAAAACACCGGCACGCGCCCGAACCGCACCACGCCGCTCCGGGCTGTCATTTTATGGCCCGGCACCACCCGCACCTGCCGGCACGTCAACGAGTAATGGTAGTGCGGCGCCGTATTCGTACAGGTTGTGATCACGGCTCGATCCAGCACATATTCCGTCTCGTTGGTCCGCCGGGAAGCCGCCGCCTTGACATAAAAGGGGTCAAAAAAGGATTCAAACGCTCCCGTCTTCCAGGCGCCTGTGCTGAAATTATAATTCAAGGACCCCCCGCGCCACACGTTCTTCCCCTTGGTGAAAACCACATTGCCACTCGCTCGTGCCTCCTGTGTTTTGGTATCCAGCGCAATGGAATCCGCCCGGAGTTCTTCATCACCGGACCGGATCACCACGTCGCCGGAGGCCAGAATCACATCCCGGGCCTTGTTATACTCCATGCTCTTCGCGCTGATATCCACCGGCACTGCCGATGTGCTCGCCGCCACGAGAGGCTGGGCCACGCCAAAGGGAACCGTCGGCCCGAGGGGAACGGGCACCGCCTGAACCACCATGGCGCCTACGGCCACGCTGAATGCCACCAAAGCTGTTTTCATCGCCATTGATCGTCTCCTGACCGTCTGTCATCCACGTCTTGTATCGGCCAAAACCATACACCATCCCCACCTGCTGATACCAGTGCTAAGCATACCTCCCCGCGGAGGCTTGCCCTTATGCATTCTTCGGCATTGAATACATGATCTCTCCCGTATCCGCGTTCCTGACCTCAAACTCTTCCACATGCCGCGCTGGATCCGCCCGGAAACTCAGATATCCGGCAAACTTGTTCTCCAAATCCATCAGGATGGCTTCATCCTCCTTGCGTAATCGCTCAAGCACGGTCGGATGCACGATGATTTGCAGCTTGCGGTCCTGCCCGCCGGACTTGAAGCGCCGCATCACCGACACAATCTGCCGCTGAATTTCAACGCTCATGGACAACGACGACTTCACACTGCCCCGCCCCTTGCAATAGGGGCAATCCACGTACATCGACGAAAGCACGCCCTCATCCACGCGTTGCCGCGTCATTTCCAGCAACCCGAGGTTCGAGATGGGCAACACGTTCGTCTTTGCCTTGTCACGGCACAAGGCATCCTTAAGCGTCTTGAAAACCGCATTCCGGTTCCGCTTCTGCTTCATGTCGATCAAGTCGATGACAATCAACCCGCCGATATTCCGCAATCGCAGTTGCCGGGCCACCTCCTCCGCTGCCTCCGTATTCACCTGAAGAATCACATCTTCCTGGGTCTGGCCTCCCTTGTGACGGCCCGTATTGACATCAACAGCAATCAGGGCCTCGGTTTCATCAAAGATGATATACCCGCCCGACTTGAGCATCACCCGGCGCGCAAAGGCGTTTTCAAGCTGCCGCTCGATGTTAAAATGCTCGAAGATCGGAACCGATCCCTCGTACTGCTGGATGCGGGAGCGGACACGACGCGAAATGCGCGAGGTCAAATCCCGTATGCATTCGAATTTTTTGGGATCATCAACCACGATTCGATCAATGTCTTCCGTCAGCCAATCGCGCACCACCCGCTCCACCAGACCCAATTCCTCATACAGGCAGCATGGGGCCGTTTTCTCACGAATCCCCTTCTGGATCTCTTCCCAGGCGTCCACCAGCGACCGCATGTCCCGCACAAAACTACGTTGCTTGGCGCCCTGTCCTGCCGTCCGCACGATGAGCCCCACTCCTTCCGGCACCGGAAGCCTGGCCAGCACCTTCTTGAGCCGCAGTCGTTCCTTCTCATCCTCGATCTTCTTGGAAACCCCCTTGAGATTACTCCCCGGCAACATCACCAGATAACGCCCGGGAATGCTCAAGTTTGCCGTCACCCGCGGCCCTTTGGTGCTGATCGGCCCCTTGGTCACCTGGACCAGAATTTCCGATCCCACTGGAAACATGCGGGCAATCTCCTCACCCGAATACCGTTTCTTCTTTTGTGCCGTCGACCGAACCGAGATGTCTTCAGCCTCCTCAAGACGGGCCGCATCCTCCGGGATCATATCCCAATAATGCAAAAAGGCATTCTTCTTGAGGCCAATATCCACAAATGCCGCCTGCAATCCATCTTCAAGATTACGAACGACACCCTTGTAGACACCTCCAACAATCCGCTCCTCGGAGGGATGCTCGATCTGGAATTCCTCCACCTTGCCATTCTCCAAAACGGCAACCCGTGTCTCCAGACTCTCCGCATTGATCACAATTTCCCGCTTAAACGTCTTCCGCCCAAATCTGATTCCAAACATTATCATAACCTTCCCTTCATTTCCTTTTCTCGCAACCGGTCATTACGCTCACGCGTCACCAGGACGCCGTGTCGTTTCAAATGCCCGGCCGCCTCACATGTACACTTTGAACTAAACCCAAGGCAACCAGGGTAATGACCATGAATGTCCCGCCGTAACTAACCAACGGCAGGGGGATGCCGACAATGGGCAACAGCCCAATCGTCATCGCCATATTCACAAATGCATGGGTAAACACCATTGTGACTGCTCCCACGCATAACATCCTCCCCATCTTGTCCCTTGCCATCATCGCCGAATACAATCCACACAACACCAGAACCCCATACAACCCCGCCACCGTCATGGCTCCTGCAAACCCCGTTTCCTCCGCAATCACGGAAAAAATAAAATCCGTCGGCGCCACCGTTCTCGGCAGAAATCCCAGAATATTTTGCGTCCCTTTCTTGAACCCTTTCCCGGTCAACCCGCCCGAACCCACGGCAATCTCGGACTGGCGCCTATTCCACCCGGTGCCCATCGGATCCTTGCCGGGTTCCAGAAACACCTCGATCCGGTCACGCTGATACTCCGTCAGGTGAATGGCCTTGAAAAACCGCTCCTGCCGCTCCGCCGACATTCCCAGTCGCTCTGGCAGGGCCACCACCCCAAGGACCAGAAGCACGGCCGCCACCCCGCTCAGCACCACCATCATCATCGGCTTCGCCGCCGAACCCGCCGCAAACATCATCCCCATCACTACCGGCACAAAAACCAGCGAACTTCCCAGATCCGGCTCCTTCAACACCAACAACAGTGGCACCCCCGTCAGTACAAACAACCATCCCATGGACGGCATCCGCCCGTATTTCTCCGCCGGTGGACTTAACAGGCAAGCCACCAGGATAATAACCGCCACTTTGGCCAATTCCGACGGCTGAATCCCTGTCCCGAATAGCATCAGCCATCGGCGCGCACCATAAATTTTCGTTCCAAAAAACAAAACCGCCACCAACAAGATCAATGCCATCCCGTAAATCCACCATGCCACATCCCTTAATTTCCGGTAATCAAAAAGCGTCGCCGCCACATATCCGGCCATCCCGGCCACCGCCCAGAGCAGTTGCTTCTGATAAAGCGTGGCCGTCACATCCTCGCGTGTATTGGTGGCACTGTAGATAAACAGAATCCCAACGGTCATCAACGCCAGCACCGCCGCCAGCATCAGCCAGTTCATCCGCGCAAGCAGTTGTAAATTTCCGGCCCGGTCACTCATCCGCCCGCTGCCTCCCTGTTGAAAATGCCATCCATCAACAGGCGCAGACGCGGCGCCACCGTGCCTCCACCCGAAACGGCATCATCCAGCACCATCGCCACGGCCACCTGCGGTTGTTCATACGGCGCAAACACAATCATCCACCCGTGCTTTTTCCGGTTCTCCCGCGTGCCGTATTCCGCCGTTCCGGTCTTGCCCGCCATCTCAACCCCGGCCACCCGGACTTTCCCTCCCGTTCCCGTCGGCGCCATCACCACATCATGCATCCCCCGCCGAACCATCTCCATATCTCCCGCTTTCACATCCAACCGACGCACCTTCACGGGCGGGAAATTGGTAATCGCCACACCATGCCGGCGCACCTCCATCACCAACCTCGGCTTGAACACATCGCCGCCATTGGCAAGCGTGGCCGCCACGACCGCCATCTGGATCGGTGTCGCGGCCAAGGCCCCCTGCCCGATGGAAAGATTACAGGTATCGCCGAAGCGCCACTTATCCTTCCACTGTTTCTCCTTCCATTCCGGCGAAGGCACGATTCCTTCCGCCTCGCGATCCAACGGAATGCCCGTCTTGCTCCCCAGCCCCATCGCCATCGCCATCGCCTCGATAGCCCGGTCACCACACTGCATGCCCATCGTGGCAAAATAGGTATTGCAGGACTGCTCAATGGCCTGCCGCAAGTCCGCTGTACCATGCCCGTTCGGATTCCAGCACCGCAGGGTATATCCGCCCAAGGTGAACTGACCGGGACAATTCACCGTCATCCCCGCCTGCCACTTGCCGCTGGTCAGTCCCGCCAGGGCGACGACCGGCTTGAAAATACTGCCCGGCGCATAAATCTCCGCCACCGCCCGGTTAAGCATTGGCTTCTCCGGATCACGATTCAATCCATCCCACACCTGCGGTGTCAGCACGGGAACAAACCGACCGGGTGAAAACGTCGGAGAACTCGCCATCGCCAGCACATCGCCGTTGGAGGGATCCAGAACCACCACCGCCCCGGACACACCACGAAGCGACGCTTCCGCCAATTCCTGAATGTGGCCATCCAGGGAAAGCACCACATCCGCGCCCGTTCTGGGTTCACGCTCCCGGGCTTCCGCATACTTCAATCCGGAGGCATTAATTCTGACCAGCCGGCCACCGGCCTCGCCGGCCATGATCTCATTTAACTGGCGTTCAATCCCGGACTTTCCCTCGATTTCAGGCATCCGATACTGATACTCCGCCATTTCCTCGTCCGATACCGACGCCCCTCCGACAAATCCAAGGACGTGCGCCCCCAGTTCCCCGTGCGGATAAACACGCAGGGATTCAATATGAATATCCGTTCCCGACAGATCCATCTCCGTCTCCGCCAGTCGCGCCAGCGCCGCCGCATCCAGATTCCGCCATGCAATGAGCGGCAGCGGCAATCGCTTGCGGATATGAACCCGGATGTCATCCTCAGTCAGTATCGGCTTGCGCCCGACTACAGGGGTCAACGCCCCCATCCGCCGCATCACCTCATTAACCGTGTTCGACCAGCTACCCGGCTTGCGGACTTCCTCAAGATAAAAGGCCAGACAGTAGCAGGGTTGATTATCGGCCAGACTCGCCCCGCTCCGGTCAAGAATCCGGCCACGAACTGCCGGCAATCGCACGCGCCGCATGCTTTGGCGTTGGAGACTCTGCTCAAACTCACTCCGCCGCGCCACCTGCAGGTTATAAAGAAAGCCGGCCAGCAAGACCAACAGCGTGATCATCGCGGCCAACATCAGCCGGATGCGCTTCAACTCCAAGGGGATTGCTTCTGACACCGCCATGCTATAACCGCTCCTCGTGCCCGACACCCACGTGCCGCTCCAGACTCCCCGCCACCAACCAAACCAATGGCACAGCCATGATCCCCAGCAAGGCATTACCCCCCATTTTCACACCCAGCCACCACCAGGGAGCGGCAACGGTCTCCGTGCCCAATCTCAACATCATATACACCAGCAAGATCCCAACCGCCGCCAACCCGCTTCCCAGTACCGCGACAGTCAGAAAACTATCCCGAAACAGCACTTCACGGGCATGATAAATCGCCAGCCCGAACATCACAAAACACAAGGCCGAATAACCAACCGGCAAGAGACTTAACGAATCCTGAAGGATCCCCGCCAGCAACGCCGCCACCACCATCATGCCGCGCCGATGCACCAAGGCATAATAGATCGGGACCCCAAGCAAAAACGGCATTTTAACCGACCCCAGCAAGGCCACCGCCGGCACAAGACTCTGCGCAAGCACAGCCAACAGCAAAAGAAGCGCCATGATCGCCATCGTCATATCACGCTCCTCCCCTCAACCATCGCTATGTTCCTCACACGATTCACTCTGCACTCCCCCCACCCTGCTCCCCGGTTACCACCAAAACCCGGCGCAATCTGGCCAGATCCGCCATCGGCGTCACCACCGCCCTCTGGAATAATCCTGTCTCATCCAACTCCTGCCCAACGACACGCCCGACAATCAACCCCGCCGGAAAAACCCCGCCCAGCCCCGATGTCGTCACCAGCTCCCCCGGCCGCAACTTCACATCCTTCCGCACAAACTCCACCTGGAAAGGGACCGGCATACAGACCACGCCAAGACTGTGGGCGCCACGCAACGAGACCCCTCCTCCATGCAGGATCCCGAAGGATCCCTCCTCTTCAAACCTAACCGATACCTTAAAGTTTCGGTCCGAAATCAACAGCACATCGCACGCACTATCCGAAACCTCGATCGTCCGCCCCACCACCCCGTCCGGGGTGACCACCGCCATGTGTTCGGTAATGCCATCCGCACTCCCCTTGTTCAGCCGGATCGTCTGCCACCACCCGTATCCATCATCCCGGGCAATCACCTCGCACGGCACCGTTCGATACCCCAACGTCACCCGAAACCCAAGCAAAGCCCTCAGGTCGTCATTTTCCCGCCGGGTGATCTCCCCTGCCCGCTTCTGTGCCCTCAGTTCCACCACTTCTTCCATCAACCGATCCCGCTCCCATACCACATCCGAAAAACTTCCAATGGACGAAGACCTCCGACTCAACCCCGAAATGGCACGGGTGCCGGCTTGCTGGTAAGGCGCAATTCCCTCCCGGAAAATGCCTCGAAGGAAGCCGGAAACCGAGTCCGGCAAATTGAGAACGACCAGGAAGAACGTTCCCAGCACAATTAACACTAGATATCGATGTTCCCGCACCTGCGACTCCACGCATTCCTAAATCCGGCCACTCTACCCCGTTGACAAGCGGGGACTCACCCGGCAAGGCACGCGCAGGACCCGGTGGGTCCAATAGGCATGACGGACCAGCTCATGCCAGTCCGCGATTGAAGACTTGCTCAATACGATTTTTCGCCCGCCGCAATCCGGCGCAGAACATTGAGCTCATTGAGCACAACGCCTGTTCCTTCCGCCACGGCACTCAGCGGATCATCGGCTCGGTGAACAGGCAACCCGGTATGCTCGGCAATCAGTTGATCAATCCCTCTCAGGAGCGATCCACCACCGGACATTACCATGCCTCGATCCACCAGGTCGGCCGAAAGCTCGGGCGGACACCGTTCCAGTGTCACCCGAATCGCATCAAGAATGGACGAAAGCGGTTCTTGCAGCGCTTCCCGGATTTCCTCGGAGGTAATCGTAAGAGTCTTGGGTAAACCGCAAACCAGATCGCGCCCCTTGACCTCCATCGTCATCTCCTCCGCCAGCGGATAGGCGGATCCGATCT
>CAZSSA010000078.1:0-11719 GCA_964609375.1 uncultured Verrucomicrobiota bacterium | reverse complement strand
CACGAAGAGGAAGTGAAGAATCCATATCTGTTATCCTAACCCGGCATAGCCGGAAACAACAAGAAGCGAAGAAAGTACAACATGGACGGTCAATAGATATGCAGCACCGACCCGCTGCTCGGGACGAATTCGCCGGCGTAAAACGTTCCTTCCGTGCCATTGAATTGGCCGCCGGTTCCCGCCGCACGCGAATATGTGCCCGCAAAGGTGTCCAGAGCGGGGGTGCGCCAGATGGCGATGCGGCCGCCGCCGCCGGAGGCGGACGGCCGGAGGGGTGCCGCCGGATTGACATTGCCGCCATTGGCACGGATGACTCCAGACGCGCCTGTGATGCCCTTGCATCGGATATATATGCCGCCACCAGACGCGGCGCCACCGTCGTTGTTGGAACCGCCCCGTAGATCGCCCCCATTGGCGGAGATTGTTCCGCCCACGGTTATGATTGCCGTCGGCGCCTCAATCCACACCAGTCCACCCCCCGATCCGGAGCGCAAGCTGCCGACCCCGGCCGCGGCGCCGCCAGCGCTTCCGCAGGATAGAGGCAGCGTCGCAGATCCGTTGGTTATGCCATACGACGGAAACGCGTTGGTGTAGCCGCCGCCAAACCCTCCGTAGCCGCCCCCCTGATAGTAGCCGAAGTTGCTGGATTCATAGCGGCCCCGCCCTGGCCCGTAGCCTATCGTCTTGACGTTGTTCCTGGGACAGCCGTACCCGAGGCCGTCCGCGTTGAATCCGCCACCCTGCTGAATGGTGAGCCCCCCGAGGGCGAAAAGGACGGCGCCGCCGTTTGTCAGATGGGCCACGGGGTACACCCAGGAATTGGTGAACACCTTCACAGTTCCCGTCACATTGACAACAGCCCCGGTGGGAACGGCAGAAGTGCTGGTGCCCGCGAACACCCACAATGCGCCGCCGTTGGTGAGGGTGAGGGATCCGCAATCGAGTCTGGGATTGGAGGTCATCTCGCTCATGGGGCGGGCCATCGCTTGAAGGTCGGCCGCCTGCGTGTAGTCCCACCACCATTCCGGGTTGATGGTGTTCCCGCCCAGTTCCAGACGGGCGCCATTCTTCAGCAGCAGTTCGTTGGTGACGGTCACATGGATCCCGTCGGAGACGAAGCGGATCCATGCATTACTCATGGTCAGGGATGAGAAGCCGATGTTGGCATCCGCCGAACTCCATTGGCCGGTGATGCCGGACAGGGGAGAGCGGTAGAGGAACTGGTTGTCGGTGAAATGGAGGGTCCCAATCTCGCCGGGGGCGGTGTAAGCGGTGGGCGCTGCCGCGGAAAAGGCGATACTGGGAATGGCAAGCAACGACTGCGCCGCGGCGATATACTTCACCGCGATGCGGCCGCCGCCGGAACTTGCCTTCACACTGTCCGGTTTCCCGCCGTCCACGCAGATCCGGCCCGATCCTTGAAGGGCGTTGCATTCGATGTACACGCTGCCGCCCGAGCCGCCGCAGCCGGTTGATCCGACCGTGGCGTCCTTGCCATTGGCCGTGATGACGCCGTTGACGGTGACCAGTCCTGTGGCGTCAATGCGCACCGCCCCGCCCCCCGCTCCGCCGGAATAAGCGGCGTTGATACTGTAACTGCTGCCACCACTGCCGGGGTCCGTGGGTTCCGTGGCAGACCCATACGGCAGGCTGCCCCATGGCTGTGCGCCGGTAATTCCAGCGCCTTCTTGCCGACCGCCCGAGCCGCCGTATCCCGCGGCCGCCTTGCGGATCAGTCCGGCGCCGGGACCGTGGCCGGCATCGGAAACGGTCCCGGTTGCTCCCGCCCAGCCCTTGCCGTCCACGTCTATTTTCGCGCCGCCCGCCAGAGTGAGGTTCGAGCAGGCGATCCAGACCCGGTTCGACGACAGACTATTCGTGGTGAATGCGCCTGGAAGTGTGATGGTTCCGGTGTTTGTTATCGTCACAGTCGTGGCGCGCAGGCGGGTCGTCCAGTTGGACATCGTAAGCGTGCCGCCCGTGATCTGGAACGAAGCCAGCTCGTCCGTTTCGGCGGCGAGCAGGACGTTGCCATTGGTGATAGTCACGTTGTCGCCGGCGGCTGGCACCTGCGGCGGGTCCCACGTGCCGGTCGCGGACCAATCGCCGCTGCCGGTGTTGGTGAGATCGGTGGCGCCGTCGCTGCCGGACGCCAGGAACAGCGTCATCGCTCCGGCGGCCGCGACGATGGTCCAAGTCCGAAGAAGCACGAATGGTAAGGCCATGGCTAATCTCCTTGTTGCTTTGTTTCGTTCACCTGTTGCTTTGTTTTGTTCACCGTGGCGGTCGGGGCGGCGGATGGCGGCGCTGCATCGACATCCGGATCCATTGGGGGGATCAGGATCCTCTGGGGCGGGATCACCACGCCCCTCACCATGTCCATCAGCATCCGGGCCGCCCTGACTACAATGGTTTCGACGTCCACCTCGAAGCGGACAATGGGAACGGGGTAGAAGAACCGGGCGCCGCTGTTGGTCATGGCGAGGATTGTCAGTTCGTCCGGCACGGCAAGGCGAAGACCGAGCGCCGCCTGGGCCACCCCCTTGGCGATCACGTCATCCGGAACGAGGATCGCATCCGGCCGCAAGCCTTCCTTGAAGAACCGCTGGGTGAGCTCGTAGCCGAATTCCTCGTAGTTCAGTTCCGGCGACGGCATGCTTGGGGGATAGGGACAAGGCTCGATGCCGCTCCGCTCGCAGGCGGTCTGGAACCATTCGTAGTGATCCTGAACGTGTTCCGCGCGTTCTACCAGGGCGATCCGCCGGCGTCCCTGGCTGGCCGCGAAGGCCGTGGCCTGCCGGAAGAACGCTTCACGGTCCACATAGACCATGTGTGGAGAGCGATAGGCGCCGATGTTGATGACCGGCACGGCAATGCGCTTCCATGTGTCCGTTCGCATGAACCGGGCGGGGAAATGGGCATCAATGGCCAGAAGGCCAGCCAGCCTGTCCTGTTCGAGTTCGTGAAGCAGGCCGATGGGCAGTCCGGCATCCGACATCTCGTCCTCCGCATACAGTTGCGAATCGAGACCCACGCGGGCGAAGAACGTCTGGGCGTGCCGGAAGGCCTGGAAGGCAAACGGCATGCAGCCGTGGCGGAAGACTTCCGCGCAGGTGAGGAGGGCCACCCTTTGCCGGAGATTGGCCGCTTTCACGAATGTGCCCCGGCGCCGGGACATGGTGACATGGCCGCGATCCTCCAGGTTCTGCAACGCCTTGTATAGCGTCATCCGGCTTTGCGGGTATTCCTTCTCGAGCAGGCGCAGGGGTGGTATCTGTTCCCCATGATTCCACTCTCCCTCGCGCATGCGACGAAGCAGGTCTTCCGCTACTACTTGATAGGCGTACTGCATAAGTTAAACCTCCATGATGTTTCCATGCCATTCACCATACCATCACAGGAGATGCCGATTCAATATTTAGAATTATGATATATCAGTTGTTTTCTGATTTCAACAACAAAATTTAGTATTTATGAAGCAAAACAAAATACAATTGACAATATCACATAACATTGTATTGTTACGCGTCATGTTGTGATGAATAGATCATAATCTGCGCTTAGGGAGGATGAAAATGCTGCACATGAAGAGGAATGTCTCGGTTTTTCTTGTTGCTGGGATGATGTGGTGTGCTGGGTATGGGTTCGCTGCTGATCCGAAGGACGGGCCTGCGTCGGGTTCGACGGGGTTGCCGCAGAAGCACGAGTACCAGCGGGTCCTTCGCCGCTTCATGGCGTCGCTGTCGGAAAAGGATCTCAGCCACGGTGCTGGAGTCATGGACGAGTCCAAGCCGTACAGCCAGGATCCAGAATATCTCTACCGGAACTATCTTCTCACCCTCATGCAGCAGCCGCTGGTCGGCACCAAGCGGGGAATCCCGGCGGTCAGCGCGCCGGCCGCCTGTTTCCTGCTTTCGAACATCGAGCGTCCGGACGGGGTGTACATGCCCCCGGTCTGGCCCGAGGCTCTCATGTCGCTTGTCCAGTTCGATTTTCCCGGAAATACATACAAGGACAACCGCGCGCTCAAGCTGCGCTCGTTCGTCGGGGCGGCGGTTCAACTGATGATGTTCCACGATTTCGCGGAGAATAGCGCTGGCAAGTCGCCGTCCCCGGTCCGGCCGGATTGGCACGGCTACAATCCCGTGATCTGGGCGGCGCCCTATCCTGGGTTCAAGGATGCGCTTCCGCCGGACATCAGGACGGCGTACGAAGCGGGTCTGAAGGCGGCGGGGGAGCGGATCATTGCCTGGGGCATTCGCGGCGAGTCTTGCGAGAACGACCTGCTCGCCCCGCTCGGGCTGGTTTACATCAGCCGCGCCTTGGGGGATCCGGAGTTCACGAAACGCGTAGAGGAATACGCCAAGCCGGTCTTCACGGACGCGCGTTTCTTCAGCCCGGCCGGCTACTGGATGGAACGGGGCGGTCCCGACACCGGCTTCGGCGGCACGGCCAACCTCTACGCCGCCTGGATCGCGCTGATGACCGACTGGCCGTTCGCCCGCGAGGCGCTGGAGCGAGTCTACCGGCTGCGCGGCCACCTGATCCTCCCGGAACCGGACGGCAGCGCGACCGGCCCCAGCCACTTCAACTCCCGCCTGGGTAGTTCCGCGTTGGCTGACCAGTACGCGTGGGATGGCGCCCGCGACGCGGCGGCGGCGATGGTGACGGACGAAGCGGCCCAGTTCATCCGGATGCCTCCGCCCGGGGAACTCCAGACGGCGCCGCTCAATCGCGCCCACATGTTCGCCGGGCAGGTGTCCGAAAACCTGCGCGATTCGACGGGGCATTACTACACCCGCGACGAGTTGACGATCCAGAACACGATGTTCCGCTGGCAGCTTAAGATGTGGATGACCTTCAACTTCCCGATCAGCCAGAATCCAGCCTATGAGTTCTACCGACCGGGCGCCTACGCCCGCCGGATGGAACTGGAGAAGGCGAAATCCCCCCTCCTCCAATCGCCCTTCCTTCGCGGCGGGACCTTTGTGAGGGATTTCAACAGGGAGTTCGTCGTGACCCGCCAGCCGGGATTCGCGGCGGTCCTGCATGCGGGGCTGGTCGGCCGGCAGACCCCCGCCGACAACAAGGCGCAGTTTGGCGGTCCCCTCGGGCTTGGGGGCGGCCAGCTTTCCGCGTTCTGGACCCCGGAGACCGGCTCCGTGATCCTCGGGCGGCGCAGCGGCATGAGCTATGACAAGTCGATGGATGTGTTGGAGGCCTGGAGGACCTGGCCGGTCCACGCGGTGATGGGCAGCACGGCCGGCGGCAAGGTTTTCACGTCCGGTCGGAACGCCACGCCCGACGTGACGGCTGACGTGAAGGAAGACGGTGCAACATTGGAGGTCCGTGGCCCGCTGGTCGCCATGAAACTCCTGAAGAACGACGATCAGGAACGCCACCGGGACCACCTCTACGACGACACGCTCGATGGCCAGGTCCAGTACCGACGCGCGTTCAAACTCGATGGCAAGGGCGTGCGCGTGGAGACCACCGTCAGTGGCGACGGCAAGGAGGCCATCGCCGAGCTGTACGAGGTTCTGCCTGTGTACTTGCGCGATACGGAGAAGCAGGCGAAGGCCCAGCCGACGGTCATCGAGTTCCAATCCGGCGGGGTGTGGAAGCCGGCGACGGCCGAGTATGCGGAGGGTGTGACGGCGGTGAAACTCACGCGGTTCAACGGGGCGGTCCGCGTGGCGTTCGACCAGCCGCGGCGTGTCAAGCTTTCCCCCGCCGACTGGCAGGACGGTTATCTTTCCCGCGCCGCCTGCCGCAATATCCTGGTCGACCTGCTGGGCGGCGGCAAGAAGGTGGCGGAGCCGGTGTCCGTCTCCTATCGCGTGGAGCCCATGCGGTGACGGTTCCCGTCCATACGTCCCCCGGCGCCGGTTTGGCCGAAGCGGTCCACGCGGTCCATAACCGCCTGGTCGCGGCGATGGGCGACGAAGTGCCCGCGTGGAGCCCGGAGGTTCGTGACAAGGCGGACCACGCCGTCGAGGGAGACGTGTGCCGCCGTCCGGACGGCAGTTGGGTACGGATCGATTTCGACCGCGTGGACTGGGACGGGCTCGAATCGGGCAACCCGCAGGAGTTGGCGATGGTCATGCGGCGGTTCTATATGCTCTTCCCGCTGATCTCCGCCTATCGTGCCACGGGCGACGAGCGGTATCCCCGGGTCGCCCGCCGCTACATTGAAGCGTTTCTCCGTGATCATCCTTACAGCGGCGACTGGAAACCCGGTCCCGGCGATGGGGATACGCAGTACGACATCCGTGCCGGGGTGTGGTTGACGGCGCTGGCCGGCTTCAGCCGCAGCCCGTCCTTTGACGATGCCTTTGCCGGGCGGATCGTCGAGGCGGTCTGTGTGAGCCTGCGTTACCTGGCGGGCCATATCCGGCCCAACCGGAACATCCGCATCCTGCATGGTAAGACCCTGTTGCTCGGCGGACTGCGCCTGGCGGCCCTGCCCGAGGCGGCGGGGTGGCTGGCGCAGGGCCGCGAGATTCTCAACGATGCGGTCCGCCGCCAGATCCTGCCCGATGGCGCCCACATGGAGGCGACGCCCGGCTACCACGAAGGCATGCTCAAGAGCGTCCGGAAACTCTGGGCTCTGGCCCATGCGATGCCGGAACTTGGCCTGCAAGTGCCGACGGAGCGGGTGGCGGCGATGTACGATTATCTCCTCGCGGCCACGCGTCCGGACGGCGACGTCATTTCCCTTCACGACAGCCGCTATGTCGGGGTGTCCGAGTTGGAAGGTCCGGTGCGCGAATCGCGGGCCGCGTTCCGCCGGGCGGCGGGATTGCCTGGGGACCTGCCGCCCGCTTGCGCCGGCTTTCCGCACGCCGGCCAGGCGTTCCTTCGCGACGACTGGACGGCGGAATCCGCCTATCTGACGTTCGACGCCGCTTCGTCCCGCAGTTTCCACTGGCATCCCTGCCGCAACAGCGTGACGTTCTTCGCCCATGGACGGCCGTTGCTGGTGGATCCCGGCTATCCTTTCGAAACGCCGCAATTCCCGCGGTACGGGCACCGGACGGCGCACCACAACACGGTCAACTTCAACGGGTGGAACCAATGTGCAAGCCCGGCGGAATTCCGGATGGAGGCCGCCCCGGGGTATGCGCTGGTCGAGGGCTTGTACGGGGGCGGGTACTGGCCGGACCAGGGCGGCGGCCATGGTGAAGGAATCTTCGGTGAGCACCACCGTGCGTTGCTCTGGATCCGCGGCCGGTTCGGGGTGGTGCTTGACCACGTTCACCACACGTCCGGGGCCGGCCGGAAACCCTCTGTGGAAGCCTGCTGGCAATTCGCGGAAGGGCCGGTTACCTGCGATCCGCGAACCGGGCGGGTGGTTACGCGCCACAAGCACGGGAACCTGCTGCTGGCATTCCCGGTGACCCTGCCCGGCGCGAAACTCACGGTTCACGAGGGGGAACGCGACCCCATGCGGGGTTGGCTGCCGGTGGAATGGGGCGGCGCCTGCGTCCCCGCTCCGCTGGTCCGGATGACGGTGCCGGCATTGGATTTGTGGCACGGCGACATGGCAACCCTCCTGATCCCGTACGCCGGCGCGGAACCTCCCGCGACCCGCATGAGCGGGAGCGCCCCCGATACGGCGATCGATACCCGCCGGGCGGGACACGTGCGTATGGAGGCCGCCGATGGCACGAGCGACCTGCTTGTCTGGACACGCCGTCTCGCGCACGCTATCGAGCGTCAGCATGGTGTGCGTACCGATGGCTCACTCGTGCACTTGCGACTGGATGCCAGGGGTGCTGTGACCGGCGGCCTGCTGGTGGACGGCACGGGTTGCGCGTATGAGGGGACGGACGTGACCGATCGCCTGACGGTCATGGACCGCCTGGCTTTGGGGGAAACGTCGGGGCCACGACGATGAAGCTGAAAGACGTCAATACCACCGATATTGCTGACGCCATCCGGCTCGGATGCGCGACGATGCAGCGTGTCTTCAACGCCGATGACGGCGGGATTCCCTTTTTTGATGCGCGCGCGCGGCCGGAAGTCCGCTTCGGGTTCGAGAGCCCCTACACCGAGGCGCACGTCCCCGGCCGGCACCTGGCGGCGCTCCTGACCGCTGAGGAAGTGACTGGCCTGCGGCCGGAGGAGGAGGCGATCGCCGGCCACCGGCGGGCCGCCTTTTTCAGCCTGGGCGGGACTTTGCCGCTGCCCCTGTGCCGCGAGCAAGTCGGCGGCCCCCTGGTCGTTTTCGCAGACCATAACGTGCGCGAGGCGCTGTACGGCCTGTACGCCCTGGTGCGGTACCGGGGCGATGACCAGGCCCGCGAACTGGCGGAGCGGTGCATCGCCGCCGTCCAGTCCCTGTGGCATCCGGCGCGCGGATGGGACACCGCCCGGTTCAAGGCCTTGGGTATTCGCCTGGAGACGCGCACGTTCATCTGGGGATTGGCGCGGGCCATCGGGCCGCTGGTGAAATTCTACCGCGCCACTGGCCATCCACCCGCGCTGGAACTGGCCCTGACGCTTGCCGAAAAGGCGACGACGGAATTTTTCCATGACGATGGCGCGTACGACCTCGTCCGGTTCGGCACGCACACGCATTCGGCCACCTCGACGCTGTCGTCGCTGGCGCAACTCGCGGACCTGACGCGGGACAGCACCCTGATGCGGCGGGTGCTCGCGTTCTATGACGGGGGGCTGAACACGATCCGCGACGAACTGGGGTGGGTGATTGAGCATGCGGGCAGCCCTTCCGCCAATCCCGACCGCGGCGAGTGCAACAACACCGGGGACGTGGCGGAAACGGCGCTCCTCCTGGGACGTTGGGGCCTGGACCGCTGCTATCATGATGTCGAGAGGATCGTGCGTGGGCACCTGTTGCCGGCCCAGTTACGCGATGTTTCCTTCATTGCGGAGCCCTCCAACCCCAAGGGTTTCGACACTCTTCGCGATGTCGCCGCCCGGATGCGCGGCGCATTCGGATTCCCGGCGCCCTACGGGCACCAGCCCGTCGGGTTGCCACTCGTCCAGTTCTGCCTCGATATTGTCGGCGGCGCGGTACTCTCGCTCTGCGAGGTCTGGCGCGACGCCGTGTGCACGGACGAAACGGGGCACCATGTCAATCTGCTCTTTGACCGCGACAGCGATGCCGTGTGCGTGCGCTCCCCCTACACCTGCGGACGTCTTGAAGTGACAGTCAGGCGCAGCGCCCCGTTGTGGATCCGTCTGCCGCCCTGGGTGGATCGCCGGAGACTGGTGGTCTGCGGCGGCGACGCGCCGCGTTTCTTCGGCGATCGGCTTTTCCTGGCCAGCCCACCCGTCGGCTCGCTGGTGACGGTAGAGTTTCCCCTGGCGGAGCAGGCTCTCGCCCTACGCCATCCGACCCGGACGATCCGTGTCCGGCTACGGGGGGACGAGGTGGCTGCGATGGATTCGTTCGGCGCGGATCTGACGTTTTTCAATGAATTCGGCGAGGCCGGAATAGACCGAGGAAGCATGGCAGGCGGATCGGCGAAAGGAAGCAACCCATGAAGAGGAAGACAAGTTTGTGGATCGCGGGCGCGCTGGCGGCGTGGCACGTTGTGCCCGGCGCAGGGACGGCGACGGCGGCGGATGGCGTTGCGGAACAGACGTTCCGCCTCTGCGAGGGGGTCACGGTATTTGTCGTCAATCCCGACGGCAGGGAATTCAACGTCGGACTGGACATCCGCGATCTCAACCTTTTTGCCAACGGCCCCCGTGAGACCCTGTTCAAGGTATACGATCCCGAGGGCGTCCCGGTGGTGCGGGAATTCATTCCCGATGACGGTTGTGGCGACGCCAACTTTCCCGATCGCATCGGCGGGTGGGATCACGAACTGCAGTACTATGCCAATCTCTACGCCAAGGGCACGGTGCCGTCGTTCCGATGGAGCGCCTGGTCGAACCCCGCGCGGCTGAAGACCCTTGTGGCGCGAAGCTTCGATCGCCCGATCAAGGGCGGGAAGAAGGGCGTTTACCGGATCGTGCTGGCGGGAACACCCGACATCTACGCGACGCTGCGGCTGCCTGCCGGGTTGAAGACAGGCTACGCGGGGCATCCGACTTTCATGCACGGGCACGGCAACATGATGAAGAAGGCCTTCCTGTATGTTCCGAAGGGTACAAGCGGCATCTTTTACGCGTTTGCCGAGCCGGACATGCCGCGCACGAGGCGGTTCAAACTGTCCGGACCCGACGGCAAGGTGTTCTTCGACGGCATGGCCGTGGGCGGCTACACGGCGATTGACGGGCCATGGAAAGAGGCCAAGGCGGAGTTCGGCAAGCCCGGGGAGTACGACGGCAAGCTCATGACGCTGGAGGTCTCCAACGGACCGAACGATTTCCTGGCCAAGATTACGTTCCAGCAACCCCGCCAGTTGTTTGGTGACTATGTCGGCATGGGCAGTCTGGCGGTGTTCTGCGACGACGAGGCGACCGCCAATGCCATTCAGGCTGGTATGAGGGTGGTAGATGGCGAGGTCTTCTGGCATCCCTTCCAGGCGCGGTTCCACGAGTGGATGAAGAAGAACGGACCGGGCCTCAACGAGGCGTTGCGCAAGGACCTCGAGTACGTGTTCCAGCGCATGCGGTATCTGGAGACCGGCGATGCCCGGGGTACGGCCTCCTGGTCGAATCTGGCCTACAACATGGGATACTACGGGTGCGATATTTTCCGTCCGGGCTGGATCCTGATGCGGCGCACGGATGTTCCCGCCGAGGCGAAGGCGATCCTGAAGGAAGGCTTGATCATGGCCGGCGACCGGCTGAGCTGCGCCACGCACATCGAGAAGGTCAACGGCAACGCGTTCTCGCAGATCAATGTGGCGCTGTGGTACTGCCACAGGGCCACCGGCGACGCCATGCAGAAGGAGCGGTTCGAGACCTTCTGGCAACGATGGACCACGGAAGGGTGGGGGCCCGGCAGCGGTCTCAGTCGCTCCGGCGACTCGCAAGAGCACTTCGCGCACGATGGCCACTACGGGTCCTACCTGCTGGACAACTGGAAGGCGTCCGGCAACACATGGGTAAAAGGCGGCGTGGGGATCCTTGCCGATGCCACGGACGATTCCCGGTTCCAGAAGGTTTACGATCGTTATCGCGAACTCTACACGTACCTCTACTGCCGGGAGGCGGCGGGGGATGCCGTTCCGGCCGTGCCCTGGTCCAGCCGGACGCACCAGGCGCCCCACAGGCAGGCGGCGAACTGGGAGGGAAGTGGCTATCGCTGGAAAGGCGAGCCGGGCCCGGATCTGACGGTGAGCGTCAACGGCGGCAATGAATGGTTCGCGGCCCGCCGCCGGGGATACTACATGCTGACGTTCCACGGTCGTCTGGCGCCGGAATGGCTCTCGCGCTGTTTCGAAGGACAGCTTGGGTTTTCCGGCGGCACGATCTGCCAACTCACTGTGCCCGGCAAGGGCCCGGTTCTGGCCGGCACGCTGTATGAGTCGTACGGGAAGAACACGGACCCGTCCCAGTGGGAGATCCTGAAGGTTCATTCGCTCGTTGGCGAAATGTGGGACGGCTCGCCTCTGATCGCCGCGATCAGCGAGCAGGATGATGCGGTTCTGAATGGGAATGTTGTGTTCGGTTCGGGTGAGGTCCGCAACAGCCATGTGAAGGCCTCACGCCGGTACAGTTTCGATCCCGGCTCGATCGCCTGCGAGGTCCGGCTGGCGCCCTCGGACTACTCCCGTGTGCTCTCCATCTGGAGCCA
>CAZSSA010000077.1:0-11872 GCA_964609375.1 uncultured Verrucomicrobiota bacterium | reverse complement strand
GATAGACTGTTAGGCTGTAAGGAATACGCAGAATAGCGAGAGGCAGAAATCATCAGCACTTGACGACCCTTTAAGGGCGACGATGGCACCCCCTGATGACACGGCTCACACAAGGTTCGCCCTCCAAAAAGAAAAATCTGGAAGTTAACGATAATTCTGCTGGAGGGCGAACCTTGTGTGAGCCGCGCGGGCAAGGGGCCCAAACGGGGTGCTACAAAGCCGACACGGCCTTAGCCGGAACGATTCAGTTCCTTTGATATTCCGCAGGTGGATGCCGACGTCCCGGCGGCATCAGGCACCCGTCGGGCACTCCTGACGCTCAACGCCGCCGGGACGGCGGCGTCCACCTTTCAGTGATCGGATCCATCTGCATTGCAGTGCTTCCACCAGAATGCAAGTCATGGCTTATCAATAGACTGCGCGTGTTCAGTGCCAGTTCGGCGCCTTGAACCGAATCGTTCCGGCTTAGGCGAGGATTTGGGTCTCAGGGAAACCCTGAGAAAGGTTCAGGGTTTTCGACGTGCGCGCCCCTTGACGTCATCTTCTAAACGATATATAAAAAAGACAAACGCAGATGCGTTCAGGGGATTAAATCATAATGACGAAACTTGAATTTCTCTTGAAGGAGATGTGGGAGCGGAAGGCTTCCGATCTTTTGCTTACTGTAGGTACGCCGCCACGTTTACGCATCAATGGATTTCTGGAGACGGTGGGGTGCGAGCTATTGGATGCGGCGATGATGCTTGAGATTGCGAAAAGTGTCCTGGATGCCGGGCAGTTCGATTTGCTTCAGAAACGCAAAAGTCTCGATATGTCACGTGGGTTTGCAGGGTTGTCACGATTCCGTTTTAATTTTTATTATCAGCGTGATTCCATTGCGATGGCCGTTCGTTCGATTTCGTTTGAGATTCCCGCATTTGACACCCTTGGACTTCCTGAGATTGTCACGGAGTTCGCCTTGCGTCCGCATGGGCTTGTGTTGATCACGGGGCCGGCAGGCGCCGGGAAGTCCACGACGTTGGCGGCAATGCTGGACTATATCAACACCACGCGCCCTGTGCATGTGGTGTGCATTGAGGATCCGATTGAGTATTTGCATCACCATAAGATGAGCATGATTGAACAGCGCGAGATTGGTCAGGACGCCCATTCCTTTGCTGATGCGCTGCACAGTGTATTCCGTCAATCGCCGGACGTTATTATGGTGGGAGAGATGCGGGATCTTGACACCATTCAATTGGCGCTGAGTTTGGCGGAAACGGGGCACCTGATTCTGGGGACGCTCCATACCCAGGATACGACCCATGCCATTAATCGTATTGTGGACGTGTTTCCTCCGGCGCAGCAATCCCAGATTTACACCCAACTGTCCATGGTGCTTGTGGGTGTGATTTCCCAGCAGTTGTTGATTACGAGTGATGGGCTGGGTCGAGTGCTGGCGGCAGAAGTGTTGAATGTGAATCAGGCAATCCGGAACCTGATTCGGGAGATGCAGGTGCAGCAGATTTACTCGGTCATTCAAACGGGGCGCCGGGAGGGGATGATGACGATGAATGATTCACTCAAGTTGCTTTGTGATCGAGGCATGGTTGATTACAGCACGGCGATGAGCCGGTCGCCGCGCCCGAAGGAGTTGGCGAAGATGTTGGCGTTGAAGTAGATTATCATAGGAGTTTGCAATGCATATGAATACTCAATACGGACGGTGGATTACTGGGTGTTTATTGGTTTTGACGCTGGGTTTGGCAGGGGTGGATGATGTGGCAGGAGAGGGAGAGACCCCAACCACACCGCAGGGGCAACTTCCTGCCAATCTGGTGACATTGAACGTGGACGATGGATTGATTTCTCAAGTGTTGAATGCTTTTTCGAGGCAAACGGGACGCAGTATTGTTGTCGGTCCTGAAGTGACGGGGAAAGTGACAGCCCGCTTGAGTAATGTTCCGTGGCGAGACGCCTTAGATTCCATTCTGCGGCCATACGGGTATGGCTATTATCTGGTAGGCGAGACGATTATTGTGACCACACTTGAGAAATTGCCCAAGACGGCGCCAGTGGTATCCACGGGGTCTACATCAGGTACGCCATCCGTAATGCCCGCGCCTCCGAGAATTCTTAAGGTGTTCACGCTTAAGTACCTGGATGCGGCCGACATTATAGGGATTATCAGGGGCCAACTGTCGCCTGGCGGGACGATTGGACGAATGGTGATGCAGAGCCAGAGCTGGAAGGAAACAGGGGGGGGCGCCCAGAACAATACCAGTTCCGAGAGTCTTGGACGCTTGAATCGTTTTTCCGAAAACGCGGATCAGGTCAAAGGAAAAATGTTTGTTATTGTCGATACAGAGGATGTCATCAAGCAAGTGGAAGCCATTTTGGCACAACTTGACAAGATGCCGACCCAGGTTCAGATCGAGGCTAAGTTTGTGGAGGTTCGAGCCAACTTATTGCGAGATATCGGGTTTGAGTGGGGAAGCGGAGTCGGCGGCGCCTCGAGTCCCGGTGTGAAGACGGTCGGCATCGCAGGCGGCGGAGAGCTCTATGCCGCAGGAGGGCAACAGATCAATGGAGGCGTTACGCCGGCAAGTTTTGTGGCGCAGAGTTCAGGGGTAAAAGGAATGCAACCCTATAATGCTGGTTTGGCTTTGGCCTTTCAAAAACTGACAGGTTTCCAGTTTGAGGCTTTATTACACCTGCTTGAGGAGGATGCTTCGTACAATGTGCTTTCATCGCCAAGGGTTTTGACGATGAATAACCAGGATGCGGTTATCATCGTGGGGACGAAATTGCCGATCATCAAGTCCACCACGGACAGTTCCAGTGGTGGTACGCCGACGACTTCGACGAGTTTGGAACGGTACGAGGATATTGGCATCAAACTTAAAGTCCTGCCACAGGTATGCGATGACGATTTTATCAATCTCATCGTTCATCCTTCTGTGCGTGACCTGTTGGCATATCAATCAGGCAAAGTCAACACGGGGGCTGCGGGGGGAAGTGTATCATTGACAGACTATCCCGTGGTGGCAACCCGTGAGGCGGAGACGCAGGTGATGGTCAAGAGTGGGCAGACGATTGTGATTGGAGGCATGATTCGGGAAAGCAAACAGACCACGCAGATGAAGGTGCCTGTACTGGGAAGTATTCCTCTTCTTGGCGTTTTGTTTAGACGTGACACGGTGAACACGGAGAAAATTGAACTATTGATTTTCCTCACGGCTACCGTGCGAAATGCAACTGAGGAGAAGGGGGTTGATGCGCCAACGACAGTGGCGGGGGGTCTAGGGAAGAAATTGGTTGAGCCTGTGGTGGAGGCGAAGGCACCGTGATGGGGAAAGTATGAAGTGTGAGGAATGAATAATGGTTGAGTCAAAACTAGGCAAAATTCTTCTCCAAAGGGGACTGGTCACTGAGATGCAGCTTGACCAAGCCATTGTCCGTCATAAAGAGACTGGCAAGATGCTTGGCGAAGTTGTTGCTGAGCTTGGTTTTGTCTCAGCGGATAATCTTGCCCGAGCCTTGGCTGATCAATTAGGGGTACCCTTTTTCGAACTTGACGATGATTTTCGACTGGAGAAGTCCGAGGTTAAGCTGGTGCCGGAGACGGTGGCGCGCCGGTATTGCCTGATCCCTGTTAAAAAAGAGGAGGGGTTGGTCATTACGCTGGTCATGAAGGATCCGCTGGATGTTGAAGCCATTGACACGATTCGTTCATTGACGCGGATGGAAATCCGCAAGGCGATCAGTTCGGAATCCCGTATCCTGGCGATGATTGATAAATTTTATCGACAGGAAGCGCATCTGGAGCGGGATTTGCAGGATATTGCCGAACTGCCGCCGGAAGTGGTGACGGGGGTAGATCTTGAGCCTCGGGGCGATGACGAACAACTGCTGGTCTTGGCCAATGATGCGCCAGTGGTCAAATTTGTGAATTTGTTGCTCATGCAAGCGGTGCGGGATCGTGCAAGTGATATTCATTTTGAACCTGGCGAGAAGACTGTTACCGTGCGGATCCGGGTTGATGGGCTTTTGCGGGAAATCACCCCGCCCCCCAAGGCGTTGTATCAGGCGATTGCCACTCGCATCAAGATCCTCTCCAACATGGATATTGCCGAACGGCGACTGCCGTTGGATGGCCGTTTCAAATTCAAGGTCAACGACCGGATTATTGATGTGCGGGTATCCTCATTGCCTGTGGCGCACGGGGAAAAGATGGTACTCCGGGTGCTGGACCGGAAGGCCCTGATTGTGGACATGAAGGATATTGGACTGGATGAGGTCATGCTCAAGCGCTTCCAGAAGATCTTGCAGTCACCGCACGGTATTATTCTGGTGACGGGGCCAACGGGGAGCGGCAAGACGACGACGCTGTATGCGGCGTTGAATTTCCTGAAGGATCCAGCATGGAATATCCAGACCGTCGAAGATCCCATCGAGTACCAGATTGGCGGCATCAACCAAATGCAGATCAGGCCGAAGATCGGGTTGGATTTTGCCGGTTGTTTGAGGGCGATTCTGAGGCAGGATCCCGACATGATCATGATCGGCGAAATCCGGGATCTTGAGACGGCGCACATTGCAATGCGTTCGTCGCTGACGGGGCATCTGGTCTTGAGCACCCTGCACACCAACGATGCGCCGTCGGCGTTATGGCGGTTGAGGGATATTGGCATTGAACCGTATTTGATCGCGGCGACGATGAAACTGGTGATTTCGCAGCGTCTGGTCCGGTTGATCTGTCCGCACTGCAAGAAGGCGGAGCCGCTGCATGAGGAGATGCTGGCCTATGCAACTGGCATTCTTCCCGAGGCGGCCGACTGGACCTGTTACCGTGGGGTGGGGTGCCCGAAATGTCTTAGCACAGGGTATCGCGGGCGGACGACGATTTTTGAGTATTTGGAAGTGACTGACCCGATCAAGGAAATGGTTCTGACGGGGTCGGGATCGGTCGAGTTGCGGCGCAAGGCGATAGAACTGGGGATGGCGCCCCTGGCGGTGAACGGATTGCGGAAAGTGCAGAGTGGTGTCACGACCGTCGAGGAAGTGATGAGTGTTTGTTCGGGGGATTGATCTTATGCCAGATTTTCGATATTCGGCGAAAGATAAGAACGGGCGTGAAGTGTCGGGGGTTTATTCCGCGGCGACACGTTTTGAGGTTCTTTCGCGGCTACGGGAGCGTGGCATCACGGTAACCGATATCAGTAGTGACTTCGTCAGTGTGGAAGATTCTGAAAGTGTGAGGGCTCCGGCGACGAACAGGGTATACTTTGTTCGCGTCTCGATTTCCGATAAGGCATTGTTCTGCCGCCAACTGTCCATCTCGGTCGGTTCTGGCATACCGCTTTTGGAATCGTTGCAATCCATCACGGCGGACATGGAGAATGGAGGGTTCCGCCGTGTATTGGAGAGGGTGTTGAAGAAACTGGACGATGGGGCGCCTTTTTCCGTCGCGATTTCCGGCGAACCAAAGGTTTTTGACCGCTTGTTTGTTGCTTTGATCAAGACGGCTGAGGAAGCCGGAAGTTTGACGGAGACATTGAACTATCTGGCGACGTCCATGGAGAAAAGTGCCCGGTTGGCCAGCAAGATAAAAAGCATTGTCGCCTACCCCGTTTTTGTGGGCTTTTTCTTTATTTTGGTGTCGTGCATCATGACGTTGTTCGTACTGCCTCGATTTCAGGCGATTTTCGCCGGTTATAAGAGCGGATTACCGCCGCTGACCCGCATGGTGTTTGCTGTCAACTCGTTCATTATTCACAATTCGCTCTGGTTATTTCTGGGAATGGCGGGTGCCGTGGCGCTCGGGATAATGTATGCCGCGACGCCTGCTGGACGAATGCAAATTGATGGGATGGTGGTTCGATTGCCGATTGTGGGTGATATTGTCCGCAAGTTAGCGGTATCTCGGTTCTGTCGTAATTTTGGCATCATGATGGCCGGTGGTGTGCCCGTGGCAACGGCCATCGAGATTGCGGCGGAGGTGTTGGGCAACAAGGTCATGGAGAAATCCATGAAGGCTTCCCGTGACCGGATTGTGGCGGGGAGCAATATTGCATCCAGTCTGGACAAGAAGGTCTTCCCGCGACTTGTGGCTCGGATGGTCGGAGTGGGGGAATCATCGGGGCGGCTGCCCGAGGTGTTGACGAAAGTGGCTGATGTCTATGAAGAGCAGGTCGAGAGTACGATTTTGATGGCCATTTCGCTATTGGAGCCTATACTGATAGCGGTATTCGGGGGATTGATCCTGGTGTTGGTCATGGCAATTTATCTGCCGGTGTTTGGTGCGGCTGGACAGATGAGGTAGCTATTAACAGAGGAGGTGAGATGAGAAAAGTGGTTGGGTTGGTCTGGTAAGGTGATGAGCTTGGATAGGAGAGAGAAGAATAGTTTAACAAAGGAGTATGATAATGAATATGAAGAGCAAAGCAGGTTTTACATTGGTTGAATTAATGGTTGTGGCGATTATTGTGGCCATTCTGGCGGCAGTGGCAATTCCGCTGATGTCAGCCAATAGGACGAAGGCCCAGGCAACCGAAGGTCAGGCAGGCTGCAGTGCCATCAGGACGGCGTTGCGGGTTATGCAGGCTGAAGGCGATACCTGCCCCACAGCAATGAATCAGATTAAAGGGTTGAATGCAACTGACTTGGAGGGGACGTATTTTACGGGTGTTTTTGCTGCTAGTGCAGGTCTTGCCGGGTATCACTATGCTAACGCGACGACAAACTTTGATAACTATGTCGTAACGGCTGCAGCAAGCAAAAACGGGGCAAACGGCACCGTGATCATGACGTGTGCAGGTGGTGCCGCCACTTGGAGTGGAACGATGTTGCCGTAAGGGATTATTGAGTTGAATGCCCCTCACCTTAACCCTCTCCCATGAGGGGAGGGGGTTCAGGGTGAGGGTGTTATGGTGGGAACGTTAGGAGTTGCGACGTGATTGGTTGGTCAATATCTGATATCGCGGGTGTCCATATGGGTGACAGCCATATTACCGCCGCCAGGCTGTTTGTAAAAGGGAAGGATATGCCTGTTGTCACCCATGCCGGGTGGATTCCCTACGACCCTTCGGCCTCCGAGAAGGATATTGCCGGTATACTCAAGACGTTATGGCGATCGGCGAGGATGCCGACACGGTTGGTATGTGCTTCGCTTCGGAGTTCGGCAACGGTGATGCGTTATTTCAAAGTGCCGTTGATGGCGGCGGCGGAGTTGGAGTCGGCGTTAATGTTGCAGGCAGAAGAGGCCCTGCAATTGGATCGGGGAAATGTGTCGGTGGATTGGCATATTCAGGAGCGTGTCAGGGGAACCCCCGCGGAAAAGCATGTAATGATTGAGGGGGTGCTTTATGCGGCGCCTGCCAAGGACGTGGAGCGCCAATTGTCCATTATGGCGCAGGCAGGGTTGGACCCCGTTATTGTGGATATGCGCGCGATGGCGGTTGCGAATCTATACGCCATGGTCATGTCGGGGAAGGAAGAAGAAACAGTATGCCTTGTCAATCTGGCTCCACATTCGGCGGATGTGATTATCCTGTCTAAAGGCGGAATCTATCCTTATACCGTGTTCTGTCGGGCTTCGACGTGGGAGGAATCGCCGGCGTTCCTGTGCGAGAACATCCGTGATGTGATCAAGTATGGGGAGTTCAAGCTGGACTGGGACCATCCCAGACAGGTGCTTTTGACCGGGCACGCGATGGTGAACAGTGATTTTGTGGCAAAGGTACAGGAGGGGATAACGATTCCCGTGGCGGCATGGGATCCGCTACAGAGTCTCAATCTGAAGTCGGGGCGGGTTAAGCATATGTTGGATTCCGATCCGGACAATGCAGCGATGCTGGTCCCCAGTTTAGGCCTGGCCATGAGGAGGGGCTGACATGGTTCCTTATCAAATGAACTTGGCAAAAGGACGTGTGCTTCCTTTGGCGACACGCAAGCGGTGGCGGTGCTGGTTAATTGTCTACTTGCTGCTTGTTGTGGTGGTTCTTGGGTGGAGCGTGGGCGAACTGGCGCGAAAATGCTTTGCGTTGTCTCATCAGGAGGAACGTATCCGTCTGATGGAACGAACGTTTTTGAGCCAGCGGCCAGGCCGTGGCAGCATCGAAAACCATCTCGGGAAGTTGAGTCGTGAGATGATGGCCTGTGAAAGCCAGCTCGCGGCGATTAACGGGTTCTCCCAAAAGGAATGTCATGCGGCTGCCATTATCCTTGGGCTTGCGAATGTCATGCCGCCTGGAATGGAACTCAGTCAGGTTACTATTGATAACGCGGCGGCGACGCTTGGGGTTGAGGTTTATATACCTTCTGAAACCAAAGGTAATGAAGCCGTGACGCCACCACGGTTGATAGCCTTGTGGAATGCCGAACCCTTATTAGCGGGCAGGGTTAACCATTTTACGTCGGAGAAAAGCGAGCGCGTAAAGACTGGCGGCTCGGATGTTTTGCGTTGGCATTTTTCAGCCACCTTGCTGGGGGCAACGCGATGAACTTAAGCAAATTACGATCAGGACGGGGTGAGTTTGCAGCCTGCGTTTTTGTGCCGATCCTGGTGTTGGCCGCCATGGTAATACCTGGCAGACGGTATTGTTTGGACTGGAGTCAGGATCTGGTGATGCGGCAGGCTCGCCTTGATCAGGCTCCGAAGATGGAAGCCGAACTTCATGAGGCATGCCGTGTGTTGAAGTCATTTGCCGCTCCTGGCGCGGACGGTGATAAGGCCGCCGAATTAACACAGGTGGCTGAAAAGGCCGCCCAGGACTTTGGTTTTACGACGGGGTCGGCCAATGTTGAGAAGCAGGAAGGCGAGTCACTTTCATGGTTCGACTACAAGGTTATGTTCAATGGAAACGGGCCATTGAAGTCAATTATTGGAATGCTGGATTTTCTGGAGAATCCCGA
Organism: uncultured Verrucomicrobiota bacterium; assembly: GCA_964609375.1. Classification (GTDB taxonomy): domain Bacteria; phylum Verrucomicrobiota; class Kiritimatiellia; order CAIKKV01; family CAITUY01; genus CAZDUS01. The sequence continues at coordinate 2,977 of CAZSSA010000077.1, read as the reverse complement.
GCGTCGATTTCAGGTGGCGCAGGCAACCTTTAGGGCCAATAAGTTTGGAGCAGGGGCCACGTATGATGGAAGTGCGATACTGCTGACCCGTACCGTGCGGCCGGTGGTTAAGAGCGAGGCGGACAGGGAGTGTAAGGCGGTTGCCACAGCGCAAGTCATTGAACAGACGGCGCGCCTACGTCAAATTACCGGTTCAGTCAAATCCTGGATGACGGAGAAACGGGCGCCCGTGTTGGCGTTGAATCCTAAAAAGCAAGCGGGGCAAACGTTGTCCGGGCCCGCTACGAGGGTGCACTTGTTTGTATTAAACGGCATTGCGCTAGACGGGAAGAATCCGCTGGCGATGACGGATCGGGGCACGTTCGGCATTGGTGAGAGGGTGGATGGATACACCATTGTTGCCATTAGTAATGATCGAGTGGTTCTTGTGGATCCGAATGGACGTCGGGAGACTGTGGCGCTGTATAAAGACGAGGCCAACTGATGAATGCGGCGGGGAAAGCGGGTAGTACGCTGGTTGAGGTGATGTTCAGTTGTTTAATCCTGGCGATTATAGCTATTGCCGGCGCGGCCTATCTGACGTCGGCGAGTGTGACATTGGACGTTCAGAGGAATCGTATGTCAGCGTTGGCTACGGCCAACCGGTATATGGATGAATGGCGTGGGACGTCATGGGGAGTGGTGACGAACCGGTTGCCTAGTTCAAGTTATGCGACTAATTATGTCACTCGGACGGGATTCTGCAGTTGGAGTAGTGGATCCAGTAGTGGACTTGGTGGTCTTGTTACCAACAATGGCGTGAGAATGACGGTGACAAATGCCCTCAGTTACTTCGATGCGAATGGGGGAAGCCCATCCTACGATTGCGTGAGCGTCACCGTCTCGGTGATGGATCCGTTACGTCCTGATTCTGTGGTGGTTCTGCGAACACTGGTGAGTCCGCCATGAAAGTCACAATGAAAGCCTTTGGGAATAAAGGGTTTACGTTGGTTGAGCTGATGGTGGGAATGGTTTCCGCCGGGGTTTTGGCTTTGGTTTTCAGCGCAGTCCTGTTTTATGGGTATAAGGGGTGGACACGGTTAAGAGCCGAGGCCGCCATGCAGGCTGATGCCAATGTGGCCATGAGGACCATGGATCGGATTGGGCGGGCGGCGACTAATGCGACGTGGAGCGCGAATATCCTGAGTCTTTCGCAGACTAATGGGTTGAATGTTCAGTTCAGTCAGTCGGGATCAAGCCTGATGCAGAACGGTTCACCCTTGATCGCCAGTCGAGTGTGCTCATTTGAGTGTGCGGTCACGAATATAGCGAAACGGAAAACCGTTCGTGTTTCCGTTATGTTGGCGGAGGGGTCTGAGACCAACGAGATGGGTTTCAGTATTTTTTTAAGGAATTGACCATGAAAACCAAAACAGAAAACAAGGTTGGCGGGGTGCTGATTTTGGTCATGGTGTTGGTTTTGATGATGGGAGCGCTTGGGGCAGGGTTGATGCAGTTAGGGTCGGGAAGCAGTCTTGAGACGTCGCATGCGGTGCTTGACGCCCGGGCGTTTTGGGTGGCAGAGGCTGGGTTAAATCATGCGAAAGTGCTTCTGCAAACTGATTCGGGGTATCAAATGAATCCAACATCGTTGGTTATGAATGGTTATGCCGTCAGGGTAGAGATGACCAATACTTCCGAGTATATTGTGACGTCCACCGGGACCGTTGTTTCCGCTGTTCGTGTCGTGCAACAAAAATTCGGAATATCGGATTCAATGGCGGCGACCAATTATGGGATATTCTCGGATGGGGAGTTGAAACTTTCCAAAGATACAGATATAAGTGGTGCCGGCAGTTCAACAGGGAATGTTTATGCCGCCGAAGGGTACTCATCAGGAAGCAAGACGCCTGATTATCTTGATGGGGGTACGAGTACCAGTTCTAATGACTATCCGGCTGGTACCGCACCGCGATTACCCGTGCTGAATACGAATCTGTATAATCAACTCATTGCTCAAGCAGTGAGTTCAGGGGCTGCGACGTTCAACTATCAATTGAGTAATCCAACAAACTACTATCACATTGGGAATTTAACCATAACCGGTCAGGTTTCCGGGGTCGGCGTCATGGTGGTCAGTGGAAATGTAAATTTCACAGGGAAAGGGCGCATTGCCAGCAACGTTCAGCTGATTTCGGGTTCATCGATAGGCATCAACACAACAAACGCATGTCTTGGATCGAACGATTTTCTCTATGCGGCGACCAGTATCACTTTGGATCCTCCCCAGGGGACCGACAAAGTTGTGCTCACAAATGGTGCTTGTGCCCTTGTCACGCCGGGGAACATTAATGCCCAAAAGGATTTGACGTTTTGGGGCATCATGTATGCCGGAGGGACGATTTATTTTGATAAAACTGCCACCATTGTCGGCAGCCTCATTGCCGGAGGTGATTTGACGATGAAAATGGATACCAGTGTAACATATGACTCCGGGCAATTCTCTACATCATTTTCGGGTGCTTTTGTGCCATCAATCGAACTGAAGGAATTGCCGTGGTGGCGTGAAATACCAACGACAAAGTGAAATGAGATGACACAGTAAACAAGGGAGAGTATGACAATGAAAACAGTGAACGCTTTAGTTTTGGCAGGCTTGGTGGCGGTAGTCATGGCGGGGATGGCAATGGTGGGCTGTGAGACCACGACGACGACGGAGAATGTTGTGGTGATCAGCCCGGCGAGTAAGACGCTGACAAACAATTGGGAGACGGTGGTCTTTACGGCGTCATATGCCAGCACCAACGTGGCACTGGCGTTACCGCTGGAGTGGTCGGTCAGTGACCCGGCGCGTGGCTCCATTACGTCGAGTGGCGGGCTGACGGCCATTTATCAGGGGAAGAATGTGAAGGGGAATAATACCGTCACTGTGCGTGATCAGGGTGAAAACAGCGGAATCGCCGTCGTGATTCATCAGTAGCATTAGCGCCCAGGAGGG
>CAZSSA010000076.1:0-11876 GCA_964609375.1 uncultured Verrucomicrobiota bacterium | reverse complement strand
GCGTCAGCCTTGGGCGCTGAAAGTCGTGGGTTCAAATCCCGCCGCCCCGACCATTTCCCACCACGCCGATGTTTGATCCGCCGCCGTTTCGCAATCCTGACATCCTTGATTCAAGACGCGGTCAGGGGAGGTGGATGTTCCGGCGGATGCGGTCGGCCAGGGTGGTGGGGTCGGTACGGTTGAGGCGGTCGAGCACCCGTTCCCAGCGGTAGGCAAAACTTCCTTGTTCGTCACGGAGGCGGTGTTTGAAGAGCGTATCAAAAGCACGCTTACGTTTGCGGTATTCCTGCTGAATATAAATAAAGCGCTCCATGAACGATTCGACATATGTTGAAGTCACTTCCTTCGGGCAGGCGATGAAGGCCAGCCGACGGTTAATGGGAGCGGCGTAGCCGGCTGCCTGTTGTTCCAAGGGATTCATGTATTCCGTGAAGGTTCCGGTATGATCCGAAACTAGAATGTCTTTCGGAATGCCGGCTTCGTCCTCCAGCAGAACCTCATCGCCATCATCGAAAAGGACCTGATCGGACAAGTTCATGCGGCCGACAATGATATTGGGTGCAGCGGCGCGGCCGAGGACATCCGCGAATTTAAGGCTGTATTTCGGGTCCAGGAAGCGGGAGCGTGGGATCTTGTCGGTCGCCATGCCGGGGATGTATTCGCGTTCAAAATAAGTGGACCAGATGGTCTGGCCCTCGTATTCGTGACGGGTTCCGTGGTAGCGTTCTGAGATTTTACGCGTCGTGTTGCGGTGAGGCAGGTTCATTCCTAGCTGGCGGCACCCCAGGCGGCGATCGAGAATATAGTCGGTGTATTCCTCGGCCTGCATGATGGCCGTTAGGAGATCTTTTTGTTCCTCGAGGTGTTCTTGGATTCCCCACTTCTGCATGCGGAGAACACGGATGAGAGGGCGATCAGCCCGTCGTTGTTTGATTTCCGCCACATAGACGTCGCGGCGTCCGGAACTGGTTGGTCGATGGGACAGCGATCCGATGATTCGTCCCACATTAACATACTCAATGTCGCCGAATTCTCGGACAAAGTTGAAGATAAACCCGCGAGCTTTTTCGTCGCATAGCGTTCGGTCATGTTCCTCGAAGACGGAGTCGAACAGCAGTTCGCCTTCTTCGATACGCCCGCCGGGGAGCCATTCGATCTGCATAAAGAATTCGGAACCCATTCCCATGATGATTTCCTCAGGGACGGTTTGTTCATCCTGACCGATCAGGGCGGAGAACATTAGATTTCGCCACTCGGTATGCTCAGGATTGTCTTCGATCAACTCGGGTCGGACGGCCTGTGAAAAGTGTAATTTCATTGTTTCGAAGCAATGGCGAACATTGGTGGCGGTCATCCGGGATGAATCGCATTGGGGGAAGTCGTCATGAGAAAACTTTCCGTGGGTGGCGAAGAAAGAAATTTCGGGTCGGCCCATCCTGTTGTAGCGCCCTGAGAAGTTGCGGATTTCCAGCAAGTGGGCGATGAGTTCCGAGTCAGGGAGGTTGCCGAGTTCGGCGAACTGCTGGTACGTGAGATAGCGTGTGCCGCAGAGGTGGCTGTAATAGTAAATGGACCGTCCCCCGATGGGAGTAATTGAGGAGAGGATCATGCGCTTCATTTCATCCGGGCTGCGGGGCCAGGGGGCGATACGCCAATTTTCTCCCCGCTCCTTAATGGCCTGTCGCACCCTGTCATTCATGGCATTCAGGAACTTGATTTGACGTTTGGATACGAGTTCCTGAAGCAGTTCATCGGCTTCAAAGGCCAGAGGCATGTTTTCCGGATCAGGGCGGATCAGGACGGTGTTTTCATCCATGATCAGGTCAACTGACTGTTGCCATTCGACCATTTCCTCTTCATCAGAGAGAGGGGGTAAATCGCTAGTTTTGCGTTCAGCATTAATCGTTGCGATATAAGCCATGCGTTGAGTGGCGTGGATGCCGGGGAGGGTGACCAATGTTCGTGCCCGCGGGAAAAGGGTTCCGATGCGGGATTTGAGTTTCCCTTCCGAATCTTTTGCGAAAAGAAGTTCTCCTATTATTCGAACTGACATGAGCAATAAATAGCACCGTTTTTGGGGAATGAACAGGATTTATGAGTGGTCGATGAGCGGAGTGAGCGGAGGATGGAATTCAGGGGACGACAGTCAATGCAGGATTAAGAATATGATGACGATTGCGATTGCGATTATGTACGATACGGGGCATGAACAGCATATATACAACGACGATAACAGATGAAGCCAGACGGCGCGGCATCGTGATCCGGGTGATTGAGCCGCGGACACCGATTTTTGTTATGAGGCATGGGGGTCGGGAGATCCGTTGTTACAATTCGCTGACTGACCATGTGGGAGCGGTGTCGTTTCATATGGCCCAGAATAAGCATCTTGCGAATCACTTTTTACGGGCGAAGGGGTTTGTCGTGCCGGATCAGGAATTGTTTGTGGACATGGATCAGGCGGGAAAGTTTCTAAGGCGTCATCGGAGGATTGTGGTGAAGCCGTGTACGCAATGGGGCGGGAGAGGGGTGTCGGTGGGAGTAACTACCGTTGAGGGATTGAGGAGGGCGGTGAAGCGTGCAAGGTGTTTTGAGGAGGAGATAGCCTTGGAGCAGAGTGTTCGTGGAGAGGATTACCGTCTTATTTTTGTGAATTACCGATATGTGGCGGCGATTCTCCGTAGGCCGGCGACGGTAATGGGAAATGGCGTCAATACGGTGAAGCAGTTGGTGATGGCGAGCAACAGGAGGGCGCGGGTTCGTGATCGCAGTAATGTGATTCCGCTGGATGTGGAGACGGGGCGCAATCTCGCGGAGCTGGGGTGGGCGTGGGATGATATTCCGCAGGAAGGGCAGCGGGTGCAGGTGCGGTTGACCTCCAACTATCATACGGGTGGGACTGTTGACGTTGTGACAGGCCATGTTCCGCGGCCATTGATCCAGATTGCGAAGCGGGTGGTTCGGGAGTTAAAGATACCGGTCATCGGAATTGATTTTTTAGTGGATACGAAGAAGGGGCGGCATTGGATTATTGAGTTAAGTCCCGATCTGGCGATATCGCCACCGGAAGGGGAAGCAGTGGCGAAGCGGTTTCTGGATTATTTGTTTCCGGAGACAAGGGAAGGGGAGGGTTCAGGGTTCGGGGGTCAGGATGAATGAGATGATCGCTTGAAACGATTAAATTCGCGAAATGCACGAAACGAAAGAGGGTTGCAAAAAGAGAACCTGAATCCCGAACCCTTATTATATTCGGGGGAGGAGGGTGGTGAGTTCTGCCACGTCTCGCCAGGGGGTGGCGCCGCGATTCAGGAGGGCGGTGACTTTGGTGACGGCCTCCTTTGACGGCGTGTAGTCACGACTCTCGATGCCGGTGGCCACAAAGACAGGGCGTCCGCTGGCTTGAAAGTTTTCCAGTAGTGTGAGGTTGGCCAGATTACCGGTGCCAAAAGGGACGGGGGTAAGGACGGCGGCCGTGGCGTTGGCGACAAGTTTCATGGCATGGTTTAGCGCTGCCGGGCTGATGGGTGAGAAGGGTTGCTCAAGGGCAACAGGGGCCCCAAGGGCGGTTGCGACCTCGGCATCGAGATCGCCTTGATTCAAAACGCCTGAACTCAGGGTATAACCACTCAAGGCGAGTCGGCGTAATGTCTCTTCGCCGCATCCGCCGCCGGCGACGACGTGAATGCGTAAGCCGTCCCCGACACGACTGCCGTGCAACCGGGGCGCGGGCAGGATACTGAGGGATCCTGTGCGGGTGTCCTCGTGAACGCGCACGTCACAGTGGTAGACCTGTCGCAGTGCGGCTTCGGTCAGGACATCGGCGGGACGACCATCGGCCACGATGTGGCCTTGATCCAGCATGATCAGGCGACGGCTGAATTCGGCGGCGAGTTGGAGATCGTGACTGATCATCATGACGGTGACGCCGCTTTCCCCGTTCAGGCGTTCGACCAATTGCATGATTTCAAGGCGATGGTTGATGTCGAGGCGTGATGTGGCTTCGTCCATCAGGATAATGCGCGGTTCCTGTGCGAGTGCCATGGCGACTATAGCCCGCTGGCGTTCGCCGCCACTGAGTTCGTTCAGGGGGCGGCGCCGGACATCGGCCACGTCGGTATAGACCATGGCCCGTTCCACAATCTGGCAATCGGTTGGAGAGGGGCGCGCTAGACGGCCCATGGAGGCGGTGCGACCCATCATGACCACTTCTTCGACGCTGTAGGGGACAGGGATATCCAGTTCTTGGGGAACGACGGCGATATAGCGGGCCCGTTGTTGGGGTGGGATACGGTGAATCGGCGTGCCGAAGATGGATACGGTGCCAGATAGAGGGGCAAGCCAGCCGGAGAGGATTTTGAACAGCGTCGACTTTCCGGCGCCGTTGGGGCCGAGGATACCGACCATTTCGCCTTCGTTGATGGTCAGCGATACGTCATGCAGTACCGGTTGGTTCCGGTATCCAGCGGAGGCGGCGTTGAGGTGGATGGCTGTTTTCACGATAGCCATTGCTCCTGGCGGCGTTTGCGGAGCAGGATGAGGAAGAAGGGGCCCCCGACGAGTGCGGTGACGACACCGACGGGGATCTCGGCCGCCATGACGGTCCGGGCGAGGGCGTCGCAGGCGGCGAGGAAGGCGCCGCCGCCCAGGGCGGAGGCGGGGATCAGTCGGCGATGATCGGGGCCGACGAGGTTACGCATGACGTGCGGGACGATCAACCCGACGAAACCGATCAAGCCCGAGATGCCGACGGAAGCGGCGGTGATCAGAGTGGCGAGGAGTAAACCGGTGCCGATGGCCAGCCGGACTCGGATGCCGAGATAGTGGGCCATATCGTGACCGAGTGTCAGGGCATTGAATTCGGGGGCGAGGAGCCAGATGCCGATGCCGCCGGCGAGGACAGTGCCACCGGTCATGGCCAGCAGGGCATTCGAGGAGACATCGAGATTCCCCAGCATCCACCAGAGAATACTGTGCATGCCTTCGACAGGGGCGAGCGAGACAAGGAACATCAGCAAGCTGGAGCAAACGGAACTGACGATGACGCCGCTGAGGATGAGGCCATAGAGGGACGGGGCGGAGCCGGAGGATGAAGCCAGTTTGTAAACGGCGGCGAGGGTGGCGATGGCAAGGAGAAAGGCCATGAGCGGGAGGGTGAAGGCGCCGAGGGCCGAGAATCCGAACAGGATGGCGAGAGCGGCGCCAAGGCCGGCTCCGCTGCTGACGCCTAATACGTAGGGCTCGGCGAGGGGATTTCGGAGAATGGCTTGCAGGACGACTCCTGCGACGGAGAGGGCGGCCCCGACGATCAGGCCTGCGAGGACGCGGGTTACGCGGAGGATCAGGATTTCGCGCTGGGTTGTCCAATCGGGAAGGCCCAGTCCGGCGGGTCCCATGAGCAGGCAGAGAGCCAGAATGACCGGGCTGATGGTGATGACCAGATAAAAAGTGCGGTCACGGTTTGCCATGGGACTCCCGTAGACAGTGTTGGATCGCTTCGACGCCTTGAATCATGCGTGGGCCGGGGCGGAGAATCAGGTTGTTATCCAGACCGGCATAGACGCGGCCTGAGCGGACAGCCTTGACGCCACTCCATCCAGGTTGTTTCAGGATCATTTCACGCGCTGGCATATCGCTCGACATAAAGAAACAGAAAATGACATCCGGATCGCGACTTACAACCCATTCCCCGGAAACCTGGAAATAGTCACGCTGGATGGTATCGGCGACGTTTCTTCCACCGGCCAACGTGATGAGTTCCGTTAAGAAACTCTTATTTCCGGCGGCCGTCAAGGGATCGTTCCAGATTAAGACGAGGACGCGGGGGCGTTGGTCTGGAGGGGGGAGTTGGCGGCGATAGGCGGCGATGCGCGAGTCCATGGTATTGGCGAGTTGGTTGGCGAGGGTGTCGCGTCCGAGGAGGTGGCCGACGGCGCGGATGGCGGGGGCGACTTCGGTGAGTTGTGCGCAGGGGATATGGACGGGGGTGAGGCCGGAATGGTTGAGGCGGGCGGGGATGGATTCATCGGCGAGGTCGGTGTAGAGAACCAGAGTTGGGCGGGTGGCGAGAAGGCGCTCCATGGAGGGGACTCCGAAGTCGCCGACGATGGGCAGGCGGGAAATGACATCCGGGGGGTAGTCGCAGGCGGAGGAGCGTCCGACGAGTTGGTCCGAGGCCCCGAGGGCGGCGACGATTTCTGTGATGCTGGGGGCAAGGGATGCAACGCGAGCCTGAGGGCTGGGGCCGGGAGTGGGGGAGGGAGTGGGGTTGCCGCAGCCCGCGCCGAGGAGGATGGCCAAGAGCAAGGGGAGAGGGGAGGGGGAGGTGATTGATCGACGGGTTGGCCTCGTGAGGTGGCGAGCTAACCGTAAAGGACAAGAAGGAAGCAATGGAGGAGTGTTGCGTTCCTGTTGCTTTATGTCCTGCATGTAGTGTCCGCTCATGAAGTTCTTCTCCATTCCTGAGATGTTTTAACAGAAGGCGGACGAGGAAACAAAGAAATCAAGAGCGATGGAATCTCTGCATTGTTGAGTCTGATCTCGGCGCCAGGTTGGAGGTATGAATAGTCGTGAGTTTAGGTGATCTCGGCATTGGATAACCGAGCGGCATAGAGGATGGCGGCGCGCATGCTGGAGGGGCTGGCTCGACCGGTCCATGCCAGATCAAACGCGGTCCCGTGATCGGGTGAGGTTCGCACGATGGGTAGGCCCAGGGTGACATTGACGCCGACTTCAAATGCCAGCATCTTGAACGGGATCAGGCCTTGATCGTGGTACATACAGATGTAGGCATCGGTATTACTGAGGCGGTTGGGGAGAAAGGCGGTGTCGGGAGGGAGGGGCCCCTCGACCAGGAAACCCTCGGATTGTGCCTGATTGACGGCAGGATTGATGATGTCGCGTTCCTCGTTTCCGAGTAGTCCGCTTTCGCCACCGTGGGGGTTCAGGCCACAGACGGTCAAACGGGGCTCCCTGTTGCGTAAGGATTTCATCGCGCTGGCGGTGAGGCGAATGACGTCCAGGATCCGTTCCCGGGTGAGCAAGGCGGGGACTTTGGCGAGGGCGGTATGGGTGGTGACCAGGCTGGTGGTGATGTGTTCCGAGGCGAGCATCATGCAGTAGCGGTGGGTGCCGGTGAGTTCAGCGAGGAGTTCGGTGTGACCGGGATGGGGGACCCCGGCCAAGTGCAGGGCTTGTTTATTGAGCGGGGCGGTGACGATGGCATTGACGCGGTGTGCCAAGGCCTCCTTGGTGGCGGTAACGACGCATCGATGGGCGGCAGCGCCGGAGGTGGCGGAGAGTTGTCCCGGGGTAATGGTTTGGCCTGACAGGCAATCCAGATCGACGATGAGAGCAGGGTGGTTGCCGGGGGATGACCAATTGTTGAAGGGGATGACGGGATGGGGTTGGGGGATATGGGTGGCTTTGGCGACTTGGGCCAGGAGGGCGGCATCGCCGAAGATGACGGGAGTGCAGGCGGCTAGGACGGCCTGATCGGTCAACATCGTGAGGCATAGTTCGGGCCCGATGCCGGCGGGGTCGCCCATGGTGATGGCGATGATGGGGCGCTGGCATGTCGGTGGTTGTGTTGACGGGGTCATTGCAGTTACCCTTGTCTGAAAAAAATGGGTTGGAGTCAAGTGCGGAGGGGGGGTAAACTGCAAACCGTTCACTTGGATGCCGAGGGGATGACTTATTCTGGAGGCAAGTATGAAATGGGGTTTATTTATTTTGGTGTGCTGCTCCGTGTTTGCTGTGACGGCTCATGCGCGTATGGGGGAGACAAAGGTGGAATGCATGGATCGATATGGCGAGGGCGTGACAAACTTGCCGGGGATTGGTGACCTCACGGGCGTGGACGTGTATTTGAAGGATGATATTCTCGTGAGCCTGTTTTTCGTTAAAACAGGCGGGCAGGAGGCGCGGGCCGGGATGGTTATTTATTCGAGGGTATGGCCGGGCGAGGAACCCGATGTGCGGCACAAGGTTCGCAGCGATGGTGCCATTATGACGGCGATCACCACCAACGAGCAGGTGGCTCTATTGGCAACGATACCGGGGCGATGGGAGGAGTATGCGGTGCCGCCTCCTGCGTTGGCCGGGAAATCGACAAAAGTGATACCGTTGACCAATCTGGCAAGTCCGACCGAGAAGAATGGTGATGTTACATCCCGGGCGATACGTAAGGCGTATAACGGACTTCATACGTTGGGTTTGAGATCGTTTGTTTCCTATGTCCCGAAAAACGTTGCCCATAACGGTCCGAGGTTGTTTGCATTCCGTATTGGCGGCGATCTGGTGTTTTGTTCGTGTGATGCCGTTCCAGCCATTACAAAGTGGGCTGAGTATGTTACGGAGGAGCGAACGAAGGTGGATCGGCTCCGGAAAAATGATTTGAAGGGATTTTAATGTCCTGAGTTGCAAGGACGGCGGCAAGCTATTGAGTCTACTTGCGAATCCAGCCGGTGCCATCCGGTGATTCGATGCGGATCCACTCTTCGGCGCGGGACTCCACCTTGATGATTGATCCACCTTTCAGCATAAAGAGTGTTATGGCGCTTTCGGATGGGGCCAGGCGGACTTTCGTATCCTGACCAAGGGTCATTTGTTCAGCAGGGGCTGGGTGCATGCGTGAGAGAAGGCGTTTCCAGAAGCCCGGAGCGGGGGGGAGTGGTGGTGGGGTCGTGACCGTTACGGGATTGGTGCGGGGTGTGTAGACTGGTTGGACGGGGGAGCGTTCGGCGTGGAAGGTGAGGGGGAAGGGACCTGCCGTTTGGGTCTCGTATTGGCCTGTCCGGGTGTTAAAGAAGGTGAACGACAGGGCAGGTAGTGCGGAGAGAGAGGGCTCTGCAGGGACAACGGTTTGGCGGAAGGTGTGTATGGTGGCGGAACTCTCGGCGGGAATGGGTTTTACCCCGTAAACCTTTACGCCGTTGGCGGCGGGGAGGGTTGGGGGAGGGAGGGTTTCGGGGAGCCCAATTCCTTCTATGCGGGTCTCGATGGTGACGAGGTCTCCGATGGCAATATCCAGGGGCGTGGCGGTGGCGAGGAGGCGGAATTCGCCGACGGCACCGGAGAAGGATCGTGGACGACCTTCGGTTGGCAGAGGGAGGGTTATTAAAGTGAAGGGCTCAACAGGGATGGTAATGGGAGAGGTTTGGCGCTGGACGAAGAAATAGGAACGGGTTTCCCGGATGAGTGCGCCTTGAAGGGAGGGGGCGAGGAAGAAGGAGCCGGCGGCAGGGGTTACAGCGCGGGAACGGAAGCGGCGGACTTCGTAGGCTTGGTTATCCACGGTTTCCTGTTGAAGGGACAATTCCTGAAAGGGTTCGAAGCGCAGGGCATCGGGTGGGGGCATGCTGGAGATATTGATGGATTTGTCGAGGATGTCGCCGGTGTTGTAGATGGCGAGGGTGAGGTCGAAGGTCTGGCCGGCATAGAGGCGGGTCGGGTTTGTTGAGAAGCGGGCAAAGCGGTCGGGGGCGGAGAGGGAGATCGAGGGGGTGAGGAGGAGAAGCCCGGTGAGGCAGGCGGCAAGGGTGTATGGGGTTGATGGTTTCATGTGGCTCAGTTCTCATCATTGCCAGTTTGTGAATGGGTGTCAACGGGAGAACGAGTTGGTGTTGGTGTCATCGATGAAAGGCGATAAATCGGGAAAGGGCGTTGGCGAGCGATACCCCTGAGAATTGCCTGCCGCGCGAGGCGGCAGGGATGGCTCTTGGCAGAATCTCGACATTTCAGGGAAGATTATGATATTAACAGCCCTCATGAAAGCGTCACTAAAGCTCAGGGAAGGCGTGGCGGATGTCCGTCGCGTTGTTGTGAAGATCGGTAGCCGGGTGTTGGTTCAGAAGACTGGACGACCGGAACACCGGCGGATTCGGTCGTTAGTGGCGGAATTGGCGCATTTGCAGCATAACGGTATTGAGTTGGTTGTGATTACCTCGGGGGCCATCGGGGCGGGAATGGAAGCACTGGGTATGGTGTCGCGTCCGACGGAGCTTCCTGATTTGCAGATGGCGGCGGCGGTGGGGCAGTGCCGACTGATGACGACATATGATAAGCTGTTTGCAGCCAAGAAGTGCAAGGTGGGGCAGGTGTTGTTGACGCATGATGATTTCAATCATCATATCCGGCTGACGAATGCGCGGCGCACGATGGAGAACATGTTGCGTCACAAGGTGATACCGATCGTCAATGAGAACGATGTGGTGGCGGATGAGGAAATTCGCGCTGACATCAAGCTGGGGGATAATGATTTTCTGGCTTCGTTGGTGGTGAAGATGATTCGGGCCGATTTGTTGATCATTCTGAGTACCACGGATGGGTTGAGGGCGCCGGGGACGAACGGGAAGAGCCGCCGGGTTTCGTATCTGGAGAAGGTTGATAAGAAGACGCTGGCGTTAGTGACGGGCCAGAAAGGGAATTTGTCCAAGGGGGGGATGGGGTCCAAGTTGCGGGCGGCACAGGGGGCGGCACATGCGGGGTGTCATGTGGTCATTGCCGATGGGCGGCATCCGGTCAATATCGGGAGGGTGATGAAGGGGGAGGATGTGGGGACTTTTGTGGTGGCGTCGCTGAAAGGTTGATTGGCGAAGGGGGGTCGCATGGGCATTCATGAAGAAATGTTGGAATTGGGCATCCGGGCGGTGGGGGCTTCGCGAGCGTTGGCGAGGCTGACGGCGCGCAAGAAGAATAGCATCCTGCAGGCGATGGCGGATGAACTTGAGGAACGCCGTGAGGTGGTCAAGGCTGCCAATGCGGTTGATGTCGAGGCGGCAAAGGCGTCGGGAATGACGGTTGCGTTAATCGACAGGTTAACGCTGACGGATTCCAGAATCAACGCGATGGCCAAAGATTTACGTGAAGTTTCGGGTCTCAAGGATCCGGTGGGTGGGGTGATCAGCCGCTGGATTCGTCCGAATGGCTTGGAAATTGTGAAGGTGCGTGTCCCGATCGGGGTTGTTGCCATGATTTATGAGGCGCGCCCGAATGTGACGGCGGATGCGGCGGGGTTGTGTTTCAAGACCTCCAATGCGGTGATTTTGCGTGGCGGCAAGGAGTCGATGCAGTCCAACCTGGCCATTGTGGAGGCGTTGCGGGCAGGCGGGTTGAAGAAGGGCATGCCGGAACACGCGATTCAATTTGTGTCCACGATTGACCGTGAGGCAGTTCGGGAACTTGTTCAACTTGAGGGAAAGGTTGATGTGGTGATTCCGCGTGGTGGGGAAGGGTTGATCCGGGCGGTGGTGGAGCAGGCGCGGGTGCCGGTCATTAAGCATTACAAGGGCGTTTGCCATACGTATGTGGACGCCTCGGCGGACTTGGAGATGGCCTTGAAGATTTGCGAGAACGCGAAGTGTCAGCGGCCGGGCGTTTGCAACGCCATGGAGACGTTGCTGGTGAATAGCGAAATTGCCAAGACGTTCCTGCCCATGGTGGCGGAATTGCTGGGGAAGGAAGGCGGGGTGGAGTTGCGCGGGGACGAGGCGGCACGGGCGATTGTGCCTTCCATGAAAGCGGCGACGGAAGAGGATTGGTATGCGGAATACCTCGACTTGATTTTGGCGGTGCGTGTTGTGCCGTCGGTCAAGGCGGCGGTGGATCATATTAATACCTATGGATCGAATCATTCCGATGCGATCATTGCGAACGCGCCGGAGGCGCAGAAGGTGTTCACGCAGGAAGTGAATTCGGCGGCGGTGTACGTGAATGCCTCGACGCGGTTTACTGATGGTGGAGAATTCGGGATGGGCGCGGAGATTGGCATCAGCACGGATAAGCTGCATGCCCGTGGTCCGATGGGGTTGGAAGAGTTGACCACCTATAAGTACGTGGTGCGCGGGACGGGGCAGGTTCGGGAGTAGGGGGTTACCACT
>CAZSSA010000075.1:0-11976 GCA_964609375.1 uncultured Verrucomicrobiota bacterium | reverse complement strand
GTCAAAGAGATAGGCGTGCCGAATCTTGAAAAGCGCGAGTTGTTCCGCGGCATCTTCGACGGCCGTTACAAGCTGGTCCGTTACTTCGGGATGGGTCACTACAACCTGCCGGCAGCGGTCCAGCAGCTTCTGGCAGACAACGATGTCGCCCTCTACGACCTGCAGTCGGATCCCGAGGAAATGGACAATCTGGCCAATCCGGCCCATCCCAAGTACGACGAAAAACTGCTGTCGGCCATGAACCAGAAACTCAACGCCCTGATCCGCGAGGAGATTGGGCAAGACAAGGCGATGTTCACCCCGCCGGAAAAGGCTTCGCCGAAGTGAAAGGTTGATGCAAAGCCCGTTGGTATTGAACGTAGCAAGGGCGTCGCTACCGTATTTCAGAGACAGGACGCCCGTGTTATCAGGGGTTTTGCAGGCGCATCGTGAAGTTGCCCAAGAAGAAGGGAACGCACGAAAGGGAGCAGGAGAGCAGATGAAGGCACAAGGATGGAAGAGGGTTGTGGCGGGATTTGTGGCGGCTATATGTGTAAAAGGTAACGATGACTGCCGGTGATACAATTCAGGAATTATCCTTGTTTGGCGGCCCGCTACAAAGGCTGGGTTGCCGACTGGGCTTGGTTCGCGGGAAAAACACCTTTTGGGTGGGGGTGGTGCTTGGCCTGTTGGCGTGGGGAGTCCTTGTGGTGCTGGCTCTCCTGCAGGGTGTGGGTGACAAGCTTTTCTCTTTATCTGTGATCGGGGTGCATGTACGCCTTCTTGTGGCCATTCCGCTGTTCTTTCTTTGCGAGTCGTGGGTGGGGCCGCGGATGGCGGAGTTCATGTGCGACCTTGTGCGTTTTGGCGTGGTTCCTGAATCCGGGCGTGCGGCCCTGGGTGATGTCATCCGGCGTGTTGACCGCCTGAAGGATTCATGGCTGGCGGAAATTGTCTTCCTGCTGGTGGTAGTTGGAGTTGTTTTCTTTGAGCGTGTTGGCGTTATTCCCGGTGTGACAGGAAACAGTGGGATGCTCCTGACCGGGAATCGGGAGGGAAAGGGGATGCTTTTGGGCTGGTATCTCTGGTTCTGCCTGCCTCTCTTTAGATTCCTGTTGATTCGCTGGTATTGGCACCTGATGCTTTGGTGGTATCTCCTCTGGCAAGTGCAGCGACTTGACCTTCATTTGGTTCCGACCCATCCCGATCATGCGGCCGGGCTGGGGTATCTGGAGGTTGTGCAGGAGCATTTTGCCGTGTTGGTGGTGGCGTTATCGGCGGTGATGGCAGCTTCCATTGCGGAAGGACTCTCTTTGGGGGTAATGGCGTTCGAGTCCTTATATCGCCAGATCCCCGTGTTTCTAGTGTTGATTGCGGTGATGTTTATCGGGCCGCTATTCATATTTTCCGGCAAACTTTGGAACTGCAGGGTGAACGGCTGGCGCCACTATATGGGGATGGGATCCCGCTATGTGAACGGCTTCAACAAAAAATGGATTCTTGGCGAAAACCCAACTTCTGAACCTCTGCTGGGAACGCCGGACCTGCAGTCACTGGCTGATTTAACCAACAGTGTCACTGTTGTGCGGGACATGCAATGGGTGCCGGCGAGCCGCAGGCTTTTTTTGATTTTAGCGGCAGCCGCCATCCTTCCGATGCTGCCGCTCGTCTTCTTCAAGTATCCGGTTAGTGATGTGGCGTCAAAGTTATTTCAGGCGATGACGGGGTTGTAAATTTATTTATGACGAAAGAACGAAGCTCTGGCCAGTGCCGTGGCGGTATTGCAGAAGGCAGAGAGTAGAAGAGATAAACAACAGATAGAGGAGGCGTAAAATGAATATGTTCCGGAAAAGTCTTGTTATCGTTGGATTGCCATTAGTGGTCATGATGTTGGCGTCCTGCACGTCGACGAGCCGGATGCGGAGTACGAAAGCGACGGGGTTCCTGGGCGACTATACCACACTGCACAAGGGTGATGGGGGTGAGGCGCAGATGGTTTACATCAGGACCGGTGTGAAATGGGCATCTTACAACAAGGTCATGATTGATCCTATCACGGCGTATGCCATACCCGGCAATCCTTTGGCGAAGTTGCCGAAGGAACAACTCAATGCGTTGGTGGGATACCTGCATGCGGCATTGCGCGAGCAATTAGGTAAGGACTTTCAGATTGTGAATGCGGCGGGGCCTGGTGTGCTGCGCTTGCGTGTGGCTCTTACTGAAGTGGGGGCTGGAAAACCAGTCTTTGGAGTGTTGTCGAGCGTGACTCCCCCGAGCATAGCGATTTCCGCCCTGAAGACCGCGGTCACCGGGAGCGGGACAGGCACCGGTTCGGCGCGGGTCGAGATGGAAATGCTGGATTCGCAGACCAAGCAACGGTTGGCGGCGGGGGTGGATGCGCAGTCAGGCAACAAGCGCGACTTCTTTGGCAACTTTAACAAATGGGATGATGCACAGGATGCTTTTGATAATTGGGCTGCGCAATTGCACAGGCGCCTGATGGAATTGCGTGCCGGCGGGAAGTGATGTTGTTGGCGGCGGAGCGAGGTTGTAGTAGTCGTAGTCACAGTGGCGCAATCGGATTTTGCCGATGGGACAACGACTACTACAAAGGAGAGAGAGTATGAAGTATTTTGGAACGAACTTAACGGTGGCTGTGCTGATAGCCATGACCGTCAGATTGGCCCTGGCGCAAGACCCGGCTTCTGGCGGGGCAGTGCCGGAGGCGGATAAGGCGGCGGAGTTGGCCAAGAAATTGGCGAATCCGGTTGCATCGCTGGTGAGCGTGCCGTTGCAGTATAACTACGATGAGAACTATGGGGCGAATGACAAGGGCTCGAAGTCGGTGCTCAACATCCAGCCGGTGATTCCGTTTTCGCTGGGTGAGGAGTGGAACCTGATCACGCGGACGATCATTCCGGTGGTGGATCAGCAAAATATTCCGGAGGGTACGGATAAGGCCGGGGTTGGAGATGTTCTGCAGAGTTTCTTCTTTTCTCCGAAACAACCGGTTGGCGGATGGATTTTGGCTGTTGGGCCGGTCATGCTGTATCCAACGGCATCGGAAGCCTTACTGGGAGGGGAGAAATGGGGGGCGGGGCCGACGGCGCTGGCGTTAAAGCAATCCAACGGCTGGACCTATGGTCTATTAGCCAATCATGTTGAATCGTTCGCCGGGGAAGAAGAGCGTGCTGACGTCAGTTTGACCTTCTTGCAGCCGTTTGTCTCGTACATTACGAAGACAAAAACAACGCTGGGAGTGAATGCGGAGTCCACCTACGACTGGGAAAACGAGCAGTGGGCCATACCTGTGAATGCCACGGTCAGCCAATTGCTCAAAGCGGGGTCGCAGATTTTTCAGCTTACGGCCGGCGTTCGATACTGGGCGGAAAGTCCGGAGAACGGGCCTGAGGATATCGGGTTCCGGGCAGGGGTTACATTCCTGTTTCCGAAGTGATCCGGCATGGGAGGAGATGAACGGAGAGCTGATGTATGGGTGTCTATAAGAGAAGAGAGGAAGTCCGAGGTACGGGTGTACAGCGGGCTAAATAAAGAAGGAAAACAGCAAGAGAAAGGTAGGATTGGAATGAAGAGGAAAATAGCAGGACTGATTGGGGCGGCGTTGCTGATGGCAGTGCCGGTCGGGTTTGCGGCGGAAGCCGAGGGGTGGAAGTTCGAGGTTACCCCTTATGCATGGCTGGCGGGGCTGGAGGGTGATTTGACCGTAGGCGAGCATAAAGTGGACTTTGAGAAAGAGTTCACCGACTTGATTGACGCTGTGGATATGGCGGCCTCGGTTCGGGTGGGCGCGGAATACAACCGGTTCATGATCGGAGCGTTGGTGGACTATTTCTCCATGAGTACGGACAACTTGGATGTGGAAGACCAGCCCGAGGGCGGGTCGGTTGACGTCAAGACGCTGTTGACGGAGGGAGCCGTGGGATACCGTGTGGATGGATGGGCGAAAGGCCAGAGCTTTGGCTTGATGGTCGGCGTCCGGAACTTGCACATGGAGAGCGACCTGACCATACATGGGAAAGGCGAGTCCAGTAAGGACAATGACGTTACCGACGGCATGTTTTATCTGTTGCCAAGCATGCCGGTATTCCCGTCCAAGATTGATGGACTCCGGTTCAATCCCATCTTGGGTATTGGAGCGGGTGATTCCGATCTGGTCTACGAAATGTTCCCGCAATTCCAGTACCAGATCACCGAGAGCATGGCTGCACGGTTCGGGTATCGGACGGTTGGCTGGAAGTTCAAGGGCGAGCATAACGAGGATAATGAACTGAACGTCCGAATGGCCGGACTGATTCTCGGTCTTGGCTTGACGTTCTAACCGAAAGAAGAATGCATCCGTGATTGGTGATCAGCATGATCAAGCTGATCACCAATCTTTCCTTCAAATAACATGGAAGCGTACAAAAAAAGGAGAGTGAAAGATGAAAAAGCAGATATGGTCGATCGTCGGGGCGGTGGTTTTGCTGGCTGGCGGCTTCTTGTTTAGCGGTTGCGAGAGCGAAGATACGGATCAGGATATTACAGCCACGCGATTTAACGTGGAGCGTGAACTGCTATCCTATGATGGCACGGATGTCTACGAATGGAACACCACGCTGTCGAAGGCGCAGTTCGAAATCAGGGTTAAAGATTTTCGTGCGGGTGATGCATTGGTTCGAGTCTTTGATGCTGCCGGGAAACTCATCTTGAGCAGTGTGATCGTAACCCCAAGCTATACGATTTATGTGGGCGACAATGAGTTCGTTAAGATTGGTCAAACCGCCAGCGGTAAAGCCGGGCTCTGGAAGGTTGAACTCTCGTACAACCAGTTTAGCGGTGAACAGCAAGTCACGCTGCAGTAACACAGGTGCGAGGAGAAAGGATGGCCACATGAGCTTTTATTCATGCAGGGTGCCGGGTGTAATCGCAGGGCTTATTGGCCTTGTGGTGATGACCGGGTGTTTATCGGACAATCCCGGTTCACGGAGTATTGCCTATGTGGACATCCTGACTCACAGTGAAAGCGAGATCCGGGCGGAGGCGGTACGGATTTTTGCTGATGATGACTATAAGCTGGTTCGCCAGACGGGCAAGGAAATGGAGTTCGAGCGGGATGGTACGCAGCGCGACCAGGTCATGTTCGGAAGTTACGGCGATCATCTTGTCATGCGAATCGTCGTCATTATCGAGCCCCGGCGACAAGGTGGCTATCTTGTCCGAGCGGACGCCTATGCGGTGAATAGCGGGGATATAACCAAAGTGATGAGGGTGGCAAAGCGACCCTACCAGAATTTACTGGATCAGGTGAAAGCCAGCCTTGTCGCGAAAGAGGGAAAGCAGTGGACCTTGCCGTCGGGAGGCGGCTTGAAAAGTGACTGAACGGAGTCGTCGGCTGGATTGGGAGAAGGCACCATCCGTATGTGGTCTCGCCGCAACGCGGCTGTCTATTAAATAAGGGGTAGAGAGAGCTGGAGGCATGATATGCGTTACAAGACTCGTCATTTGATGGCAATAACGGTTGGGTGTGTTTGTGGAATCTTTTTGTTTGATCCTGTGTCCGCGCAGGAGTTGGTCGCGACCGGGCAGCAGGGGGGAGCCACGTCCAAGGTGGATCGGGCCACTATTGAGAACTACATTCGCGTGATGACGATCGAAGTGGATCGGGCAGAAGCACGCGTTGGCGCTCAAACAGCCCAATTGGTTTCCCTTAATGGCGACATTGAGTCGCGGGTGCAGCGAATGGTGTCCTTGCTTTCGTCGGTGCGGGATTCCACGGATTCAGCCGAGTCCAGGATGCGTCGGGCCAAGGTGGAGGCGTTATCCGGCCTTGAGGCTGTGGCACGGTACTATGCGCAGGAACGAGACCGCCGCAAGAAGGAAATGAACAATCCCTATGCCCAGATTTCTGCGGATGATCTGGCGAAGGATGTGGCCGCGCTCAATACAGGCATAGAGACGTGTGTGACTCAATCGCTGGAAATTGCCAAGTCCCTCGTCCAGCATCAGGAGGGGGAAGTCAAAAAATATGACGATGGGTATTCAGATGATAACAATGAAACCCGTGAATACCAGAGATCAAAGCGGGATGCTGAAGCTTCAGTCAAAATTAAAACGGATCTCGTCGCTGATTTGCGGGCGAGCATTGAGAAACTATCGCGCGACATCAAAAATCGTGAGGTGGAACTCAGTTATGCTGCTGATGCGTCAACGAAGGAACGATTGTCGACGGATATTGAAACGATGCGCAAGACCATTGACGCGAGGCGGGGCCAGGTTGAGGAACTCCTGATGGCACCAAAGCCTTCAACCCGCGCGGTGGGGCATAAAGCGGCGTTTGAAATGGACAAGATGCTTGAGGAAATGACGAAGGAATTGAGGCAGGACTTTGCAAAATTCCGGGCACTTGTTATGGAGCGCGATATGGCGAGGGCGAGAGTGAAACCTCTTAAAGATCGATTAGCGGGGGCGAGAGCGATGTTGGAGCCGGAATCCCCAAGCCAGCAGTGAGCAAATGGTGCCAGTAGGGGCAATTATCCCGCTGACGCCCGTTCAGGCGAAGTGACGGGGTTGGCGTTTAACGGGTCAATGGAGATCAGCGATGAAATGGTTAAGTGCCTTGTTGGGTGGCGGACGCAAGATTCCCGAGCCGAATAGTGTCGTGACCCTTCAGAAGAAAGACGGGAATGTCTACGAGATCAGGCTTGGCGGCGTGTTGAATAAGGCCACAGCGGATCGTATTCAGACAGTTGCCATGCAGGAAATTGAAAAGGGAAAGAAAGATTTAAAAGTGCTGATCATTCTCAACGGATTCAAAGGATGGCAGGCGGGCGACAACTGGGGGGATATTGATTTTTTCGCCACCTATGGGGATGTCATCACGAAGATCGCGGCTGTAGGTGAAGCGAAGTGGAAGGATCCGATGATGATTTTTCTGCTTGCCGAGCGGCGCCGGGCCGAAGTCCGATACTTCACATCAGAACTGGAATCGCAGGCGCGCACATGGCTGGCCGGTTAAAGTTGGCGGAATTCTGAACGTCGATGCGACACAAAAAGATGATTGAAAATAGATTTGTGATGCGATGGATTCTGTTTCTGCTTCCAGTTTTTTCCGGGAATGCATTCGCCCAGGAGATCCTTTTGCGTGACGGGCAAACCAATGCGTTACCGGGAACGTTTACGGTTCCTTTTGCCTTTTATAGCGGAGCACTTGGGCCATCCGTGGGCGCGAGTATCGGCAATCGAGGTTACTTCCAACCGCAAGCATCCACTTTTGCGACCATCGTTGGATCTGCCTATGGTTCCCTCTATGGGTTCCTTGCCGTGCGTGATCTTGAAGTGCCGAACACTGAACGGTTGTTCATCAACGGCCAGATCAATGTTGGGCACTTTAGCGAAATGGACATTTACTCGGACGGCAATCCCGATTTTGCCGGGCAGCGTGCGGGGAACAACAATTCCGATCCCGAGAATTTCATCACGGGCAGCGGGTCAGACATCAAGGTGTGGTCGTTGTTCGGGTACGTCTTGCCGATGGGCAGCGGCAGTGGCGATCCGAAATCCCGCCTGTATCTGCGTGACGGACTGGTGGTCAAAGGTGCACGCGATACAAGCGTGTGGAATCCATTTTGCAACGGCTATACGCTTGTCGGGGTCAAGCCTTTCTACCGCCATCAGAACGTGGATACGGATGAGGCAGGTGACCTGGAAAGCATCACGGCGGGGGCGGAATTCATCCTGCGTTATGAGAATACGGATTTTCATGACAATCCCAGCCAGGGGAGCATCCAGCAATTGCGATATACCAGGGATTGGGGCGAACTTGGCAGTTCGGCGCCCTGGGAGACGATTGATTTCCAGACAACCAAGTATGTGCCGCTGGCAGAGGGCATGGCGAGCCGACAACGCGTTCTGGCATTAACGGCGTGGCTGATTGATACGCCCTCGTGGGATGATTCCGACGTTGAAGATGGCGAACGCGTTTATCATCGCCCTCCCAACTATGCCGGTGCTATGTTGGGCGGTTTGGATCGAATGCGAGGCTATCCTGATGGTCGTTTCAATGGCAGGTCCTCCGTCTACTATGGAGCAGAGTATCGGCACATTCCGACGTGGAACCCGTTGCGGGATGTGGGTTGGCTGAACCGCCGGAATGCCCGTGTGCAGTGGTTACAATATGTGGCGGGACTTGAAGTGGGGCGTGTAGCTGATGAGTTCGACCTGGTCACCCTGCATTCCGAGATGAAAGTGGGCGGGTTGATTGGTTTGCGGGCCATGGTCAACACGCTGGTGGTTCGCGCGGATATTGGGATCAGTGATGAAGGCGGAGCTGTACAGATGACGATAGATCAGCCGTTCTAATGAGAACTTTAATCCTCATTTATATTTTGATGGCCATGTTCGTGTTGCATGGCTTGGCGTTTGCCGGGGATTCCCCTGCGATACTGCCTGCGGCCTCTCCGGCGATGGTGAACTCGGTTGCGCATGAGGCCCCTCTTCGCACCTCCAATAGCAATCTGATCTGGGGCCTGAGATGGGGTAACGGGTTGGAATATGAACTGGGTAGCAGCGGGCGGGTGAGCCGTGTGAAGGCTCGCCATCCAGA
This sequence comes from uncultured Verrucomicrobiota bacterium, assembly GCA_964609375.1. Lineage (GTDB taxonomy): Bacteria > Verrucomicrobiota > Kiritimatiellia > CAIKKV01 > CAITUY01 > CAZDUS01. The sequence continues at coordinate 3,395 of CAZSSA010000075.1, read as the reverse complement.
ATCGGATGTCGCGCCTTTTCATGGCAAAATCGGAGTTAAGTTGCACCTGGATGCCGCAGATTATCAAACCGCTTCGGGTATGGAGGAGATTCCGAGCGATTCAGGCGTCCGTCGGGCGCGGGTCTACACCACGGGCAATTTCTTTATGATATCGCCTGTATTCTACAAGATCGAAGCCGAGGTGGCTGATGGTGATTTCTACATTCGGGAAACGTACCTGTCATTGGCGGATCTCCCGTATATACAGACGCTGAAGGTTGGCCACTTCAAAGCGCCAATGACTCTGGAGGGGTACACGGGATCAGGGGATACGCTTTTCATGGAGCGGGCTGCACCGATTGAGGCGTTTGGCCCTGGCATCATGTACGGCATTCAGCCAGCAGGCGTTAGTGCGGACAAACGTGCGACCTGGGCTTTTGGTTGGTTCGCTGATGGAGGGCAGAATGATATCTCGGAGGCTTCGAGAAGTCCAACACGTGCCATTGGGCGTGTCACATGGCTGCCTGTTTATGATGATGGCTCCGGGGATCTAAAGTTAATCCATCTTGGAACCAGCGCCCAGTTCTTGTACTCGGAGCAAAATACCGTCCAGTATCGTTCCAGACCCGAGAGTTATTTCGCTCCCCGACTCATTGACACGGGGCCTCTTGACGCTCAAGAGTCGCTTACGATTGGTGTTGAATTTGCGACGGAGAACGGCCCTCTATCGGTGCAGTCGGAATTTCTGCAGTCTTCGGTTTATGGATACGAGGATGAGTCTCTCTGTTTCCGAGGGTTCTATGTTGCAGGAAGTTGGCTGATGACCGGTGAGTCACGCCCTTACAATCGAAATGCGGGGGCTTTTGGTCGCGTCTCCCCCCGCAAGCCGTTCTCGCTGAGAGAGCGGACTTTTGGCGCCTGGGAACTGGTATCCCGATTCTCCCGCTTAGACTTGAACGATCAAGAGGTGAAGGGTGGGATCATGAATCTCGTCACCGTGGGGGTGAACGGTTATTTGACATCCAGAGTAAAGGTCATGTTGGATTATGCTTTTGGCCAAGTAGATCACATTGAGAATGATGGGGATGTGAGGATATTGGAAGGGCGTGTGCAGTATGAGTTCTGATGTTCAAGCAGTGTCACGGGGATCGTTGTGGAAGCGGGGGTTGGCACGAGGCTTGTTGATTCTGGCGCTGACTCCCTTTGCTGCATGGGGAGTGCTTGCCTTTGTTTTTGGGAGATGGCCGGCGGCGGTGGATCGGCCTTTGGCTGTTCTTTATGCCCTCGGCAGTATCATGGCGATGTTCCTGTTTCCTATTCGTCGCGCATGCTTTGTTTTTGCTGCCTTGTTTTCCATTCCAGTTGCCTGCTTTATACTCATGCGTCCTTGCCAAGATCGCGTGTGGCAACCGGATGTGGCGCAACTCCCGTATGCCGAGGTCTCCGCAGAAAAGGTTGTATTGCACAATGTGCGGAACTGCCAGTATATCAGCGAGACCAACTTCACGGTTCATTATGAAACTCGCACGTATGACCTGTCGCGGTTGAAAAGCGCCGACATCATGTTTTCCGATTGGGGCTTGAAATACATCGCGCACACGATGGTGAGTTTTGGCTTCGAAGGCGGAGAGTATCTTTGCGTTTCCATTGAGACCCGCAAGGAGGTTGGCGAAACGTATTCTGCGCTTAAAGGTTTTTTCCGCCAGTATGAGTTGATCTATATTGCCGCTGACGAACGCGATGTTGTCAAACTGCGGACAAACTTTCGTGAAGGCGAGGACGTCTTTCTTTATCGGGTACAGGTGGTCTCCCTTGGCCAGGTACGAGCCACATTCCTGGACTACCTGAATCGCATGAACGGCCTGCACGACCGTGCGGAGTGGTACAACGCGCTGACCGACAATTGCATGACGAGCGGGTTTCGAATCCTGAAGAAGCACGCGGCGGCCGGCCGGGCTGACCTGCACTGGTCCGTGGTCCTGAACGGCTACGCGGCTGACCATGCCTATACCACAGGCGCACTCGATACTTCGCTGCCGTTTGAGGAACTGAAGCGGCGAGGCCGGATCAATGATCGTGCACGGGCGGCTGGCGATGCGCCAGATTTCTCGGCACGGATTCGTGCAGGTGTTCCGGGGATGGATTGGGTCCCGAGCGGCATGGGGCGAGCGTTAAACACAGAAGGGAAACAAAATGAGTAGATCAATCAAACCAGGACAACTCCGCCCCGCCTCCCTCGACCCGCGGCTCCTCGTCCTGCTTGCGCTCGTGTTGTGCGCCGGTTGCGTGACCCCTGTAGGTGTGACATCGGCTGGCCGGAATTACGGGTATGCCCAAATCGACCGGAGTGCACTGGACTCCTCCGAGTTCAGCAGCTACACGGCCGTCGTGCTTCATCGCTACAATCTGGAACGGATGAACGCCAAGTCGCCCGTGCATTGCCTGACGGAACTTCACCGGCGGGCGTGCAGTGACAACCGCCGCGATACGCTGTTTGCGCTATCGGAACTCAGCTTCCTGCTGGGCAAGGAGGGTCGGAGCGTCAAGGCCGACGGGCGGGCCCTGGCGCCGGAGAACCTCTTCGCCGCTTCGGCGGTGTACGCGTACCTGTTTCTTCTGGGGCCGGGCGAGGAATTGGCTCCGGATTCGTTTGACCGCCGGTTTCGCATCGCGTGCGATTTCTACAACCGCAGTCTCGGCTTCATCATCGCGCATCGTGAAGGCAAGCGGGAATCCGGGGACAGTGTGTGGCCACTGCCGGTGGGGAGTATGGTGGTCGAGCGTGGGGACAAAAACTCCGATTTCGATCTCCCGCTCAAGGAGAACGAGACCTTCGTTTCCGCCGACCGCTTCCGGATTCGAGGGCTTTCGGTCCGTAACCGTAACGCGGGTCTGGGCGCGCCCATTGTGATCATGCCGCCAAAGAAGGTGGGTAGCCCAATGGCGAAAGGTTCGGCGGCGACGGTGTTCCTCCGGATCCAGGGCGGCCTGGCAGATTTCACGGCGGGGACGCTCCGGGGCCAAGTGGAGGTTTACTCCGCCTTTGCGCGCGACCATGTCGAGGTTGGCGGCCGTCAAATCCCCCTCGAAGAGGATCTGACCACGCAGATCGCCTACACGTTGAACAATCCGGCTTACTGGCAGGTTGAGAAGATGCTGTTCCGCCTGGGGCAGGCATCGTTTGTGCCGGGCATCTATCCGACGCAGCCCTATCAACCGGGAAAGATTCCCGTGCTTTTCGTCCATGGAACCATGAGCAGCCCTGTCTGGTGGGCCGAAATGTGGAACACCTTGATGGGCGACCCGACGTTGAGAGGTAAGTACCAGTTCTGGTTCTACCTCTATGACAGCGCCAAGCCCGTCGGACAATCCGCCGTCCACCTCCGGGAATCGATAGAGTCCATCGTCACAAAGAT
>CAZSSA010000074.1:0-11989 GCA_964609375.1 uncultured Verrucomicrobiota bacterium | reverse complement strand
ATAGAACCGCTTGCGAACAGGCAAACCCTTCCTTGAAACAGGCTTCCGCTTTCTCGCCACGACTGGAATTATTCATATCTCACCGGATCATGATCAATAACATCTTGAAGGGCTCCACGGCACGTACGGAATGCGGCACGTTGGCGGGCATGATAAAAAGTTGCCCGGCCTTGACCCGGTTGGGTTTCCCACCCACGACCAGTTCCGCCTCCCCCTCCACAATCTGCACCGTGGCGTCATAGGGCGAAGTATGCTCACTCAATCCCTGCCCCTGATCAAACGCAAACAGCGTCAACGTCCCGGTCTTCTTGTCCAGAATCGTCTTGCTTACCACGGACCCCGCCGCCACCTCAACCCCGCCCGCCAGTTCAATCACCGTCCCTTTATAAGCATCCAAATTATTCATCGTCATCTCCTTTTACACCCAATCTTCCCTTATAATCCCTCCATCCAATCCAACCACCACACACTTGATCGGCACCTTCCGCTTGGCTTGGGCCGCCGCCTTTTGCGCCAACCGCAACAACCCTCCACAACACGGAACCTGCATAATCATCACCGTCAAGGTGTTGATCCTCGCCTCATCAATCAACGCTTGGATTTTCTCGATATATATCTCCTGTTCCACATCCAGCTTCGGACAGGCAATCGCCAGCGTCTTTCCTTTCAGGTAGTCCTTATGGAAATCGCCCAATGCAAACGCTGTGCAATCCGCCGCCAACAACAGGTCGCTGCCCTGGTAATGCGGCGCCTGGGGCCCCAGCAAATGCAACTGGATCGGCCAATGCGTCAACTGTGATGGCCGGGACCCCACCGCCGTTTCCTCCGCCTGGGGCTTGCTCTTGAGTTGCATGGCCCGGCTCCCGGGACACCCCGCATGCACAGCATCACCTCCGCTCCCCTCCTTGGAAGCGCATGGCGTGGATAATCTGCTCCCCTCCTTGGAGGGGTCAGGGGTGGGTCCCCCTTTCGCCATCGGATTGACAATCCCGTGTTCCGCCAGATACCCCACCGCCACGGCCAGGTAATCCATCTGCTGGTGGTCACGCAAATGCTCCAAGTGCGCCTTGATGGTATTGGGCCCGGCTTTGACAATGTTCGCCATGACCTTGGCTTCGTCATAGGCTTCCGCCTCCCGCTCCTCGATGGTAATCGCCCCCTCCGGGCAATGCCCGAGACAGGCGCCGAGCCCGTCACACATCAAATCGCTGACCAGCCGTGCTTTGCCGTCGATGATTTGAATGGCGCCTTCCGGACAGTTGGGAATGCACAGCGCGCAACCGGTACATTTGCCTTCGTCGATATTGATTATCTTCCGCTTCATGATGCTTTCTCCTCGTATTGCTGTTGTAGGCCGGGACGGTGTCCCGGAACACCGCCCACCCAGGGTCGGTCTACCAAGGCTCCATCCCTTCCAACACCCATACGATACAAAACGGCTGACCGTCCGTCCTTGATGCGGATCAAGGAAAATGAATAATGTCCGTGGCGTCGACAAGCAACGCCCCTCCGAGGAATCGCGACCACGCTTCGCTCAGATCATCACCGGCCCAAGATGACGGCGAAGATCAGCGGCCAGATTCAGCTCCCTGAACTGCTGGATCCGTTCCGCCTGCCTCTGCAATACCGCCTGCCTCAACCGCGCATCCCGCATCAGGCATCCCATCATCTCGGCCATTTCCTCATATCGTTTCCCGCCAAACAAGACACCGGCGCCCCCCAGGGTTTCCGGCACCGCCGCCGCCGCGTAAGCCAGAACCGGAACCCCTTGCACCAACGCCTCGATCAGGGGAATGCAGAACCCTTCATGCTCGCTCATGCACACAAACACATCCGCCGCCCGGTAACAGGCATTCAACTCCGCCTGCGGAATCGACCCCGCAAACAACACGTTCTCCAGCTTCAGGTCCCGCACCATCGAGAGCAACAACCGCTGGTAACGCTCCGTCCCCGCATACGACCCTGCCAGAATCAGCCGGGAATGCGGCTCAACCGCCTTCTGGAAATAGGCGAACAGCGTGATCACATCCTCAATCTTCTTGTTCGGCGCGCACCGCCCGACAAACAACACGTTCTTCTTGCCGTCACGGAACCGCCTGTACACCGCCCGATCCACCGTCCCGGTCAATCGCCCGAAATCAAGCATCAGGGGGAAAACCTGCGGGTTGATGTAACCCCATTGCGTCAGTTCGTCGGCATTGAACTGACTATCGGCCAGATTGACAATGGCCACATCGGCAAGGGCGCGGGCCTGCTCACGCCCCTTGGCCAACTGCTGGGCGGTGGCCGGCTGAATCAACCGGAAATACTCCGGAGGCGTAATGTTATGATACAAAATGGCTTTCCGTCCCTTTAGCGAAGGAAACACCTCGTTGGCGGGCGACCCGATCGACAGGTGCAACAGCGCCACATCATCATCACGAAGCCGGCCGGTCGCCTCGGAAAGCTCACGGGCCTCGCCACGCAGTTCAGGCAATATCCGCTTATGCTCGCAGAAGATCTCCGATTCATACCCCCATTCCCGGAACAGGTCTCGCATCACAACCGCTTCGTTGCTGATGGCATCGCCGCGGCTGAACCCGGCAACCAGTTGATGAATGGCGGACATGACGGCTATTCCTTTCCCCGCGGTGATGGAGGCTGCTTCCCCGTCTCCAGATTCAGACTCTTCTGCCAATAACGCTGGGCCTTCCCGGGCTCCTTCAGGGCATCCCATGTATCTCCAAGATGATCATTCACCACCGGATCATCCGGCATCACCTTCGCCGCTTTCTTGAGATAGTAGAGAGCCTTGTGGTAATCGCCTTTCTTGTAATGAATCCACCCGATGGTATCAAGATAGGCGCCCTCGCCGGGGGCCAGCGCCAGCGCACGGGTCGCATACTCCAGCGCCTTGTCGAGGTGAATGCCCTTGTCGGCCCAGATGTAGGCCAGATAATTCAACGCCTGATCCGAATTCGCATCCAGTTCAATGCAACGCCCAAGCTGCCGCTCCGCCTCCTCGATCAACCCCGCCCGCTCGCAGGCGCTCCCGTACCAGAAATAAAATATCGGCTTAAGGCCCTGGGCATTCCCGGCGCCTTTGGACGCCGCGGCCTCCACCTTTGCGTAAAGCCGGACCGCCTCATCAAACCGCTTCAGACGGCTATAGATCAATCCCAGATACACCGACAACGCAGGATCATCCGGATATTTCCGGACGGTCTCCTCCATGAGCCGCCAGGCATCCGCCGGTTTGGTGCGCAATAAAATGTTCACCAGCCGCAAGACGGCCGTCGTGTCGCCCGGCTTGGCTTTAACCGCTCGCTCGTAGTACCCGGCCGCCTTCTCGATCTCGCCCTCCTCCTCAAACAACTCTCCAAGCGACAGGGCAGTCTGGTAATCCTCGGGATATCGCCAGGCCAGATCCAGCAACCCCTTCATCGCGGCATGGCGATTGCCGGCCGCCATGTGGGCGCGCGCCAGCAATCCCTTGATGGCCACGCGATCGGGATCCGCCTGCACCGCACGTTCAAAAAAGGAAACAGCCCGGACCGGCTGCTCTCCAAGCAGGTAAAGACGCCCCATGTTCTCAGCGAATTCCGCAAAGGCCGCCTTGAACGCAGGTTGTTCCAGCGCCTTATCCACCACAACCAACGCTTGGCGCGGCTTATCACTGGCAATGTAAAGCGAGGCCAGCCGGAGAGGGGGTTCGCTCGCCAAGGGGTCCAATCTCATGGCCGTCCGGAATTCACGCTCCGCCAGCCGGCTGGCGGAATCAAGCTGGTACGCAATTCCAAGGACAAGGTGCGCTTCCACCGAGTGCGGATGATGCACAAGGGTCCGCTTTATTACCGTGATCGCCGCCCCATACTCCTTGCGCGTCACATGTCCCGCCGCCACCTTGAGCGCCAGCGGCAGATTCGACGGATCAGCGGCAGACGCCTCCCGTAAATGCATCAGGGCGGCCCCGGAGCCGCCCAGTGTCGTTTCGGATATCAGCGTCAAACTGTAATGGGCAAGCGCCTCAGCCATCCGCTCGTCCCCCGACGTCAACGCGGAAGGAGAAACAGCCGAGGCGGCCCGGTCATGCAGCGTCGCACAACCAACAAAACCAAGAAGTGGAACCACCGCGAGCCAGTTGTACCATGCTCGCATGTTGCGGATCCCCTCCCTACTTGTTCTTGTGGCGATTAGCCTTCTGACGTTTGCGCTGCTTGTGCTTCGCCATCTTCGCACGGCGTTTTTTCTTGATCGATCCCACAGTCTGCTCCTTTTTCGATTCCCTGAACTTCAACCCGGTTGACTACCGAATCACCTTGTTCAACGGAAGCTCGATAATACCTTCCGCCCCAACACGTTTCAATTCCGGAATAATCTCCCGGACCACCTTTTCCTCAACAACCGATTCAATCGCCACCCAGTCCGGCGTCCCGAGCGGATTAATCGTGGGCGCATGCAGGGCCGGAAGAATCTTCGACACCTGCTCCACCTTGCCCACCGGTACATTCATCTTGAGCAACACCCGCGATTCGGCCGCCAGCGCCCCCTGCAACAACAACGCAATCTGCTCCACCTTCCGCCGCTTCCACGCCTCCTGCCACGACACACGGTTGACAATAAACTTGGTCGTGGACTGCAATACCACATCCATGATGCGCAGGTTGTTGGCGCGCAGGGATGACCCCGTCTCCGTCAACTCCACAATGGCATCCACCAACTCAGGCACCTTGGCCTCGGTCGCCCCCCACGAAAATTCAACATCCGCCTCAACCCCGTGCTTGGCCAGATACCGCTTGGTCAGCCCCACCGCTTCCGTGGCAATGCGCTTCCCTTGCAAGTCCTTGACCGAGTTGATCTTGGAATCATTGTGAACCGCCACAACCCAGCGAACCGGGCGCATCCCCTGCTTGGCATAGATCAGATCGGCAACTTCATGGACATCGGACCCGTTCTCCTGAATCCAATCAAACCCCGTAATCCCGGCATCCAACACACCCAGCTCGACATAACGGCTGATTTCCTGGGCGCGGATCAATCGTGCTTCAATTTCAGGATCATCCACGTTAGGGGCATAGGAACGGGACCCCAAGGTCACCTTGAACCCCGCCTTTTGAAACATGGTAAACGTCGCTTCCTGAAGACTACCCTTCGGCAAGCCCAACACCAATTTGCTCATCGCCATTCCTTTCCACCGTCATCCATAGAGTTAAGACTCGCCCACCACAGCGCCTGCGTGGGGCAAAGCGGGCGGGATACTATGTAAATCAGGGATAAACGTCCATCATTATCTGGAACATGCTCCCTCTTTCACGTCTCACGCTTCACGTCTCACTTCCGCCCCGCACCACTCGCCCCTCCACCCTCACCCGCCGCCCAGCCAGTAATTGCAACGCTTCCGGCAATGCCAGGTGCTCCTGCTCCTGAATACGCGCATGCAGAGCCTCCGGCGTATCCCCCTCCAGCACCGGCACCGTCCGCTGCAAGATAATCGGCCCCGTATCCGTCCCCTCGTCCACAAAATGCACCGTGCAGCCCGCCACCTTGACCCCGTATTCCAACGCCTGCTTCCACGACTCCATCCCCGGAAACGCCGGAAGCAGTGCCGGATGAAGGTTCACAATCCGGTACGGAAACGCCGCCAGCATCCCCCGCTTGATAATCCTCATGAACCCGGCCAGCACAACCACCTCAACCCCATACCGCTTCAACACCTCCACATACCGCTGCTCCGCCTCCCCATCCAGTTTGGTCTTGAACGGCGCCGCACTCACAAACTCCGCCGGTATCCCCGCCCGCCTCGCCCGCTCCAGAATAAACGCCTCCTCCACATCGGACAGCACACAGACCACCCGGGCGTTCAGCCGCCCATCGGCAATGGCATCAAAAATCGCCTGGGCATTCGACCCTTTCCCCGATCCCAGAATTCCAATCGCAAGCGGTTGATTTACACTCATATCCGCGCATCATAAATGGGGCCTTGACGGATAACAAGTCCCAGTGTTGTATTGGACCCTAATTGAATCTGGAGCACCATTATGCAATCGAACATCCTGTCCCGCCCCTTCATCTACCTCGCCTTGAGCGGAATAATCGGGTTAATCCTGATTATTGCCATCACCCTGGCCGCCACCATCATCCAAAAACCCGATATGCTGTACAAGGAATTCGGCCCCTTGGAAAACCTGTCCGTGGCCCTCTGGCTCCTCAGCGCCTTCGCCGCCGCCGCCGCTTACCGGCGTTGGCCCAGCCGAACCGATCGCCTTGTCTCTTTCTGGATCGCCCTCACCGCCTGCCTTGCCGCTCTACGCGAAGTCGACGCCCATTTCCTTCTCAATCCCGTCGTCATCGGCCAGTTTGGCATTCGCTTCCGCATCGACTGGCTTCTGGATCCCCACGTCCACATCCTCCATAAACTAACCTGCATCGTCGTCGCTCTCATCATCCTCGGCGCCATCCTTGCTCCGCCGTTCCTCATGCGCACCCGCTTCTGGCGTCTCTTGCGCACAGGCGATGCCAGCATCGGCATGCTGGTCGTGGCCACCGTCTGCCTGGGAATGGGCTTCGTCATGGATGATCTATTGCGCTATACCCCGCTGATGACCAAGTCCACGCGAATGCTAATCGAGGAAAGCAGCGAATGCCTCGGCGCCGTCGCCTTCCTCGCCTGCTCACTGCTCCTGTTAAGGGTGCCCATCTCTGAACGTCTTGGAGACCAACCCTCGCCATGAAGCACATCAAAATAGCCGGAGAGGATCGCACACAGGATATACTCCCCGGAACAGACACACACCCCCCGGCCACCGACCCCGCCGCCCTGCTGCTCCAGGCACGCAATGAGGCGGAATATCTTTCCCGCCTCCTCTCCAAACTGCGCACCGAAAGCGGCTTGCACACCTCCACCTTAACCCCATCCACCCGCCCCGGTCCCCTGGGCCGCCTCCAAGGCGCCATCCGCCGCTTCCTCTGGAAACTGCTGCGCTACCAGCACGACCACATGGCCTTCCAACAAAGCGCCATCAACACACAAACCGCCGCCGCCTTGGAATTCCTCCGCGCCGAATACCAGCACGATCTTAACCGCCTCTCCAAACGCCTTGCCGCCTTGGAAAAACGGGACCCCTCCCCGCCCGCCCCATGACCCCTTCCCCTCCCATTCAACAAATTCCTCCCTCTCCCTTCTTCTGGAGGGCGAACCTCCGGTGAGCCGCATATTTCCAAGGTCCACCCGAATCGACCAACTCCTCGCCGGCTTCGCCGAAGGCGACGCCACCTCCCTCGATGCCCTCGGCCTGCAACACGTCCTCCGCCAACTGGGCCACCCCTCCGACATCGTCGTCGTTCCCAACCGCATCGGCCCAGGCATGCCCACCCTCTGCCACCCCATGACCCACCACTCCGGTTCACCGTCCGACTTCCTGATCTATCATTACGGCGGACAATCCCCTGCCACCCACTTCTTCCATTCCACCCCCGCACGCCGCCTGATCCGCTACCACAATATCACTCCCGGCGAATGCTTCGATGGCTATGACGACACCCTCGCCGCCAGCCTGCGCGCCGCACGCCGCGACCTCCCGCACGTCCTCTCCAAGGCCGAAGCCGTCCTTGCCGCCTCGGAATACAATGCCGCCGAGGCCCGTGAAGCAGGAGCCCGCAAGGTCTTCGTCCTCCCCCTCATCCCCTCCCCAACCCGCGCCGCCATCGCTCCCGACCCTGCCATCCTCCAACGCTACAGCGGTCCCCTCACCAATCTGCTCTTTGTCGGACGTATCGCCCCCAACAAACGCATCGAGGACCTCATCCTCGCCTTCGAACGTTACCAGCACCGCTACAACCCCTTCTCCCGCCTCATCCTCGTCGGCTCCGAACGCAGTTGCCCGCGCTACTACACCGCCCTCCGCCGCCTCGCCGCCGAACGCATGTTGACCCACGTTTGTTTCGAGGGATACGCACTGGAATCCGGACTCGAAGCCTGCTACCGCGCCTCGCACGTCTTCGTCTGTGCCAGCGCCCACGAGGGATACTGCCTGCCGTTGATCGAAGCCATGGCCCACGGACTTCCCGTCATTGCCCGCGAGACAGGGGGAACCCCGGAAGCCATGGACGGCGCCGGAATTCTCTACAATGACCTCACCCCCGATGAACTCGCCACCCTCATCCACCAAACCCTGACCAACCCCTCGTTACGAGCAAAGATCCAAGCCTCTCAACACGCCCGCCTGGAACGCTGGACCAGTCGCCATCCGGACACCGAACTGTCCACCCTTCTCACTAAAATTATCCAGGATTGATTTGGGTTCACACCAACTGCAGGCAAATCGCATGCCTCCCACAATAAAGAGTCCCCCCACTCCCTCCCCCTTCCCCTCTTTTCCCCCCTTCCTCCCCCCCTTTCCTGAACCCCGAACCCTGAACCCTGAACCCTGAACCCCCCCCTCCCCCCCCCTTCCCCTCTTTTCCCCCCTTCCCTCCCCCCCCGCTCCTTTGATAGATTCGCGCCCAATGAACAGTCCATCGCCCGGCACCCCAACATCAACCGCACGCGACTTGATCGCTCGCGGCACCGGCCACGTCCACATGGCCGGCATTTGCGGCGTGGGCATGGCCGGCCTCGCCATCCTCCTCCAGCGCCGCGGATTCACCGTGAGTGGCTGTGACCTCATGATCAACAAGCTCGCCGGCTGGTTGCGCGAACGCCACATCTCCGTCGTCGAAGGCCATTCACCATCCCACCTGACAGACGATGTCGCCTTTGTGGTCCGCAGCACCGCCGTTCCGGAATCCGCCCCCGACATCGTCGCCGCACACGCCAGGGGATTACCCGTCATCCGGCGCGGCGAACTTCTCCCCGCCCTCCTGGAAGGCTCCATCTCCATCGCCATCTCAGGCACTCACGGCAAAACCACCACCTCCTCCTTCATCGCCCAGGCCCTCACCACCGCCGGCCTCAACCCCTCCTTCTGCATCGGCGGCGAAGTCACTCCCCTCGGCGGGATCGCCCGCGCCGGAATCGGCAACACCATCGTCGTCGAAGCCGACGAATCCGATGGAACCCTCACCCTCTACCATCCCGATATCGCCGTCGTCACCAACATCGAATTCGACCACATGGAACACTTTGCCAACGTGGACGCCTTCGAAGCCTGCTTCCAGACGTTCATCCACAATACCCGCCAGCGGGTCATCTATTGCGCCGACGATCCGCGCGCCTCCCGACTTTGCGCCGGACACAACACCGCTATCGGTTACGGCCTGAAGCCCGGTGCCTTCCTCCGCGCCGAACTCTTCAAGGAACTGGCGTCCAGCACGGAGTGCCTCCTGTTCCGCGGGAGCGAACGACTCGGCACCTTCACCGTCCCTGCCCCCGGCCGCCACAATGTTCTCAATGCCCTCGCCTGCATTGCCGTCTGCCTCGAACAGGGCCTCGCCTTCGACCAGATACGCGACGCCATCGCCCGTGTGTCCCTCCCCCGCCGACGGTTCGACCGCCTCCTGAACCGGGACGATGTCGTCGTCATCTCGGACTACGCCCATCACCCCTCCGAAATCACCGCCCTCGTCCGGGCGGCCGAACACCTGCACCGCCCGCGCCTCCTGGGTGTCTTCCAACCCCACCGCTACACGCGCACGCAAGCCCTCGGCCCCGACTTCCCCTCCTCCTTCCGGGGTCTATCCGAAATCGTTCTAACCCCTGTCTACGCCGCCTCCGAGCCCCCCCTCCCCGGCGGAACCGTGTGGGATCTCTATGCCCATTGCCGCCGCGACAACCGCACCCCCGTCTCCGTGGCAACCTCCTTGCGGCAGGCCTGGGAATACCACCGCAGCCAATTACGCCTGGGCGATGTATTCCTCGTCATCGGCGCCGGTGATGTCGAGCGCATTGCCCTGTGGGCGCGCGATGATCTGCTTAAAACCCGCGTGGACGAACTGCCCAGTCTCGTCGGCGAAATCATCCGCACTGCCGACCTTGAGTCAACCGTGGTTCGCGGCCACGAGCGGCTGGGACTCAAGACCACCTTCGCCGTCGGCGGCAACGCCGATGTCTGGATGGAAATGGGGAATGGACGTGACCTCGCCAAGGTCCTCCTCTGGACACACTCCAAAGGCATCCCCTTCCGCATCCTTGGTGGCGGCAGCAATATTCTGGTCAGCGATCTCGGCGTCAGGGGCGTCGTTGCCCGCTTGACCGGCAATGAATTCCACACCCTCCGTCATGAAGATGGAGTCATCACCGCCGGCGCCTCTGTCCCCATCCCCCGCCTTCTCGCCTGGGCGGAGGGACAAGCCCTCTCCGGTCTGGAGTTTCTGGAAAGCATCCCCGGCACCGTGGGCGGCGCCGCCCGGGGCAACGCCGGGGCCTGGGAACAGGCCATCGGCGACCGTATCGTCTGGGTTCGCGGCCTGAACACCGAAGGCAAGGACGTCACCTTTCGCCGCTCCGAACTGGACTACGACTACCGCCGCTGTCCCGCGCTTCGCGATCTGGTCATCACCCAGGTCGGGCTAGGTGTTCGGCCCGGCGATGCTCAAGGCATCCATCAACTCCGGACCGACTATGCCGGTCGCCGCACCTGGATGAAAGGGATCCACTCCGCCGGTTCGGTATTCAAGAATCCGCCGGGCGACCATGCCGGGCGCCTGATTGAGCAAGCCGGACTCAAAGGCTTCACGATTGGTGGCGCTGCCATTGCCGACCGCCACGCCAACGTTATTATCGCCGGCCAGGACGCCAAGGCATCGGATGTTCTGGCCGTCCTCGAAATCGCCCGCGCCACCGTTCAGCGTCAATTCAATATCCACCTGGAAACCGAAATCGAAATCTGGTCCTGACCGCTCTCAACAGGGACCCACATCAGTCGTTCGAGGTCAGCGGATTGCGACATTTCAGTGCCGGGAATCGCGTGAAATCACGATCCGCGGTCCAGAGACAACGAACACGGTGTTCGAGGCAGATCGCGGCGATTCTAGCGTCATGCACTCGGGCTCCCGTAATTTTCCCCTTGAGGATGAGACTGCGCAAGGCATTCCAGTACCCCGGCCCTTCTCCAAGCATGCGAAGCACCGGGGATTCCACCAGGGCATCAACCGTATCCACTGCAACAGAAGGCTCGGTTGGTTTTGAAAATATACGCCCATTTGTCACCACGGCGGTAAATTCGTGGATGCAAGGCCAGGGAATGGCCCACACTTCAGAACCTTCCGCCAGCGACGTGATGACCTTGACCGCCGCATCGTGATGGGCGTATTCAGTACGGTGAAACGCAACAAGAATATTCGTATCGACCGCAATCATCCGCCTCTCCCTTCATATGCCGCATCCCGGATCCGATCCCAGTCCGCCTCGTTAAATCCAGGCAGGAACCCTCCCCCTCGAAATTGAACAGCCCGCAATTTGAACGGTTTACGGTGGACACGTTCTTCCAATACCCGGTCAAGCCCCTCTTCCACAAGACTGCGAAACGTCATGTGTTGTTGGCTGATCACCTTCTTGCAACGCGCCATGAGAGCATCAGGTATATCTATGGTTGTCTTCATGTTGCTAACAATACTTTATCGCGGTGACAAAGAAAAGGGCATTTGCAAATTAAGGCGTCAGTGACATAGAGGCGACCTGCGGCAGGGACGCCTCTAAGCCGGAACGATTCAGTTCCTTTGATATTCCGCAGGTGGATGCCGCCGTCCCGGCGGCATCAGGCACCCGTCGGGCACTCCTGACGCTCAACGCCGCCGGGACGGCGGCGTCCACCTTTCAGTGATCGGATCCATCTGCATTGCAATGCTTCCACCAGAATGCAAGTCATGGCTTATCAATAGACTGCGCGTGTGCAGTGCCAGTTCGGCGCCTTGAACTAAATCGTTCCGGCTAAGATATGCGGGTGCCGTCATGCATCATGCTTGGCTGCACCGTAGTTTCAATCCACGCCCCCGCGCGGGGGGCGACTGCAATGCGGCTGGTACAGTGACGGCGTGATAAAGTTTCAATCCACGCCCCCGCGCGGGGGGCGAC
>CAZSSA010000073.1:0-12244 GCA_964609375.1 uncultured Verrucomicrobiota bacterium | reverse complement strand
CGAAAAAGGCTTCGGCGTTTTTCCGGGTGATGGTCCCCGTTTGATCCAGTGACCAGTGGCGGAGATCGGCAACGGCCGAGGCGACATACTGGAGATTGGCGGGTTCATTGACAGGGTCATGTCGACGGAGGAGAAAATGATGTTTTGATTCCGGCTTCAGCGAAGGAATGGCGGGCATGATATCCGGGGAATCGGTTTCAATCAGGAGGCGATCCTCCGGGATGATGGCGACCGCTTCGCGACCACGCACGTTTTGGTCGTGGGTGATGGCGCCGGAAAAAGAGAACGAGGCATGACGGCGAACCAGGGCTGGAACCAGTTCGGGGCCCCCGGAATAGGAATGAAACAGGATGCCGTGAGGCGGCCACCCGTGGTCGTCCAGTAGTTCCATTATCCGGCCCCACGCGCGGCGGCAGTGTACCGAGACAGGGCGCTCCAATTCCATCGCCAGCGTCAGTTGCGCGAGAAAGGCTTCTTCCTGGGCGGCGAAGGTTTGCAGATCGAGAGCGTGGTCGAGGCCGATTTCGCCGATGGCGGACGGGTGATCCTTGAGCAATCCCCGCAACGTATCAAGCCAGGTGGCGGTGCGGTCAGCGACATACCAGGGGTGCAGGCCAAAGGAAATCCGGACGTTGATGAAGCGGGCGGCAATATCGATGACATCCGGCCAATCGGCTTCGCGGGTTCCACAGCACATCAGGTCGGTTACCCCCGCCTGGATGGCGCGGTTCATGGCGTCATTGAGGAGTGGGGCCAACCGCTTGTCCTGAAGGTGGCAGTGGGCATCGAACAGGGGTGGCGCCGAGGGGGTTACGGTGCCGACGGAGATCGTGCTGGTTGTTTTCATGAAAACCTCACCTCTTCTTGTGGCATAGTACAGGGGGGGCAATCGGATGGAAATCATAAAGTGGGGCCCGCAGGCGTCGTCAAGCGACGCCCCTGCGAATCGGGAGAAGGAGAGGGGGAGGGGGAATGAATGGACGTTGAGAGTGGGGAATTAGATCGGTAGAGTAAGGGCGCAACGAGATGGTTTCATGAGGGGAAGGGCAATGAACAAAGAAGATGATGTGATCCGGCGGGCGCGCGGGCGGTTTGTGTGCATGGCCAGCGCCTATGCCATGGGAGTCTATAACGATAATTTTTTCAAGCAGGCGGTATTGATTCTGGCGGTCGCGGCAGGACAAACAGCGATGCAGGGGGTTGCCGTGGCGGTGTTCACGGTGCCGTTCATTCTGCTGGCGGCACCGGCGGGCTGGGCGGCGGATCGGTTTCCAAAACGCAAGGTGGTGATTGCCGCCAAGGGGATCGAATTCATCGCGATGCTGGCGGGGGCTGCCGGGGTTTGCCTGGGACATTGGGGATTGCTCTTTGCCATGTTGTTAATCATGGGGGTTCAGGCGACGTTTTTCAGTCCTGCCATCAACGGCAGCCTGCCGGAACTTTATCCGGCGGACCATGTGCCGCGTGCGAATGCCGTGTTGCGGATGCTGGTGACGGTGGCGATTTTGGGGGGAGTGGCGCTGGCGGGCGTGGTGCTGGATATGTCAGGGGAGTGGGCGGGGATCGAGTGCGGAAGGTGGATGGTGGGAATGATCGTGGTGGGGGTGGCGCTGGTAGGCTTGCTGGTGAGTGCGGGGGTGCCGTCGCGTCCGGCGGCGAATCCGGGGGCCCCGTTTCCCTGGAATGGGCCTTTGCATACCCTGCGGCAACTGCAGGCGATTGCACGTGATCCCCTGTTGGCGACGAGTGTGGCGGCGGATGTTCTGTTGTGGTTTGGCGGATCCATGGGGGTGCTTATCCTGAACCCGATGGGGATCCAGCAATTCCAGATAGGGAAAACGTGGACCAGTGGATTGGTGGCCAGTCAGTTGATTGGAATAGGAATCGGCGGGTTTCTGGGAGGGCGGTTACTGACCGGGCCGCGCTGGTACCGGGGGGTCCCCATGGGGGCGGCCCTGATGGCCGCCTTTATGCTGGCCATGCCGCTGGTGCCCGGACTTGAGCGGGGGATAGGCATTCCGGTGCTGTTCGGGTTGACGCTGTTGGTAGGGGTGGCGGGAGGATTGCTGCTGATTCCTGTGGAGAGTTTCCTGCAGGTGCGTCCGGCGGCTCACGAAAAAGGCGCGGTTCTGGCGGCCGTCAACTTTGCGGTATTCAGCGGGATCTTTATGTCGGGCTGGGTGGCCAATGTGTTGAATGCGTATTGCCGTCCGACGACAGCGTTTGCATGGGTGGGGGGGATGACGTTGGTGTCGGCGGGAGGGTTGTGGTGGGCTTATAGGAGGGGGGACCTTAGACCTTAGCCGTTCAGCTATTCTCATTTTGGCCGCATGGAGGGCGGATGTCCCCAGCCGCCGCGTGCCTAGGTGCACCAAAACGGCGGTCGAGGACGCCCGCCCTCCAGGAGAGGTGGCCATAATGCGAATTGCTGTTAGACCTTAGACCATAGGGAGGGATGATGGTTGCAATATTATTGAATGTGGTGCGGGGGTTGCTGCGGTTGCGGTATCGGATCCGGGTGAGCGGGATTGAGGAGGTGGCACTGAAGGGGACGCGCGGAATCTTGTTCTTGCCCAATCATCCGGCGCTGATGGATCCGCCGATTGTGCTTTCCGAATTACACCGGCGATTCCGGGTGCGGCCGTTGGCGGACCGGGATCAGGTGGGGCGTCCGGGAGTGCGGTGGTTGGCGGCGGCGATAGGGGCGATTACCATTCCGGACCCGACGGTATATGGTGACGCGGCGCGGGATGAGGTGTTGCTGGGAGTCCGGGCCTGTGCGGAAGCGTTGCGGCGCGGCGATAATGTGCTGTTATATCCGTCGGGACATATCGCGCGGCGGAAGACAGAGGATCTGGCGGCGGCCAGCGCGGTGGAGACGATTCTCAAGGAGGCGCCGGATTGCCGGGTGGTGCTGATCCGGACACGGGGATTGTGGGGAAGTAGTTTCAGTCGAGCCTCGGGGAAGGCGCCGGATCTGGGGCGTGCGTTTGCCAAGGCGGTCAAGGCGGTGCTGGCGAGTTTTGTTTTCCTTGTCCCCAAGCGGCAGGTTTCCGTTGAATTGGTCGAGCCCGGTAATCTGCCCCGGGAGGCGGGGCGCGCCGAACTGAATCGTGCCTTGGAAGGGTTCTATAATGACAAGCCGGTGCCGGCTTCTTATGTGCCCTATACGCTGTGGGAAAAAGGCGGAAGGCATGACTTGCCTGAACCGGAGGGCGGCTCGATTTCCGGTTCGGTGGAGGATGTTCCGGTGGCCACGCGGGAATTGGTGCTGGACCATCTCAAGACGCTCAGCGGACGATCCAGCGTCGGGGTGGAGGATCATCTGGCGCGTGATCTGAACATGGACAGCCTTTCCCTTGTGGATTTGACGCTGTGGATTGAATCGGAATTCGGGTTCCAGGTGGGAGATGGAGCCGGGATTGAGACCGTCAAGGATGTGATGCTGGCGGCGCGCGGGAGTTTGCTGGCGGCGCCTGTTCAGCTAAAGCCGGTTGGGCGGGGTTGGCTGCAGACGCCGAAGAAGGCAGGCCGCCGGGTGGTGCCGCGGGGGGATACGGTGGGCGAGGTGCTGTTGGCGCAGATGGCGCGCGAGCCGGGCCGCGTGGTGCTGGCGGACCAGATGGCGGGAATCAAAACGTATCGTCATCTCCTGACGACTGTCTGGGCACTCAAGCCACAACTGGAGGCGCTGCCGGGTGAGTATGTCGGGATCATGATGCCGGCCTCGGTGACGACGACGATGCTGTATGTGGCCACGCTGTTTTCCGGAAAGATCCCGGTGATGATCAATTGGACGGTGGGGCTGCGGAACATGACGCACTCCCTTGATCTTCTCGGGGTGCAACGCGTGGTGACCTCGGAGCGCGTGGTGCGCCGGATTGAATCCGGCATGGGGGATATGGGTGACTTGAAGACGAGGTTTGTGAATCTTGAGGATGTGGGAAAGCGGATAAAGCCGGGAGAGAAGGCCAAGGCGTGGTTGTCGGCACGGGTCGGGTGGAGGAGCCGTTTGGGGCGGGTGCGCATGCCGGAGACGGCGGTGGTGCTGTTCACCAGCGGGTCGGAGAGTCTGCCCAAGGCGGTGCCGTTGACGCATCGTAATTTACTGAGCAATATCCGCGATCTGGGCGGGCGGTTTGAGTTCCGGGACGATGACAAGTTGATCGGGATCCTGCCTCCGTTTCATTCCTTCGGGCTGACCGGTACGCTGTTGCTGCCGCTGTGCGCGGGGGTCCCCGTGGTTTATCACTCCAATCCAACGGAAGGCGGCATGGTGGCGCGGTTGATCGAGGCGTACCGGGTTTCGTTTCTGGTGGGCACGCCGACGTTCCTGGCAGGGATCCTGCGGGCGGTGACGGGGCGTGAGCTGGATACGCTGAGAGCGGTCATTACCGGTGCGGAGAAATGTCCGGAGGCGACGTATGCCATGGTGGAAAGACAATGGCCGAATGTGAAAGTGATTGAAGGGTATGGCATCACGGAATGCTCGCCGGTGGTCTCTGTGAATGATGAACAGGCGCCTCGCAAGGGGACGATTGGCCGTGTGTTGCCATCCGTGGAGTATGCGATTGTGGATGTGGAGAGCGGGCGGCGGGTGGTCGCGGGGCGGGCGGGGATGTTGCTGGTGCGCGGGCCGGGCATCTTTGGCGGGTATTTGAAGTACGACGGCCCGTCGCCGTTTATGGAGTTTGAAGGGAAGTCGTGGTATCGCACCGGCGATCTGGTGGTGGAGGGGAGCGAGGGGGTATTGACGTTTTCCGGCCGGTTGAAGCGGTTTGTAAAAATGGGGGGCGAGATGATTTCGCTGCCGGCCATTGAAGAGGTGTTGGTGCGGACGTATTCGAAGGCGACGGATGATGAGCCGGTCTTGGCGGTGGAGGCGATGCCGGCGGAGCTCAATCCGGAGTTGGTGCTTTTCACGATCCGGGAGGTTGACCGGGAGGAGGTCAATGGGTGTCTGCGCGCGGCGGGACTTTCGGCGTTGCATAACATCAGGATTGTACGGAAGGTGGAGCATATCCCTGTGCTGGGGACAGGCAAGACGGATTACCGGGCGTTGAAGGAGTTGCTGAAAACTTGATCTGGATCAAGGCGTGGCGGCGGGAATGGTGCATAATCCCTTGTGTGTTTTGAAACCAAGAGTAAAGTAACGACGCAAGGAGATAGAATCATGAGCAGTATGTTTTGTTATCAGTGTGAACAGTCCGCCAAAGGCACGGGATGCACATCGTTTGGTGTTTGCGGCAAGGATCCGGAAACCGCCGCCCTTCAGGATCTGTTGATCCATGCGGCACAGGGGATCAGCCAGTATGCCCATCGTGCCCGGACGCTTGGCGCGAAGAATCATGAGGTGGACGTGTTTGTGACCGAGGTGTTGTTCACCACGGTGACCAACGTCAATTTCGATACCGCGCGGCTGGCCCGGATGTTGAGGAAGGCGTCCTCCGTCATGGCGAAGGCGCGCGAGCTTTATGAGGCGGCGTGTAAGCAGAAGGGGGTCAAGCCGGAGATGCCGGGCGGACCTTCGCTGTGGATACCGGCGGCGGATTTGGCGGGCTTGGTCAAGCAGGGCGAAGTGGTGAGTCCCGAGAAGCGCCAGGCGAGGCTTGGTGCGGACGTGGCGGGGACGCAGGATCTGATCCTGCTCGGGTTGAAGGGGGTGGCTGCCTATGCGGACCATGCCATGATCCTCGGCAAGGAGGATGATGCGGTTTATGCGTTTACGCATGAGGCGTTGGACTTCCTGCTGAAGGCCAATCCGACGATGGACGAGTTGCTGGGTTACGCGCTCAAGACGGGGGAGATCAATCTCAAGGTGATGGAATTGCTTGATGCCGCCAACACGGGTGCGTATGGGACCCCGGTCCCGACGGCAGTGCGGATCACGCCGGTCAAGGGCAAGGCCATTCTGGTCTCCGGTCATGATCTGAAGGACCTGGAACTGTTGCTCAAGCAGACCGAGGGCAAGGGCGTGAATATTTATACGCATGGCGAGATGTTGCCGGCGCATGGATATCCGGGCCTCAAGAAGTATGCGCACCTTGCGGGTAACTACGGGGGCGCGTGGCAGGATCAGCGGGCGGAGTTCGATGCCTTTCCTGGCGCGATCCTGATGACGACCAACTGCATCCAGAAACCCAAGGACTCCTACAAGGGCAGGATCTTCACAAGCGGGTTGGTGGCCTGGCCGGATGTGGCGCATATCGGCGACGGGAATTTCAAGCCGTTGATTGAGGCGGCATTGGCGGCCCCGGGATTTGCGGCGACCGAAGCGGAGAAGACCATTCTGGTCGGCTTCGGGCACGGTACGGTGCTGGGGGTGGCAGACAAGGTGATTGAGGCGGTCAAGACGGGAGCGGTGAAGCGCTTCTTCCTGATAGGCGGGTGCGATGGCGCCAAGAGCGGTCGCAATTATTACACCGACTTTGCCCTGGCCGTTCCAAAGGATTGCATGATTCTCACGCTGGCGTGCGGGAAGTACCGGTTCAATAAGCTGGAGTTTGGCACGATTGGCGGGTTGCCCCGATTGTTGGACATGGGGCAGTGCAATGATGCCTACTCCGCGATCAAGGTGGCCTCGGCATTGGCCGGTGCATTCAACTGCGGAGTCAATGATCTGCCGTTGTCGCTGGTCCTGTCGTGGTACGAGCAGAAGGCGGTTTGCATTCTGTTGACGCTGTTGTCCCTGGGCATCAAGAACATCCGGCTTGGACCGAGTCTGCCGGCCTTTGTGACCCCGGCGGTGTTGAACGTGCTGGTGGATAAGTTTGCGATCAAGCCGGTGACGACCGTGGAAGCCGATTTGAAGGCGGCGATGGCGGGCGGCTGAGGAAGGGCCTCGTCACGGATTGGTGAAATTCGGACGAGGAGAAAGAAAAATCGAATGGTGTGCGATGATGACGGGTGTAGCCAGACATCATCGCACACCGATGTGTTCACTCCCCGCCAGACCGGAAGAAGGGGGCGGACTACCTGACCACAATTTTCTGCGGGAGTTTCAGGCTGGTTTGCCGGCCGGGAAGCGGACTGTCGGTCATTTGGATTATCTCTCGGGATGCCGGAATATAAATTCCAATACGCACCCCATATTCACCGGGTTTGACGGTTGCCGGCACGGGGATTTCCGTGAAGTAAGGTTCAGTGTAGAGAGGGGAACGGTTCAGGGATAGATCGTGCAGAAGATCATGATCGCCCTGGAAGATGATCTTTCCCTGCGCATCCAGGAAGTGCACCCAGACCACAAGGTCTTTCAGATCACCGGCGGGTTGCTCCATAGTCCAATAGAAATTCAATCCCAGTGTGCCGCCGGGGGTGATTTCCGTTTCGCGGAAAAGGGCGGACTCGAGGCGAAGGCCGTTCTTGAAGCGCGCGTTGATCTTGACTTCGGACAGCGATTGGCGCGCCTGATAGGGGGCCAGGAGAGAGGACGCCAGATGCTGGCTTTGTTGCAGGAAGGCTGTCATGGCGGCAATGCGTGAGGCGGGGAGAAGTGTTTCCGGGCGTGCGCGGGCGGCGGCCATGTAGAAGTCCAGGGCGGAGGGATAGTCATTCGTGGCGGCGGCACGGTTGCCTTTGGCCACGAGGAGATCGAAGGCCATGGGTTGGGTGGCGGCATCGGCGGCGGGGGCCCCATCAAGAAGTTCCAGAATCGTCTTCCAGCCTTGGACGGTGGCCAGAATATCGGGGGCGGCGTCAATGCGTTCAACCGTGAGTCCCGCGACTTGGTCCGGCTTGATCATGAGTTTGACGGCGGGGACATTCCCGGGAATATACACCTGAAACTGGCGCTCGGCTTTTTGATAAGGGGGGGACGTCGAGAGGTCTGCCTTGTGGCGGCTGAGCGGTGTTCCGTCGGGGAGGGCGACGACAAAGGTCAGGACAGGATTTTGTTCGGGGAGCGGGGCATAGGTGAAGCGGACGGAGCAGGTGTAAAATCCGGCGTCGAGGAACAGGGGTGTCGTAGAGATCGATTGCTGTTTGGAGGGGTCCAGCTCGGGGAGGGCGATGTCTGTCTCGTCATCATCGTCCAGTGGGATGGCGAGCGTTGAGCGTTTCTTAAAGCCTTTTCGGATAAGGGACTCGCCGGGGATCGAAAGGAACGCCAACTTGTCGAGGTAACGGGGGCCAATGCCATAGGTATCTTCGAGGGTGTTGGCGCTGGATACTTGCTTGATACGGGAGGCCATGGCCTTGATGTCGCCCGGGCTGATAGCCGGCTTTGCAGCAGGGGGGGTGGTGGCGAGCTGACGGCTGGCGAGGGCTTGCACGGCGAGGGTGGGGTTCCGGAGGGAGATGGCGGCATCATCCAGCCACGAGGCGGCCTCGGTGTAGCGACCGGCATCGAACAGGGCCATGCCGATTTCGTCCGAGCGGGTGGCGAGGCGGACGAGGGCGCTGCCGGAGGAGGTGGAGGCGGACAGGCGATAGAAGAACAGGCCGCGCTCCTGCGGGAAGGAACGCCGGGGGTTGTGGATCAGGATGGCCTCGGATGCGCCCGGAGCCAGACGGAAGGTATGCGACTCCCCGCCAAAGGTGACGGTGACAACGTTTGGCATGGAGCCGTTACGGACGGTGAGGAAGGCGTCCTTGAGAGCGGCTTCGGTGACGAGGCGTCGGACGATGGGCTGGTTGGCCTCCACGGGTAGCCGCTTGCTGTCGCGCAGGAAAGTGAGTCCGTTATCGAAGATAAACTGGTTGCCGGTTTCGGAAGGCCACCGTTGGGTGATCGGGATGGCGGCGGGGGTTTTAAACCAATGGCTTTTTCCGAGATGGGTTGTGATGTCCGGATTGCGGAACATCATCAGGGAGTCCCGTTCCAAGGCGAAGTTTTTCAGGAGGTGGAAGGAGGGCGGGGGCGGCTCGGGGTAAATGCTGCTGCGGACAAAGACGGTACCCTCGGGGCGGGGGGGCGGGGGGGTGGGGGACTGGAAGGTGTAGAGCCCCTTGTTCAAGAGGAAGGTTGATGGGACATTTTCGGCAACCCAGCGGCCTGCCATGCGGCGCGTATCCATATGCCATTGAAAGAATGTTTCCTTGAGCGCCTGGCGGCCAAGGTAGCCGATGGAGAGAAGGATGGCCACGACGGAGGCGACGGTCCAGAGGCGGCGGGTGAATGGTTTTGTGTTGAACGGGTGCGTCAGGAAGACGGCGGCCAGGATGAAAACCATGGGGGTCATCAGGGTGTGGTAGACGGGGGGCGCAATGGGCCTGAAGCTGACGCCAACAAGGAAATAAACCACGGGGAGGGACCCGATGATGAGGAGGCGGACATCACGCAGGGAGAGACGGACAAGGGCGAGTAGAGAGGCAGCGGCGGCAATCGGGCCGAGAAGATAAAGCAGGATGGGGCCGTTACGCGTCATGGAGAAAAGGAACTTGCCCATGGCGCCGGTGCCTCTGACCTCGACGGGAAGACGGCGGCCCTTTGAAACGTGGGTAAAGAAAAACACGATATCCTGAACGACCTGGCTGGTGTGGCCGATCAGGGTCGGGATGGTGATGAACAGGGTGGCGATGCCCACGGCGGCGCAGACGAGGAGACGGCTCCATGAGGCCCGGCTGAAGAAGGTGCGCGGGGAGGGGTGACGTGCGATGTGGGCGATCAGGATGGGGAGGGCGGCGAGTCCGGCGTGATACTTGGCGGCAAATCCGCAGGCGGCGAAGATGACGGCGAAGAGGTAATCGCGCCAGCGGCCCTCACGGGCGATCCTGAGGGCGAAGAGAAGCGAGAGGGTGGCGAAGAAGGCGGCGGTGGTGTCCCCGTTGGCGTAATGGCAGGCGGTGACGTCCACGGGGGAGAGCGCGATGAACGCGGCGGCGGTGAGGGCGGCCTTGATGCCGTAGTGTTCCAGGACGAGACGATAGACGAGCCAGACGAGGAGTGTGGCCATGGTGGCGTTAAACAGGAGGGTGATCCAGAACAGGGTGATGACATCGGGGATCCGGGAAACGGTGGGGACACCCAGCAGGTTCAGGGTGGCAACGCGGATTGGCTCTCCGGCGCGGCAGAGGACTTCGACGAGATGTGAGTTGAAATAGGGATAACCGTCATAGTCGGAGATACCGGTGTGGACGTAGTAGCGGCCATCAAGGAAGCGCTGGATGGCGCGGACTTGCTTGGGGGTGTCCGGGTGATAGACCTTGCCCTCGTGCAGGTCATGGGAGAGGCCGCCGAAGCGGAGCAGGGCGGCGACGACGATGATGACGATGAGCGCGACTTTATACTTCATGGGGCGTCCTTATGAGGGGGCAGAATAGTAGAAGTTCGGGAATAGGACAAGGGGGGTGTAAAGGGGGGTCTTTTCCGTCCTG
Source organism: uncultured Verrucomicrobiota bacterium (assembly GCA_964609375.1). Classification (GTDB taxonomy): domain Bacteria; phylum Verrucomicrobiota; class Kiritimatiellia; order CAIKKV01; family CAITUY01; genus CAZDUS01. The sequence goes on along the minus strand of CAZSSA010000073.1, from coordinate 1,930 downwards.
CAGCCACAGGGATGACCCCTGAATTATCGGGCTCGTTTTCCTGTGGGCCGTATGCTTTAATTCCCAAGTTGCTTTTTGTAGAAAGGACAAATGACCATGCCGCTACCTTTGCATGCAGGAGCCGAAGGACTTTCACTGGTGGATATCACCATAGGGACGGCTATGGCGGCAGGCGCGGTGGCAGGGGCTGCTTCCGGGTGGCTCTGCAAGCGCAGCGTTGGTCTTTCCCTGATTGCCTTCATGATGGGAATCATGGGTGGACTTTCAATCGGAACCGGCATGGGGCACCTGTTCTATGTCGGGTCGAACGGAACCATTTGCTATGTGAGGATCAGTATGGATTGCCTGTTGCCGGTGATCCTGGCCTCGCTGGCGGGTTCCATTCCCACGGCGTTAGTGATTTCCGCTCTTATTACCTTCCTGACACTGCGTCACATGCATCCCCGCCCCCCGCGGATGCGCACGGGGTTGATGGCGATGTTTTGCGGTGTCATCGGGGGCCTTCTGATCGGGCTATTCGCCATGCTGGTGTAAGGGGCGGGGGAGGCAGGGGCCGGGTTGACCAAGAATAGCGAGCGGACGGCCCGGCGTTTTCCCCTGTTCAGATTAGGCTTTGACGATGTTGCGGGCGGGTTTCAGGTAGACGCCCCGCGTATCCACAATCAACTTGGCGTGCTTCTTCAGCATCTTGTAATCAAACGCCGAATGATGCGTGGCAATCAAGACGCCGTCGTACGAGGCGATGACCCGGGGTGAGAGTTTGACGCTTTTCAGGGCGAAATGATGTTCCCGCATTTTGGGGAAGGCGGGGAAGAACGGATCTGAATAGGCAAAGCGTGCGCCCCGTTTACGCAGTAATTCCAGCAGGACCATGGAAGGCGACTCGCGGGGATCATCCACGTCCTTCTTGTAGGAGAGGCCGAGAAGAAGGATGCGGCTGTTCTTGACGGACTTGCCGCGTTCGTTGAGCGCATCGGCCAGTTTGCCGATGACCCATTCGGGCATACTGCTGTTTACCTCGCCTGCCAGTTCAATGAATCGGGTGTGGACTCCAAATTCCCGTGCTTTCCACGTCAGATAAAAGGGGTCAATGGGGATGCAATGGCCGCCTAAGCCGGGGCCGGGTTGGTAAGGAACGAACCCGAACGGCTTGGTGGATGCCGCCCGGATAACCTCGTGGATGTCGATGCCCATGCGATCCGCCACGATTTTCATCTCGTTGACCAGGCCGATGTTGACGGAGCGGTGAATGTTCTCCAGTAGTTTGGTCATTTCGGCGACACGGGTGGAACTGACGGGGACCACTTTATCGATGGCTTTGCTGTATAACGCCACACCCGCATCGAGGCAGGAAGGGGTGACGCCGCCGCAGACCTTGGGGATGGAGCGGGTGCTGAACTTGGCATTGCCCGGATCTTCCCGCTCGGGCGAGAAGACGACGAAGTAGTCGCTACCGATGGTGAATCCGCGCGAAGTGATTCTCGGGACGAGTTCCTCGTCCGTGGTGCCGGGATAGGTGGTGCTTTCGAGCGACATGATCTGGCCGGCGCGGATATGAGGCACAAGCGATTCGACTGTGCCGACCACGAAACTCAGATCCGGCTCGCGGTGTTCGTCGAGCGGGGTGGGCACGCAGATGATCAGGGCATCGGCCTTGCGTGCCTGGGAGAAATCGGTAGTGGCGTCGAACCCTGATTTCCGGGCGTGGCGCAGTGCCCCGGAGGAAATGTGCTTGATGTAACTTTTCCCGGAGGAAAGCCATTTGACCTTCTGTGGATCAATATCGATACCAAGGACCTTGTAGCCCGCTTCGATGAAGCGCAAGACGAGCGGGAGGCCGACATAACCAAGTCCCACGATGCCAATGACGGCCGATTTCCTGTCGAGTCTGCGGATGAGTCTGGTTTTGTAGTCCATGGCGGTATTCTCC